>NZ_ANOH01000350.1 GCF_000346505.1 Aporhodopirellula sallentina SM41
ATGGGCGGCGGCGATGGGTGGGTATGGGCGGCGGCATGGGAGGAGGCGGCGGCCAAGCCATGGGCGGCGGTGGCGGTATGGGCGGTGGTATGGGCGGTGGGCGATGGGAGGCGGGCATGGGCGGCATGGGTGGCGGAATGGGCGGTGGCATGTTCACCGTGCCTGCCGGTCGTGTTCAAAAGGTGGCCCTCAATACCGTTTGCCTCGAACACGGAAAACCCGACCCGAACCCGAAAATGAAATACGCGATCGTGCCGCTCGAACAAGTCACGAAGGACCCCGCCGTCGCACTGCTTTGCCAGGCCCTCGGCAACGGCCAGGTCGCCCAGAACACCGCACAAGCCGCTGCGTGGAACCTGATGGACGGTTTGAGCTGGGAAGAGTTGGCTCGGAAGAACCGCGTCGAGAGCCGCTACACCGGCAACATCCGCTTCTTCTCGCCGCTGGAACTCCGAGCCGCGATGGCCGTCGTTGCGGAAGCTCGCCGGATCGCTTCCGAAGAGATGCCCGCATCGGAGAGCGAGTCGGAATCTGGCGATCACTCGACGTCCTGATCGCAGAACATCGTTAAACCACGAACGTGGCCCGTCGCCATCGAGCGGCCGGCCACGTTTTTTGTTGCGCGTCCGACCTGCCGAGGTTTGGCGGTCGGATGAATGAAACTTTCGCCCAGGATTGCGTGTTTCGGCCGCTTGTGGTGCAATCGTCGGATCCGGGCTAAGCGACCGTTTCAACTCTCTCACGCACCCGCTCATGATTCTAGTTCAAGCGATCATTCAGCCGATTCGATTGTCGACCGTGCGGACCGCGTTGCAGGACGCGGGCTACCCGGAAACGATGGTCAGCGACGCGTTGGGATACGGCCGGCAAAGGGGCCAAACAGCAACTTTTCGCGGTAACGAGTACCGGATCGATTTGCTGCGAAAGGTGATCTTGGAATTGGTCGTCGATGACGATCAGGTCGACGAGGTGATCAGCATCATCCAGTCCTCCTCAAAGACCGGCACCCAAGGCGAGATCGGAGACGGCAAAATTTTTACACTGCCGGTCGCCGAAGCCATCACGATCTAAAGCCGCGATCGACAACCCAAGAGTATTCACGAGCGGCATCTGACGCGAAAGAGTGTCCCTACCCCCGCTCACTTTCCCCCGGGAGGTTTTAGCGAAGTGACCACCGCCTGAATGGAGAGCAAAGTTTGGCTCCGCGCTCGAAGTTGGTCGCAGATTCATTAAATCGGTTCGCTGCGACCACCTTCGGGGGCGGTCAGAACTCATTGTGATCGATCTCCCCAAGTGCGCTGACGCGACCTGGGGCTAATGGCTTGAAATCCCTCTGGGATGAACACCGACCTATGGCAATAGACAGCACTCACCCTCTTCCCCTCGCCGCCTCATTGCAGTCGCGAACGTTTGAACGCTGACACGCAATGACGCGGAGCACCGGATAGCCTCAAGCACCGACTCTCTGCGAATCTGCGATTAGCCCCGGACCAACACCAGACACGACCTAAACGAACAAAACGCACCTGTCACTTTTTGCCGCCTCAAGCGTCATCACCTCCAACCTCCCGGAAGGAGGAACCGTGGCGTTGCTACTCAGGAAAAGGGGGCACACGCAATGTGTTCGTGCTGTGGGTGTCTTGCGGGGTCTCGGTCTTGGAAAGACCGGGCTACGTGGGTTGAGCGGCCGAAGGGCATTAGAGGAAATGCTTGCTTCGGCTTAGTGATCTTGTTTGCTTCTAAAACTCGGCGTCGATCACTTCTTTGGACGCTTTCGTTCCCAGTTTGCCCCACAGACCGTAGGGGCTTTGTGATCCGGCGGGTAAGCCTGCGTTGGTCAGGTTGATCATCGCAACCATCGGGCTGGTTTGTGTTCCTGCTTCGATCGAATCGGTGATGAATTTCACGGCGCCGTCACCCATCAAGACGTGGCAGCCTCCTTGGTGTCGACTGCTCGGAGGCATCAACCCGTAACGCTTGTCCGTGGTGGCTGTGGCGACGATCGTATCGGAACTGTGGTCGTAGGCTCCTTCGCTGGTCACGCAGGCGGCCGAGTTTGGTGGGCTGATTGTCATCATGCCTGTGTAGACCGGGTTGCCGTCGGCCCATCGATAACCCCGGGCGATGCTGCCGGTCGCGATCAGCGTCACGCCGCTTTCGGCCCAGAACTGAGGCCGTGTTGAATTGACAAATGTGGCTTCACCACAGGCCGACGGATCCAGCGTCAAAGCCGCGGTCGTGCCGCTGAGGCGAGGGTTCGTGCGGATGTCGCGGTCGCCGAGGTCCGTCGTGATTTCGCCCATCATGATCGTATTGGCGAGACCGTCGAGGATGTCGCGGAACATCGCCTTCTGCCGTGGAACGAATACGCCGCGGCAGTTCGCACGTGCCATCTGATAGACATTGGAGTCTTTCTTGTACAGCGTTCGGCTGGTCGGTCCGTCGGTCGATGAAACAATGCTATCGCCGAGGCAAACGGCGTAGTTGGTTCGGCCCGCCGATGGCACCCCTGTGCCGGGATCGCTCGGGCAGCGGAGGGTTGGAAGCTCTTCGCTCCACGGACCATAGCTCGTGTCATCGGTGGTTCCGTTGCTGACGCCTCCGTCCGGTGAAGGACCCATCGCCGGATAGAGCGTGCCAGTGGTGCCGTTCTTGTTTGGCGCGTTGGGGTTGCTGATTTGTTCCCAGAGAGCCTGTGCTTCAACGAAAGGCAACAACCCCACTAACGCACTGAGCTCTTCGCCGTTTGCGTTGACGTTGGGCGTGTCCCATGCCGTGGCAACGCTCAGTCCGGTGCCACCCTTTTGAATCGGAAGTTGGTTGTAGGCGGAATGGTAGTTGTGGATCCCCAATCCGATTTGTTTGAAGTTGTTACTGCAACTCATCCGGCGTGCCGCTTCCCGGGCGGCTTGAACCGCGGGGAGCAGCAGGCCGACCAAGACTCCAATGATGGCGATCACCACCAGCAACTCAACAAGGGTAAAGCCACGACGGGCGTTTCGCGTATTCATCGTATTCACTCACTCAGCAGAAGGACGAGAATGCCCGATACAGGATCGTCTCGGGCGTGTAGTGAGTGATAAACACCGGTACCGTATAAAGGCTCTTGCGAGTTTGTCCAACGGTCATGTGATTTCAGTACGAGGTTGCTCGAAACGACCGGCGGCGTGATTGATCGACGAGCGTCAGTGCTCAGTTTGCTCCTTCTGCTGGGGCAGATGTTGCATCGTACGAGGCAGTTGGGGCTTTGTCGTTTCCAGCGACGCGCATGAAAAAACGCTGCGGTCGCTTTTGCTGACCACAGCGTTTTGAGTTGAGTGCCGAACGGAAGCTTGATTAGTTGGTCGGCGCTAACCGTGGTTGTGAATCAGCCACGGCGAACGTCCGACGGAACATCGATTGATCATGCTTACCAGATCAGTTCTAGGAAACGTGAGATTCGATTAGAACTCGGAATCGATGACTTCCTTCGAAGCCTTCGTTCCCAACTTGCCCCACAAGCCATACGGGCTTTGCGAGCCAGACGCGAGTCCGGTGTCGCTGGTGTGGATTCGAGCGACCATCGGGCTGGTTTGCGTTCCCGCTTCAATCGAGTCAGTGATGAACTTGACCGCGCCGTCACCCATCAGGACGTGGCATCCGCCTTGGTGGCGGCTACCGGCAGGCATCAAACCGTATCGTTTGTCTGCCGACGCGGTCGCGATGATACCGCTGCCGTCATACATGCCTTCGTCAGCGACGCAGGCGGCGCTGTTGGGTGGGCTGATGGTCATCATGCCCGAGTAGACGGGGTTGCCGTCGGCCCATCGAAAACCACGACCGATGCTGCCGGTATTGATCAACGCTACCCCGGAGGTGGCCCAGAACTGAGGCCGGGTCGCGTCGACGGTGGATGCGTCGCCGCACAGAGCTGGATTGGCAACGATTGTCGCGGTGGTTCCGATCGCGTTCGGGTTGGTGCGGATGTCACGGTCGCCCAGGTCCGTCACGATCTCGCCCATCATGATTGTGTTGGCGAGGCCGTCGAGGATGTCACGGAATTTGGCCTTTTGCCGCGGGACGAAGACACCACGGCAGTTAGCACGAGCCATTTGTCCGGCGTTCGAGTTCTTCTTGTTGAGCGTGCTCGTGGTCGGTCCGTCGGTCGACGAAACGATGCTGTCACCGAGGCTGGCGGCGTAGTTGGTTCGTCCGGCGGCGGGAAGCCCGGTTCCCGGATCGCTCGGGCAACGCAGGAACGGTAGCTCCTCGTTCCATGGTCCGTAGTTTCCGTTGCCCGTGCCGTTGTCCGGCGTCGGCCCCATTGCCGGCCAAATGCCTGCGGAGCCGTCTTTGTTCGGCGCATTCGGGTTAGCGATTTGTTCCCACAACGCTTGGGCTTCTACGAATGGGAGCACGCCGACGAGCGCACTGAGTTCTTCGCAGTTGCCTTGCGTGTTGGACAGGTCCCAGCTTGCGTTGGGGTAAAGTCCGGTGCCCGCCTTTTGGATCGGCAGTTGGTTGTATGCCGAGTGGTAGTTGTGGATTCCGAGTCCCAACTGTTTGAAGTTATTACTGCAGCTCATCCGACGAGCGGCTTCACGTGCTGCCTGGACGGCAGGCAACAACAATCCAACGAGAACACCGATGATGGCGATCACGACTAACAGCTCGACCAAAGTGAATGCAGATCGAGTTTCCGACTTCTTCATATTGTCTCTTTCAAAGTGTTCGTGTGACGTGAGCGTCGACAAAATGGAACCGACGACGAAACTAATAAACAAGAGACTCTAGGAATTGTCTTCCCTCAATTCTGAAATTTTGTCGAAAACGGTTCTCTAGTGCCAAGGCTGTCACCTCTACAGGGGAGTGGTTTGTGCGCGTTGGTTTATAGCGACGAGCAACCGAACTAAGGTCTTATATGTTGCAATATTCATAACACTCTTGAGTCCTTCATGTTTGAAGGGTTTGTTGGCTTGGGGTTCATGAGTTCTAGGCATCGCGTTCACAAGATCTCAACATTTATCCGAGCATTGCTCCGTCGATCGACGTTCGTGGCGGGTTATCGGGCTGTTGATTTATTCGTCTAACGGGCAGCCAAAGGCGACCTGCTTGCTGCTGCACGTCGCCTACGGCTACCGGTTAAACGAAAGCAGGTTGACTCTTGAATAAATCAACAGCCCGTTATGCGCGAACCGTTGCAAACGCCAAGCTTTTCGTGCTTTTCTCGTCAAGAAGGAATGTGATTGGTTCTTGAGCTTCCCTTGGAACGATGTGGCTGAGTGGCTTTAGGGATGCACAGGGGCTGCATTAGGGCGGGGATGTTTGTGTTCGGTTTGTAACACTTGTATCAATGCTTTATTGCCGTTGGGCGTGAGGCGTTCTTAATGGTGTATCAAGGGATGATAGGATCGCGTTGCGGACGAAGATGGTGGCCGGCGAATTGTTAAGAACTGCAACGTTCGATGAGGTGGGGGACCACCGGGGCTAAGGATTGTGGGCGTGCCTTTGCGAGTGGTGTTCGGATTGGTTCGTAAGTCATTGAGGAACGGCACTGGTCTTATAAGTGTGGCTCTTATGTGCAGGTGTTGTGGTAGCCGGGGGGGAGGAGGAACGTTTGTGACCTGCGTCCTTTTCTGTTGTTAGTGGCGTCTCGCACCCGCGGTGTTGGTTTGCTAGGGCGTGGATCTTGCCACGTGGAGGTTTGGCTCGCCGTGCCGAGTTGGTTCTCTGTTGGTTCGGTGACCCGAGTGAACGATTGCGTGGGTGTGGAGGGGGACACCCATACGACGATGGATCCTTTGAAGCGTGCCTCCGCCGCGGTGCCGGGCGATGGGTTCCCGAACGGGACGCAATGGTGTGAAATGGGGGGGAGGTAGGAGGCGTGTTGTGGTGAACAGATGGGCTGCGCCGCAACCCGATTGCAACTTTCTTTTCCCCTGAGCGACGCCACGGGCGTTACGAAAGACGAACGGACTGCGATGAGGATACTGTTAACAAACGACGACGGAGTTTACGCGCCTGGGTTGGCCGCGTTGGGGCATCAGTTGCGACACCTCGGGGAGGTGATCGTGGTCGCCCCAGCGACGGAGCAAAGTGGGGTGGGGCATTCGATTACCTATCTAACCCCGTTGGTGCCTAAGTCGATTCACCGCGAAGGACGCCATTGGGCGTGGGCGGTCGAAGGGTCTCCTGCCGATTGTGTGAAGCTCGCTCTTGCCGAACTCTTCGCAGATGAACCGATCGACTTGGTCGTCAGTGGGATCAACAGCGGATTGAATGCCGGGATCAATGTGTTGTATTCAGGCACTGTTGCCGCGGCGATCGAAGGTGCGTTTTTCGGAGTGACGAGTGTCGCCGTTTCTCTCGAGCATGATGAGGACGCCGATTTCGACGCGGCGGCTGTGATCGCCCGGAACGTGATCGGTCAGTTGATCCGTCACGACGAATGTGAGGGCGGTCTGTTCAATCTCAACATCCCGACCGCGGCCACGAAGACGACGAGCGAGGTGAAAGTCGTCCCGATGGGGCTGGCCCAATACGGCCGGCGATATGAAAAACGGCAGGATCCCGGCGGACGCGATTATTACTGGGCGTTGTGGACCGAACCGACCAAGGCCCCGGCGGAGATGACGGACCTAACGCAGCTTCGCGAAGGGAAGATTACGCTGACCCCGCTGCATTTCAATCTGACCCGCAACGACCTGCTAGAGAAAATGAACGACTGGCAGATCCGGAGCTGATTCGCGGGGTGCAACGGCACGCGTGAGATGCCGTTTTCATTTTTGCTAAGTGGCCAGCGATTGGAGCGTTCTTAGAGCCGATGTCGCCGATGTCGCGAGACTTCGGTGGTCTGAATTCCGGCGAATCCAGCTACGCGTTCGTGTCGGCTCACTTTTCCGGTAGTGGATCTTGTCAAAGATCCTCATGCAGCAGGATCTTTGACGAGATCCACCACGGTGTTCCGGAATGCTAAGAAACTAGCGGTGCGTCATCGCGTCGTTTTCGGTAGGACGCGTGGATCACCGAAAGTCTCGGCGACTTTCGCTACGCCCTTGAACCCTTCTGCTTGATCGTGACGCACCAATAGCACGAGTGCGCGCTTGCGGGTTGATGATTGATCCAGATCGGTTGCTGGAGTCTACATCAGGAGTTCTTCTCGGAGCTTGGTTAGATACGGCAGCATGGGGCGGGGGTTGCCGTTGCTGTCGATCACGCCGGCGTGGGGCATGACGTGAGGTGCCCGGTCGGACGCGCCATCCCAGACGACTGCGTGAACGATTTGTTTGGCGAGCAGAGTTTCGATCAATGGCTTGGCGAACTCGTGTTGCTGACGCGCCCACAACTCCGCTTGGTTGTTAATCGACGGGCTGAGTGAAACCGGGCTGGTTTGCAATCGGGCGGCCGGATCGTTTCCCGGCGCCGCGGGGATCGAGAGCTGCACGAGTAACGGAGCGTTGAGCGTTCCCCAGCGATCGATTAATTGGGCGAACTCGAGAGCTGACCGCGGATGGGTTTCGCCGTGATCGTATCCAAAGCGAAAGTTCAACCCGATGCCGGCCAGGCCCAGGCCGCTGCGCAGCAGTGCGTCCGCGAAATGGATTGGTGAAATACCGTCGGCGTGTCGGGCGAGGTATTCACCGCACGGTTGTTCGATCGACATGATGACGGGCGTCGTCGGGTCGCACCGGCGGATTGTTTGCAGCACGCCGATCGAAAAACGCATCACCTGTTCATCGTCGAGCCGCAACGGGCCGCTGAGGTTCAACCCCGAGGCCGCGTTCCAAAGATGCACCTGGCCGCGGAATTGGTTCACGGTGGCTTCGACGAACTGAGTCATGGACGACAATAACTTTTCAAAATCGTTGTCCATTAGCGTCAGCCAATCCGGCAGCAACCCTTCGCGGTGGTCGATCACCGGGCCGCCGATCACTCGCATCCCGAGGCTGGCGCATTCGTCGAGGATTTTGGAAACCTCGGTGAAGTCGGGCGTGCCGGAGGCGTCTTCGATGTCACCCCAACTGATGCGAACGGCGGCGGCGTTGAATGCGGGGACGATGCCGTTGTCGATCACGGACGTGGGTTCGCCAAATCCGGCGACCGCGTTGGCTAGCGTTGCGGTCGAGCCTGGTTTATTGCCGCCGGGGGCAGTTCCTCCCGATGGGATTGGCCCGGCCGGCGAGATTGGCCGTCCGGAAGAGGAACCGTTCGCAGCACAGCAGGCTTCCGGGGATACGCCGACCGCCATCATCGTGCTCAGTCGAGGTTCTCGTGACCGGCGAAACGCGAGCGATTGTGACGAGAACAGTTCGCCCAACTCGCTCGACGCTTTCTCCAAAATCGTGATCGCTCGGATCGCCGACTTGGCGGATTCCTTCTCCGCATCGAGACTCGCCGAAACGAGGCTCGCTCCGCTGTGTGGATTCACGCTCGCTGATTTCGGCTGCAGTGCGTCCAAAAAGTGTCGCGTTCCCTCGGCGAGCAGTTCTTCGAAGTGCTCGTTAAGCGAAAGGCCGCCGCGTTGCCACGTATCGGCCTGAGTTCGCACGCGATAACAGCAACCACGTGCCAGTTCGACGATCAAGCGGTGAGGTGCGTCGAGGCAGCGAAGCGAACACGTCGTCAGGACGCGGTATCCGATTCCTTCGACGGGACACGTGATCAGCAGTTTCGCCGACGTCGCGACGCTGCGGGTGAGAGTCAAACGGCCGCCCGCGTTTCCCGATTTCGCGAAACCCTCGGGCAGTTCACTCGGCGACGAAACCGGGCCACTCGCCTGCGAGTTGTCGGGGTGAAAAATGTTACGGGTTTGCCACGGCACGCCCTCGATGCCACACAGATAGGCATCGTTCCAGCGGCATTGGTGGAAGAACTCTGCTGCCGCATCGGAAACATGGAAGTGCATTTGACCCATGGCTGTCAAATTTCTCTGTACCGTGTGCGGGGATCGAAAAGGGTAGACAACGTGACACTATCTCACCACTGTTTGACTTTATGTTAGTCGGTTCGCTCTCGCCCTGCGAGACGGGCCACGCCTGCGGATCGTTTCAATCCCGGGCCTGATCTGTTCAAACTCGGTTCGCTGTGCCAAATTTGGGAGATGAACATGCACTCCGACCCCCAGAACGCCCCGCAATCACCCGCCCCCCAGTCTGCCGCCCCCTCGTCAAGCGACGCTCTCCCTGAGCCATATCGGTTTGACGACGCCGGTGCGTTGCTGGAGACCCATCTGCCGTTTCCCCGCCGCCAGGGCAAAGTGCGCGATGTTTACGACCTCGGCGACACCCTGATGATCGTCAGTTCGGACCGGATCAGCGCGTTCGACTACATTTTGCCCTCGGGAATTCCGGGCAAAGGCGAGTTGTTGACCTCGATGAGCCGGTTTTGGTTCGATGCGATCGACTCGGGAGAAATCGGCGGCCGGCTGAGCGAATCGGGCAGTCCGTTGGCACACCATCTGATCAGTACCGACGTTCCCGAGGTGGTTGCCAATGTCGTCGATCCGACACCGCTGCAGGGACGGATTATGGTGACACGAAAGGCCGAGGTGGTTCCGTTCGAATGCGTCGTCCGGGGCTATCTCGAGGGCAGTGGTTGGCGAGCGTACCAGCAGTCGGGAGAAATCTGCGGAGTCCGACTTCCCGAGGGCCTGCGACAGTGTGAACAGCTCGAATCGCCAATTTTCACGCCGTCGACCAAAGCCGAGGAAGGCCACGACGAAAACGTGCCGTTCGACGTGATGGTCGCAGACCTCGGCAACGAAACGGCCGAGCAACTCCGGCAGATGAGTCTGACCATCTATGAAGACGCGGCGAAGCTTGCCTCGCGTCAGGGCGTTTTGATCGCTGACACGAAATTCGAATTCGGATGGTGTGACGGTCGGTTGATTTTGATCGACGAAGTTTTGACGCCCGATAGTTCTCGTTTCTGGGCCGCGGACGAATACAAGCCCGGCCAGGCACAGCGATCGTTTGACAAGCAGTTCGTCCGCGAATGGCTGCACGCATCGGACTGGGATCGCGACAGCGTACCACCGCCGCTGCCGAAAGAGATTGTCGAGAAAACAACGGAACGTTATCGCGAAGGTGCGAAACGACTGCGCGGTGAGTGGTAACGAAACGGGCGACGTGTGATTTAGTCAGTGAATTAGGGAGTGATTCGATGCGTGGTTATTGGTTGATTCGCATCTTGAACGCACGCCGATCGGTGGTGCGAATCGCTACGGCGCCGACTCGATCTTCACGCGAGTGCCTGGCTGCAATTGATCGCTCGGGTATTCGATCACACGTGCTCCTTCGTCGAGCCCATCGAGGATCTGTGTTTGCTCTTCGTTTTGCAAACCAATTTTGACCGGTGTTAACTCGGCGACGCCGTTGACGATCGCCAGCACATGCCAACGACGATCGTGTCGGAACAACGAACTGTTCGGTACCAGCAAGGCGTTGTCGATTTCGTTGACAGTGATCTTTGCTTCGACGCGATAACCGTCGCCGAGGGCCGCGATACGTTCCAGCGGTTCGTTGAAGTCCGCAATCACGTTCACACGTTGTTCTTCGACACCGAGCGATGAGACCTTGGTGAACGCACCCGGCTCGACAACGCGAACGTTCGCACGCAGCGGCGTAGTGCCTCCCCAGTGTTCGATCGTTAACTCGGCACCGGTTTGAATCCGTACCGCATCGGTCGACAGCACATCGATCTCGATTTCGAGATTGGACGGATCGCCCAGTTCAATCAGTGGCGTGCCGACGCCGACGACGGTCGAGCTTTCTTGCATCACGCGGAGGACACGTCCGGCAATTGGCGAGAAAATTTCGAACGGTTTTAACGACAGTTGGTCGTCGTCGGTCGAGAATTGATCCAATGCTGCCTTGGCCATCTTCACTTCGAACTTCGCGATCTCGACTTCGAATTCGGCTGTTTCGATTTCCTGTTTCGCCAACAGCCGTTCGGCTTTCGCGATGTCGTATTCTTCCCGTGAGGCGGCACGGTTGTCGGCCAGTTTCTGTGCTCGGATGAATTTGGTTTCGCTCAGGTCAGCGTTGATCCGTGCCTGTTCGACTCGCGAGTTGGCTCGCATCAACGCCGCCTCGGCACTTTGGACCTGCGCGTTCGCTTCCGCTAAAGCACGTTTGTCCAAAATCGCCGGATCGCTCGGCAAGATCACCGCGAGGAGCGTTTTCTCGGTGAGATGATCGCCGGGATTGAGTTCGATCCGAGACAGTCGTCCGGACACCGGAGCCGAGACGGTGTACTTCTCGCGAATGCGGGTCTTGCCGTCTTCCTGGACCGTGACACGCAGCGGACCGGTCTGCACCAATGACGCCTGGACCGTGACCGGTTTCGGGTTGAGCGACAGCACGACGACGATCAACAACGCGATCGCGAGCGTGCCCCACAGCAGTGTCTTCAGTGAAAATCTCATCGAATTGCCAAACGTCCGTGCAATTTATTCCCTCGTTTTTAAGACACCGATTAAGTCCAACTCCGTCACCCGTCGCTGCACCACCCACGCGGAAACCGTCGTCGCCGCGATCACGACAAACGCCGCCATCACAAACGTGCCCCGTTCGATGACCAACGGAATGCGATAGTTGTCTGTATCCAATCCCGCCGTCATCAAACCGGCCAAAGCGTATCCGATCATCCATCCCAACGGGATCGCGGCGATCGTGAACGCGGCGATTTCACCGAGCAAGACGATGGAAACCTCGCCGTTGGTGAACCCAACCACACGCATGGTCGCCAGATCGCGGCTGCGTTCGGACAATGAAATCCGGGCAGTATTGTAGACCACGCCGATCGCAATCACGCCCGCAAAGACGACGATAAACGATCGCATGACCATGATGTTTTCGGCGACCGTCTTCTCAAAACTCTTCATCGCCGCGTCTTTGATCGAGACGCTGCCCACACCCGGACGACGCTGCAACTCCGCGAAGACGGTTTCGATGCGGTTCGCGTCGACCTTCAGGAACGCTCCCGAGGCGACGTTGGATTCTTGCAACGCTTCATGCAATCGTTGCTTGTTCATGTACGCGTTGACGCCCGAATATTCCTCCACGAGGGCCGCGACTTCGATCGTCAGCGTGGGGCGTTTGTCCTCGAGGACTTCCACGATCACAAGGTCGCCGATACGGACGCCGAGGATTTCCGCCAGTTTGGTGTTCAGCATGATTCCGAAATCGGGGACACGCACTGTTTTCTCGTCCGCGTCGAGCAACCGGAACAGGCTCGCGTCCGGTTCGACTCCCATGACTCCGACGCGGCGGGATCGGTTTTGAAAGCGAATGCGTGTCGGGATACTGCGCATCGTCTCGCTCGCCAAAACACCGTCGAGGTTTTGTACCTCGTACATGACCGATTCGGTGGCCGGTTCGACGAACGTGACGGTGAGGTCTTGTCGCTGAGCCAAGCGAAACTGAAAGTCCATCATGTAGTTCATCGCATCGAGCGAAAAGTTGCCGACGATCATGACCGCCACCGCCATCGAGATTCCGACCACCGACAGCGATGCTTTGATCGGACGCCGCGTGATGTTTCGGATCACCATGCGGACTTCCGGCGAGAGCGACCGGGGCGGCAACAACCGTTCGATGAGCGATGGTCGGTAGCTCGGTGGCGGTTCCGGACGCATCGCTTCGGCCGGAGGTAGCAGCACGGCCGATCGCACCGCGAGGTAAGTCCCTATCAGACTGGTCAACGTGGTCAACAGAAACGCCACGGCAACGGAGAGCCAGTCCGGGCGAAATTCCAACGAGGGGAATTTGTAGAACGCATCGTATGCGCCCACCATCGCATCACCCAACAGAAAACCGATCCCGATTCCCAACGTGGTGCCGATCATCGAAATGATCAACACCAAGTTGAAATAGTGGGCACCGATGTCGAAGTTTGAGTAACCGAACGCTTTGAGTGCGGCGATCTGTTCGCGTTGTTGGGTGATGATCCGCGAGATCGCGATGTTCAGCAGGAACGCGGCCACGCCCAAGAAGATCGCCGGCGCCCATATCGCCATCCCACGGAGTTGTGCGAGTTCATCCGACAGGTATTGATGCGAAATCTGTTCGTCGCGGGTGTGACCTCCAACACTGCCGTAGGGTATGAGCAATCGGTCGAGCACATCGACGGTCGTCGCAACGTGGTTGCCATATGCCAGGCGTAAACTGACGCTGTTGAATGCGCCCGCCATGTCGAACGCGGCTTCCAGGTCGTTTTCGCTGACCCAGAAGATACCGAAGCGTTTGTCATCAGGCAGGATCGTTCCCGGTTGTACTTGGATGACGTATTCGGGTGACAAGGCGATTCCGACGATCGACAACTCTTGAACCTTCCCGTTGATGATCGCGCGAACTTGGTCGCCGGGAACAAAGCCGTGAGCGTCGGCAAAGACTTCCGACACGACGACCTCGCCGGTTCGCAGCGGATCGAGCATTCTTCCGCGAGCAATGTAAACCTGATTCAGACGGCTCTGTCCGGAATCAGGGATGCTGATCAGTCGCGCCGTCGCCGGTTCTGACATTTCGGGAACGTCGAGCAAGACATCGTAGACCAAACGCGTGTCCACCGCCGCCACGCCTGGGATCTCTTTCAACCGAGGAATGATCGCGTCGGGGGTCCGGACGGTCGTCGAGAAAACGTCGGCGAAGAGATACTCGTCGTAGAAGCTCTGACGTGTCGCTTCGAGCGATCGGTACGCGCACATCGACATCACGAACGTGGCAACACCGGCCGTGATGACCAACCCGATCGCGGCGGCTTGGCCTCGCAACTGAATCAGATCGCGAATCAGTTTTCGGTCGAGTTTCAACATGGTCGAAACCGATGCGTGGCCCCTTGAGGCGATTCTTGGGGAATTGGGGGACGTCGCAAAAGGCAGCGGTTCACCATTGCAAATCCCGTGCGGTGACCTTCGACGGGTTGTCGGTGACCGAGGCGATCTGCCCGTCTGATAGCGCGATCACTCGGTCGGCCATGTTCGCGATCGAGGCGTTGTGGGTGATGACCGCGGTCGTCGTGCCCAGCTCGCGATTGATTCTCGCGATCGCTTCGAGAACGACGATCCCTGTATGGACATCGAGTGCGCCGGTCGGTTCGTCACACAATAAGACTTTGGGGTTCTTCGCGATGGCTCTCGCGATCGCAACCCGTTGTTGCTCTCCACCGGACAATTGGGCCGGGAAATGGTTCGCCCGTTCGCGAAGCCCGACGATCTCGAGTGCGTCCATTGAGTCGAGTGGCGAGACCGCGATTTCGGTGATCAGTTCGATGTTCTCTTTGGCGGTTAGACTCGGGATCAAGTTGTAGAACTGGAAAACGAATCCGACGTGATCGCGGCGGTATCGCGTCAGCTCCGCGTCGTCACTGGCCGTCAAATCGGTGTCGAGGTAGAGGACTTTTCCGGAAGTCGGCGTGTCCAACCCGCCCAAAATGTTCAGTAGTGTCGATTTGCCACTACCCGACGCACCGAGGAGGACGACGAACTCTCCCTCTATTAGTTCGAGATTCACTCCCCGCAGCGCACGCACCTGAACCTCGCCCATTTGATAGGTTTTGGTCAGGTCGACGGTGCGGAATACGGTGGTTTGTGTGGACATCGGCATACCGCCGACCTCTCATCGTGCGTGTCGGAAACGCTCCATTGTATCCGCGTAGGTGCCGCCACGGGGATGAGACTCCACGCGGACGAAACGCACGACGTTGGCAACGCATAAGACTGATCCGTCGCAGCAACGCAAGTAAGCGGCGGGCGTTGCCACGTATTCTGTTGTCGATGTCTTTGATGGTTTGCGAAGCCTTCGTCGCAACTGCGTATCTCGTTCAGATTTGCCTGTTCCTGTTTGAGGGATCCGCTGTTTTTTCGCGCAGTAACACGGGGTTCCTGACTGTGTTTGGCGCGCTGGCATGTAGGGGAGATGCATCGTCGTGCGCATCAATGCCGAGAACCGTCACGTTCGGAAACCGAGTTCCGAAAAAGGGGGCAAACGTTCTTAGTTGGTGCAAATTGTCGCACGTGAAGATCGTAAGATAAAAGTGGATTGGCGGTGTTTCCTTGTATTGGTTGGGTGGTGATTGATCCCCGGCGTCCGCTAAGATGCCCGCACGTCGCAACGAGGTGCGCGAGGCCGCGACGCTCCCACCCCACTCGCCCTTTCCCACCAAGTTGTCTGACTGTGTTTATGAGTCCGTTCGGCTATCTCGCATTCAACGCAAACATGACCCGTGTTCTTTGCATGCTTTCTGTCTTGGCGGCAATGGGGTGGCAGCATGCCGGGGCCGCCAATGCCGTCGAACGCGTCAAAGGTCAAAACGGCAAAGCGACGACCTACTATGTAGACGCTGTCCGCGGAAACGATTCCTACGCGGGGACGACGATTGCGAAACCCAAAGCGACAATCAGTGCAGCGGCCGAACTCGTGCAGCCGGGCGATGTGGTCCTCGTTCGCGGCGGAACCTATCGAGAGACGGTGCGGGTGCCGCGATCGGGAACGAGCGACGCTCCGATTCGGTTCGGTGCCTATCGCAATGAGAAGGTCATCCTCAGCGGGTGTGATCCGGTCACCGGTTGGGCGCGTTTGGGCAACGGTGACATTTGGAAGGCGAACGCGGGAACCTCGGTATGGGAAAACGGTCGCGGGGAAACGCTCTTTGTCGGCGGTCTTCTGCGTTTCACCGCTCGGGAAAAAGGCGAATACGATCCGTTGGACCTCAGCCGGTGGGGCGTGATCGAAAAGGGAGACCTGACCACGGAAGGCTTCACCGCAAAAGATTTGACCGGCCACGGCGATGATTTCTTCAACGGCGCGAAAGTTCATTTTCATGTCAACGATTGGACGATCGAAACGCGGCGCATCGCTGACTATGAGTCGAAGACCGGAAAAGTCACGTTCGACCGACCGACCAACGGTGTTTCTCAAAAGCAACGTTTTGGCTACATCATCGACTCTTCGATTAAGTTGATCGACGCGCCACGGGAATGGTTTCACCGCGGGGAGCAACTCTATTATCGAACCGCGGCGGGAGAGGACGCCCGAGACCTCGACATCGAAATCCGCCGCCGTGCGTATGCGTTTGACGTTCGCGATCGCAGCCACGTTGTGATCGAGAAATTCACCTTTCGCGGCGTGAGCGTGCACACCAATGACGAGTCCAACTCGAACACGTATCGCGGCAATCGTTTCTACGGCTACGACAAAGATAACGTTGGGCGTTTTCGTCTCGGCGGCAGCGACAATCTCTTTCGCGACAACGAAGTTTCGCAGACGTGGGGCAGTGCGCTGACGATCGGCCACTCACGCAATCGAATCATTAATAACTATTTTCACGATATCGGTTACACCGCGACCGCACGCGTGTTGGCGATGAGCGGCGATTCGCATTTGGTCAGTCATAACACGGTTTCGAAGTTCGCGAGGAGTTTTCTCGACGGATATCCCGACCGCAGTGAATTTGCCTACAACGTTTTCAAAGACGGCGGACGGTTGTCATGGGACACCGGTGTGTTCGACGGCGATGCCGGTCGCGGCAACGGGGGCGGGTGCATCGTTCATCACAACGTTTTCAGCCATTCGCAGCGTAAAGGCATCTACGCGGCGTTCTACGCGGGGACCGATTTGGTCATCCATCACAATATCGTCTACGGCGTTGGCCCGAACACCGTGAGGCACGGCTATCCGAACTTTCTGAAGTATTACCACAACACGTTCATCGGACCGCCTCCGGTTCTCGACACCGACGTCAGCGACCGTGCGGTGCAAATGAGCATCAACAACAATTTGATGTTGGCGACCGAGGATTGCTTCTCTCTCGGTGTCGATTGTCGCGGGAATCACGTCTACAATGCTGGCGATTTCGTGAACCTCGCACAGAATGATTTTCGTTTGTCGGCATCGTCGTCGGCGATCGATTGCGGTGTCGTTTTACCGGGGATCAACGACGGATACCGTGGCGACGCGCCCGACGCGGGGGCACTCGAAGCGGGAGAATCAATGTGGAAAGTCGGCCATGATTTTCGTCATCCTCCGGAACCGAAATACGAGTGGAGGAGCCTTCCGGGAACGAACATTTTTGCCAACGGCCAATTCGGTACTCCGCCTGAAATGATCCCATCCGAATCGGTGACTTCGAAGAGCGATTCGAATTCGGAGAAATGGTTGGTTAAAGGGACACCAACCTATTTCAATGGAAACGCATGGAATCACTTCAACATCGGATTGGCCCGCTACGGCAATCACACCGTGCGTTTGCGTCCCGGCGATTCGATGCGTCGGACCTTTGGCGATCTCAAACCCAACACGACCTATACGGTCGCCGCGAACGTGAAGTTGACCGATCACCGGATGGAATGCAGTGATCCCGATGCGAAGCAGGCTTCGCTGGCTTCCGGGGAACATCGCGGAGTGAAGTACGCCCAAGGTGTTCGGCGCGGGGATTGGTTGCGATTTGACAACGTCGATTTCGGCCCGGCCGAGAAATACAACCAAATGGAGCTGGTTTTTTCGCGTCCCCCGGGCCAGAAAGCAACACAGCCGACGAAAATCGAAATCCGAGTGGGTGACCAGAAAGGCACAACGATCGGAGAGTTCGTCGCACAGGCCAACGTGCACGATAGTTGGTATTCCTCGATCGCAGACATTCCACCTCTCGTCGGCAAGCAAACCGTGTGTTTGGTCGCCGTCAGTGAGAACGCGTCCTCCTTACGTTTGGCGAACATCCGATTGCGGTCATCGGAAATTCCTGCGGAAGGACAATTGACGATCGCCGCTCGGCAGCACGGTGGGAAGGAAGCTACCCGCCGTATCGGTTCGGCCGATTGGATTCCGGGTTATGAGTCGTTGTCGTTCACAACCGGGCACCACGCGACCAGTTTTGAATTGTTGATCGAAAACAACGGATGGTACGACGCCTACCTCGACCGGCTTGCTATTTTTGAATCAACACCACGCGATCCATCCACGAGAGAAAAGTGGTACCGCGCCGCCCCTGTCGACGGCGACTTGGTCGCCAGTGACGGTGAAGTGCGTCGTGGGGTGAACGCGAACGGTTATGAATGGTGGCAGGTTTCGTTTCCACAGGTCGTGACGCCCGGGCGAATCGAGTTGTTCGGTCGCGACTCCAAACGGCTCGATCAACCGAGGTTGATTCGGGTCAGTTTGTGGGAACGTGATCCGGGCATTCAGGGCAAGGTTCACTGGTCGCAGTTACGGAAAACGGATGGAACGTTTTGGCGGAGAGACGGCGTGGTCATCAACGGTGGTGACATCTCCGATGACGCGGCGACCCGACTCGCCAGCGCGCCGACGCGGGTAATTCGCGTCGAATGCATCGGCCAAAAAGGGCTCGGTGAGAAGTCTCTCGGGCTCACCCACGCCCGCGTTTTCTCAGCAACGGACAGGCCGCCGGCGAGCAACGTGGCCCAGGCGGGAATCGCGTCGCAGTCGAGCGATCACTACGTCGTCACCGGAAAAGCCGACCAAGCGATCGACGGTGATATCTTTCCAACGGCCCGCTTCACGACAACGCAATTGTCGAAATCGCCCTGGTGGCAGGTGGAGTTGAAAGAGTCGGTGCCGATCGATCAGATCCGAATCTTCAACCGCAACAGCGCGGCCGACCGGATCAGCACATTCCGCGTTTCGGTGTTTGATACCGATCCGGATCAGGGCGGCAAAGAGTTGTGGGGGCGAGAGTATTCGTACCAACGCGGTGACATCCCGTCGGCCGGATCGCTGATGATCCTCGGCCGCCACAGTGACTCGCATTGCCGCCTCGATTCCGTCCGAGGAGGCACGTTTGTCCGAGTCCAAGAATCGGGAACAGGCATGCTTTCTCTGGTCGAGGTTCAGGTCTGGACCACCCCGCATTGATTTTAGGCTTCAGACCTATCTGATTACTTCAATTTCGGCAGTCTCCCGAGGGTGTCACGGCAACCAACTTTCAAGTTCCGCGACCACCTTCGGAGGCGAATCCTCTTACTGGCAATCGTGTTCCGGTAGAGCTCGCCACGCTCGATCACCGGCTAATTGCTTGAGACGCCTTCGGCGTGAAGAAGTGATGGTGAATCAGCAGGTCACGAAACTTCGGTGGACTGAATTCTGACGAATGCGGCTACGGGGATCGCGTACTGCCAATCGCACAATGCCTCGGCATCGGTTCGTCGTCAAACCCGTAACTCTATTTCGTTTTGCCGCCGCGGTTTCTTCGTAACTGGCCGCACGCGGCGTCGATCTCGTCGCCTTTACGTTGACGGAACATCACGTTCACGCCAGACGATTCCAAGATTTGTTTGAAGCGAGAGATCGATTCCTTGCTCGGCGTTTTGTAAGGCAGCCCTTCGACCGGGTTGTACGGGATGACGTTCATCATCACCGTTCGGCCTCGCAGGACGCGGGTCAGTTCGTGGGCACAGGATTCCGAATCGTTGATTCCGCCTAACAACACGTACTCAAACGTGAGCCGTCGTCCGGAACTTTGGAAGTAGCGGTCGGCTGCCGAGAGTACCGGTTCGATGCCGATCTTTTGATTCACCGGTACCAAGCGACTGCGGAGTTCATCGTTGGGAGCATGCAGACTGACGGCGAGGTTGTAAGGGATCTTCGAGGCGGCGAGCTTGTCGATCGCCGGCGGCAGACCCACGGTGCTGATCGTGATTCGCCGGGGGCTGATGCCGAGCCCGTCGGGATTGCGGGCCACGTCGAGTGCGGCGAGCACGCCGGGCAAGTTCGCGAGCGGTTCGCCCATGCCCATCATCACGATGTGGCTGAGCCGTTCGTCGGCGGGCAAGCGGTGTTGCAGTCGCAGCATTTGTTCGAGGATTTCACCGCGTGTCAAATTGCGGTCGACTCCGTCCAGGCCGCTGGCGCAGAAAACACATCCCATCGCACAGCCGACCTGGCTGCTGACACAGATACTTCGGCGGTCACCGTCGCGAAGCAAAACGCACTCGACCTCACCACCGTCGGCGAGCCGAACGAGAATCTTCTCGGTGCCGTCACGCGAGGTCGAGACGTGCGCTTCGGATGCCTGAAAGATGTCAAACGATTCCGCCAGCTCGGCACGCAACTTCGCAGGCAAATCCGACATTGAATCAAACGATTCGGCCCGTCCGGAATACAGCCATCGCCGGATCTGTTTGGCACGAAACGCCGGATAACCACGCTCGGAGAGCCAATCTTTCAGGGCGTCGTCGGGCAGGTTGAGCAGATGCGCTTTGCGAGGCTGAGCACCGCCTTCGTTACCGTGCTCGGCGGTTTGGTCGCTGTGCTCGGAATTTTGGTCGCTGTGCTCGGAGGTTTGATTGGACGGTAGAACGGGGAGCGAAGTCATAACGGCAGAGCGGGGCAGGGCCAGTGTCGAATAGTGAATCCACTACGATACGCCCTGCCTTGTCAACGCACCAGTCAAAATGCACTTCAGATCGCCCGTTTCCCGTCTTCTCCGGTTCGAATTCACCGTACCTTTGGGCAACGAGACGTTGCAATCCGCCTGAGTTCAACCCGCGGCCACAACCGTCCACGGTTTTTACGTTGATCAGGCGGATGCGTAGGTTGGCTCCTCGCCAACGGCATTGAAGGCCCCGAAGGGCTATTGAACCTCATCCATGGATTCACCGGGATCGGACTGTGGATAGGTTCGTGTTTCCGGATCCGGTTGCACAACCGATGCGCCTTGATCGGCACATCCAGACAGGGTGGCGAGAGATACCAATAGGAACGAGAACAAAGACAATTTCAACAGATGCATGTTTAATCGATGGGTTACGGGGTTACAAAAAGTGATTTGTTTGAGAGAGTCGATTGGTCGAATCATGACTCTCTGGTTGACCGGGGCTGCTAGTGGGTTGAAAGCCAGACCCGGGGGAAAAACGGAAACGCGCATGCGGCCTGCGACGTTAGGATCGTTCGCGACGGCGTTGGTCGCGGTTAGCACGGGACAACGAAAGCCAAAGGCTTAGGGTGAATCAAAACAACGAGTGTTGCAGAGACGTTTCTAGGTCCGGCTAGATTCTAGGTCCGGCTAGAATTCAGAATCGATGACTTCTCGATTCGCTTTCGTGCCGAGGGCTCCCCAAAGACCGTAGGGGCTTGCGACTCCGGCGCGGGCATTGGCTACCGCGCCAGGGGTGACCACTCTCGAGGTTTGATCCCCGGCTTCGATCGAATCGGTAATGAATTTGATCGCACCATCGGCCATCAGAATATGACAGCCGCCCTGGTGTTGGCTGCTCGGCGGCAGCAGGCCTGCACTGCGTGCGACCGTTCCCACGAGGACCGGAGTGTTCGGTGGAAAGATTGTGTTGAATTGCCCGTAGACGCCTTGGCCATTCGCCCATTTGAATCCACGACCTTCGTGACCTTCGGTGAAGACACCGGTTGCGCCCGTCGCCCAGAACTGCGGTCGGGCCGGATCTGTGTCGGCGGTGCGATAGTTACTCGGGTTATCTCGCATCCCAAACCAACCGCTGTTACCACTGCCGGCACGTCGACCAAGGGTACGCACGTTGCGATCACCGAGATCCGTTGCAATCTCACCCATCGCGATCGTGTTCGCCGTCCCATCGAGGATGTCTCGAAAACGCGTGGCGTAGTGCGGTACAAAAACACCGCGTGCACACGCCTGCATGTTAATCGAGCGACTTTGGTTTTCTTGCAGGGCGTTCGACAGCGGGCCACGGTCCATGTTCCAGAACGTATCGCCTGTGCAGCCGACGTAGTTAGTGCGTCCCATAGCGGGCAGGCCCGTGCCGGGATCGCTCGGACAACGGAAGCCCGGGATTTCGGTCATCCAGGGGCGATAGCCGTCGTTCGGTGTGCCTTCCAAGGTGGGTGTTGGTCCCATCGAGGGCCACGGCGGTGTGCGTGCCACGGTGGGGGCGTTGAGGTCGAACACGCTCGGGTTGGAAATCTCCTCCCAAATGGCCTGTTGTTCAATGAAGGGCGTCAGGCTCACGAGAACACTCAACTGCATGAGGTTGGCGACCGTTGATTCATCGAATTGCCCATCGCCTGTGAAGCCACCGGGCACCGTCCCATTTTGAATCATGGGCAGTTGATTGTAGGCAGAGTGATAGTTGTGAAGGGCGAGGCCGATCTGTTTAAAGTTGTTGCTGCAGCTCATCCGACGAGCCGCTTCGCGTGCCGCTTGAACTGCGGGCAGGAGCAGCCCGACGAGCACGCCAATGATTGCGATCACGACCAATAGCTCGACCAAGGTGAATCCTTGGGACGACTTTCGAATACTCATCTCTCATTCCTCGTAATAGAAAAGTGCATGCTCTGCACCACGGCGCAGAGCGATAAGGAAACGCGGTGAATGAAACGCAAAGAGTCGTGCGGCATGCATCGAAAAAGTATCGAGCAGGCATCGTGAACACGTATGTTGCCACTGCCCGACCGAATCGACGCAGTTCATTCGCGAGAGTTCGATCACTGCTGAATTGCTGCCACACGCATCGCTGCGTCGTGTTGAGACATCATGAAGGAACCGCCGATGCCTCAAAGGACGATGGAGTTCCTATGTAAGAATGTTGACGGGGCAGTGTTTCCCCTTCAAGTCCACCAAACGGTCGACACGTGTGTCACGATCGAGCGACGAACGGGCATGGTTAGCGCATGGATCCGTTACGTGTGCATCTGTTTCTAGTGGACGGGCACTACTCAGCCGAACGCGGTTCATCGGTATGTTTAAAAACACCTATCCGGTGTGCCTTGTCGATCGCCGCCGGAGCATTTTGCACGTCGAGTTTTTCGTACAAACGACGGATGTATGTCGCGACACTCCCGTACGAGATCCCTAACTCGTTCGCGATTTCTTTCTTGAGCAACCCTTGGCTGAGCAGTGTCAAGATCTCGCGTTCTCTCGTCGAAAGGACAACGTCCGATTCTACCTTCTTGGGATGATTCTGAACCATCTTGAGGAGATGGGATGCGACTTCGTCGTCGAGGGATGCACCACCGTTGGCGACCGTGTGAATGCCTTCGACAATTTGTTGGATGGTTGATGATTTGAGAAGATACCCGGATGCTCCTGATTGGATTGCTTTCTCGATGTCCGCCTCCGCATTCGACTGAGTCAGAACAATGATTTTGGCCTCAGGAACGACCGCGAGAAACTGCGTCAATGCATCGAGTCCGCTCATTCCAGGTAGGTTCAGGTCGAGCAAAATGATATGAGGGAGATCCGGCAAGTCGGCATCGCTGAGGTGACGTAGGGCGATCTCGGCGGCGCCGAACATGCTGACCAGTGTAATGGTTGGTTCGGCATTGATCGCCATCTCGACGACCCGGCGATACTTCGGATGGTCTTCGACCAGCATGACTTTGGTAACTTCGTCCACAGCTATCGCTTTTTCAGTTGATTCCATTGCCTGCGTTTGAATTGCAGGTCGATTCGCGTTCCTTTTTGCGGACGGCTTTCGACGGTAACCTTGGCGCCGAGCAGTTTGGCGCGTCGCTTCAGTGAGGGAGGTGTGCCGCTGTCGCCGGCATCGTCACAACCATGTCCGTTGTCTTGAATTGTTAAGCGTACTTCACTCGGTGAGGCTTTGAGTACCGTACTGAGACAGGTTGCGCCAGAGTGGCGGATGACGTTTACCAAGCACTCTTTGTAAAACAGGAACAAATCCGCCCGCGTTCGGGGGCGAAGTTCTTCGACAAATTCGTTTCCCTCGACACTAAATTCGTGTTCGAGTTGCACGCCGATTCTTTCAGCCGACTGTTTCATCAGGTCCACCAAACCCGAATATAGCGAGTGGTTGCGGATACCGGAGATGTGTCTCACCGATTGAGAAGCCTCTTCCGAAACGCCTCGGATTTCTGTGAGGATCGGATCGAGTTTCGTGCGATCCATGGCGACATCGCGAGCCAAGTCGCTCAACAGGCCGATCGTGTGAAGATCGGCGCCGACCTCATCATGCAGGTCCGCGGCGAAGCGTTCTTTCAGTCGATTGGTTTCCCGAATTCGGATCAGACGGTCGACTAGCACTGTAAAGACAATCGCAGCAAACAGCACCGCCACGAGTATCGATGCCCATCGCAGGTTTCGACTTTGCGTGGCGTAGCGACTCTTCAACGCCGCTTGAATTCTCGGCAAGTCCGAATCCAATTCATGACGACGGGCCAACTGCGCCATCCAGTCTCGGATTGGCATGATAGGGCCGAAGTGATTGCGGCCGTCCGTCAACGCAGCGAGCGTGCCGTCCTTTCCGCTGAACTCCATGTTCGCGGTCGGGATGATCCCGCGAGCGACGTTACGGCTGTTTTCGAAGATCGCGATTTCGGCAAAGCCGATGCAGCGATAATTGTCGCTCGCTTCGGGCGCTTTGTAGGCTCTGACGGCGGTGATGCGAACGAACCGGCAAGAATGACGGGCGAACCGACACATGACGATAGGACCGGCATCGTAGATGGATTTTTTTTCGTATTCGTGCAGTAAAACGGCATCGGAGAAATCGCTGCGGTTGGCCCCTTCGATCACAAATTGATCCGGCATCGCGTAGTCGGAATGTTGAATCTGGGGAACATTCTCGCTGAGGTCGGCCGCATGCAGGTGAATGCGATTGATTTGTCGTTGTTGTCCCAGATCGATCGTCAGTGCGGCTTGCGGGCCTGTCCGGAAGAAGCCCACGAACGCTTGGCTCCCGCGGCCACCGGCGGCGTCCATGAGGTAGGGCGTGAATCCGTCGATGAGCGTTTCGATCGGCGCCGATTTTCGAACACGAGTGAATGCGGTCGACGAAACCGTTGTTTCGCATCCCAACGCGACGTTTTCGAGACCGGAGAAAACCATGATCTCTGAGAGTTGAAACAGAAATCCACCGTCGAGAGCGCGAGGCGTCAACTTCGTTGCCTCGACGCGAATCCAGGATCCCGTCAACGGTTGGATCGGCAGCACGAGCGGTTCCATTCTCGGTAGCACTTCATCACGTTCGTCGAACGAGACAACTTCCGTACCGATATCGTCACCGCCGCCCCCGACGAAGATTTTGAAGTGCAGTGGAAAACCGTCCGAGCGAACACCACCCTGTGTATCACGCCACAGAATCGGCACCAAGACGATTTGATCGATCACGTGTTCTTGATCAAATTCGATTTTTGCCCACTCGGTGAAATCCGCATGCGGATGAATGGCGGATTCCCATCCGAGGTTCCCCACGCCGCTGCGGAACGTCATTTCCGCGAGTTGAGCTTCTTCCGAACGAATCTCGGCAAGTCTCGCTTCGAGTTGACGCAGTGGCGCGTCTTCCTGACGCGGCGGTTGGTCCGCGACCGCCGTTGTCCCCGCGAGCGGTAGCAACCAACCGATTAGGCACAACTCAACGATGCGGAACAAAACACGTGCAGTCATTACCTAACAAGAACCATTGCGCGACGAAAACGGATCACATCTTACTGTTCCGGAAGGCAGCGGCGGAGGGTCATGATTGCCATCGCCGTGCCGTAAGGACGGTGATAGTTATACAGTGGGTAGTCCCACCAGCATCCGTTTTTCTCCTGCAATGGAACGATCAGGTCGGCCAACATCGCTCGGTAAGGGGCACGTTCGTCCGGCGGCAGTTCGTCGATACACATGGCGGCATAGTAATGGCCGAAGAAATAGAAATAGCCGGCCACTTGGAACCAAGACTCGTGCGGCACGGGGCGTTTGCGTCCGATGTCGAGCCATCCGTTTCGCTCGTACAAACGGTACAGCCAATGTTTGAGCACGTTGTCGGTGACGTCGGTGTCGCCCCAAAATCGCAACGCCACGTTGCAGCATTGTGAACGTCCGAGCGAGCCGCCGGGACGATTGACTTCCCGCATCGGACGATCTTTGAGGTATTCGCCATAAAGATACGTGAAGTCAGGTTTTTGTTGACGATGGATCGCCGCAACGGCTCGCTGAACAATGTCTTCGGGAGGTTCGATACCGATCGATTTGGCGCGGTGCATCGCGACCAGGGCCGTGCCACCGACGAAACTGATCGAACTCGAGGTGGGCCGTTGGGCTTTGTAGCGTTGGTCGTAGTAACCCCAGCCGCCGTCGACCGATTCGTATCGTCGCAGCATCGCGAATTGATCTTCGATCAGCGAACGAATTTTGTCAGTCTTTTGCGGGTTGCCGGCGTGACGCTCGTAAAGATGCGAGAGTGCTTCGATCGAATAGGCATGTCCCCAAACGTTGTACATCGCGGTGCCATCGGCGCGTCGGAGTCTCGGCAAGTAATCAAACAGCCATGCTTCGGCGCGATCGATCGCTTTCTGAGCCTCGGCGTCGTCATCTGCGGCGCACTCGAGCAAAGCTGACAAACACAGCGAAGTTGTCGCGGCGCGAAACGCGTGATGAGCACCGGGAACGGGCGCGTAGATGTTCAGATCTTTCGTTCGGGTGGCCGACCCCCAAGAGCCGTTCGGGTTTTGATCGGTGACCAAAAACGCGATGCCGCTGCGAATCGATTGCGAGATCGTTTTCGCACTCGGCGAGTCCACGTCCGGCAAAACCGGCGGTTCGCTGAAGTCGAGTTTGGGCAACCGCATCCGTTGGGGCGTGTTCGCAACGACATCATCGCCGGTCGCGTGAAGGTTCACGTGCAGAGATGAGCCGGTGACGGCGATAAGGAGAATCAACCAAACGCTCGCCGGTTTGCAAAATCCGTTTGTTGCCCGGCTCATTTCTTGCCCGCCTTCTTGTTGTCTTTCTTGGTTTTGCCCTTTTTGTTGTCGTCACTCTTGGTCGGTTCCAGTTCGACTTTGCATGTCATTCCGGGCACGATGTCGGTGTCGCCTGTTTTGCCTTGGATGCTCACAACGCATTCGATTTTGTTGGTCGCATAGGGCACCGCTGCGATGGAACGAAGTGTTACCGGAACCTTTTGATCCGGGAACGCTTTCGGAATTGCGGTTCCTTTCATTCCGGTTTGCAACTGAGCTCGTTGTTCCTCGGTGACGGTCGCGACGATCCGCAGCGGTTGAGGTTGCACGATTGTCATCAGGATTTGGCTCGCGGAGACCTTGGAGTCTTTCTGCAGTGTGCTGGGTTTATCGCTCATCTTTCCGCGAGTGATTTTGCCGTGGTAGGCCAACCCTTCGATCGGCGAGGTCAGCACCATGGCCCGCCGTTCGGACTGCAGTTTTTTGAACTCGGCTTGTTGTTTTTCGAAGTCAGCCTTTTGTTTGCGGCGTTCGATTTCACGTTTATCGCGAGCGGATTTCAGATCATGTTTTTTCTTGGCGTAGGCGAGTTCCGCCCGCGCGAGTGTGGCTTCTTCCTGCTTCTGCTTCGCCGGGATGGTTTGGGCGATCGTGCGTTGGGTGCGTACTTCGGCGATTTCGAGATTGAACTTGGCACTTTCGACGGCCCGTTGAGCACGCTTCAATACGATCTCTTCGGATTCTTCGGTCAGGTCATCTTCCTCGTACATCTGTTGCAGCTGGTTGAGTTCTTCCTGAGCGTACTCGAGCGATTGCTTCGAACGTTCGAGTTGTTTTTCGGCGCTTCGGATCTGCTGCTCTCGGTCGACGTTGACGAAGTTGTCGTAGGCTTGTTGGGCTTCCGCTCGTGCGAGTTCGGCCGCTTGTCGATCGAGTTTCTGTTGTTCGAGAAATTGCTCGTACGCGAAATCGGCGTCGTTGAGAGTGATCTCGGCGAGTTCCAGGTCACGTTCGGCCTTGGTGATCTGTTCGTCGATGTCTTTTGTTTCGAACCAAACGATTGATGTCCCCTTTTTGACGGGGGTGCCGTGGTCGAGGATTCGTTTGATCGTGAGCGACGAAATTTGTTCGAAGCCGGCCGTGATTTCGTGTGTCTTTTTGGAATCGAAGACACCGTCGATGGTGACGACTTGGTTGGGTGTCGAAGCGTCGCCGGTGGCTTGGGTGTCGTTCTCATCAGAAAACGCTGTGGGAACGGCCAGGAGCAAAAGGGCGAGCGCGGAGAGATTGCGGAAGGGGAAGGTCGGCATTGCAGATTCTTCGAGGAAGGAGGTCAGGTGAGAGTTTCCCCATCTTGATCACTGATTCGTGCGATGTCTATCAATGTGCGCGTTGTGCAGGCATAGGTGGACGAGAGGCTCGGCGGTCTATCTTTTTAAGTGACAAACACAAACGGTGGACACGACATGGGGCGAGGACAGCAATATCCTACGCACTAGCCTTTCAACGGACCGCTGCGTTCCATTGGCTCGGCGGTGTAGTGGGGGAGGCCCCCGGAGAATGGTTCGACCGAGGCAATTGTTGTTGCACAAACCGTCCTAAAACTTTTTCAGTATCGCCGCGGCGTCCCCCCGCGGCGGCAGTCTCGAATTCCCACGATCGTCCCACCATGAGAATCCTCCTTGTATCGCTGATTGTCAGCGGAATCGTCTTCCCGTCAGCCGTCCTGGCAACCGAACCCGTTTCGATCGATTCGCTGCTGAGGGAGATGGTCGACCGTGATTCGGTTGCGAAGTTCCCCGCGAACGACTTCCGGCTGAAACAACACAGCAGTTACAACCGGACGTCGAAGAATCCTCAAGATGAAAAGGGGTGGTTTTCGAACCACGATTTCAATTCGAATGACAAGGACCGCAATTTCATTCGGATTGAAGAGAACGGCGACCAGAAAGAATGGGTGTTGATGGATCACGAAGGCCCGGGGGCACTCGTGCGGGTGTGGATGCCGTTTCTCAATCCGAAAGATCCGACGACGGATACTCGCATTCGCGTTTACCTCGATGGCGAAAGCGAACCGACGCTCGAAGGGAACATGCTCGGGTTGTTCAATGGTTCGGGAATGTTCCCCTATCCGTTTGCTCACAAGTCGTTGCGTTCGGCGGTTTCGTTTTTTCCAATCCCGTATGCGAAGCGTTGCAAGATCACGACGACCAAGCGGCCGTTTTTCTTTCAGTTTACGTTCCGTCAGTACGATGCGAAGACTCCCGTCGAAACGTTCACGATGTCGGACTTTGAAGCCGCAAAACCGATGCTCGAAGAAGTCGGCGAATCGCTTTTGAATCCGACGCCCCCGTTGTCGCGGTCGTCCGATGATACGCCAACGCCGCAGACGCTCAACGCGACGCTCGAGGCCGGCGAGGAGAAATCGATTGACCTGCCTGCCGGTACCGCGGCCGTCCGTGCCCTGTCGGTCAAACTCGGAACGTACGAACCGTTTTCGGTCACGCGGACGGTTGTGTTGAAAATGGAGTTCGACGGGAAAGAAACCGTTTGGTGTCCCCTTGGTGATTTCTTTGGCACCGGATTGGGATTGCATCCGTTCCAGGGATGGTATCGAACGGTCGCCGATGACGGGACGATGTCCTGCCGATGGGTGATGCCGTATCAGAAGTCCGCGAAGGTGTCGTTGGTGAATTTGGGCGAAGCTCCGGTCGATTTCGAAATGAAGGCTACGGTCGATGATTTCAGTTGGGACGATCGCACGATGTATTTCCATGCGGCGTGGCGAGGCCAGTATCCCGTTCCCACGCGTCCGTTCTCCGATTGGAACTATGTGACGTTGAACGGCCGAGGCGTTTATGTCGGCGACACGTTAACGGTGATGAACCCGGTCGAAAAATGGTGGGGCGAGGGCGACGAGAAGATCTTCGTTGATGGGGAAGACTTCCCATCGATCTTTGGAACGGGGACGGAAGACTACTATGCGTATTCGTGGGGCGGGATGAGTACGGACTTCTACGAACACCCTTTCCATGCCCAACCCCGCAGTCATGTCTACGACAAGCACAATCGCAAATCGTCGAGCGATCGTAACACGCTCGGCTACAGCACTGAGACGCGCACACGGGCACTCGATACGATGCCGTTTGGTTCGTCGTTGCAACTCTATATGGAAGTCTGGTCGTGGAGCGATTGCAAAATGGGGTATGGCGTCGGTGCGTACTGGTATGCCGACGCGGACACTCGATCCAACCGGACTCCGGATCCGGAGGAGGTGTTGAACGTACCGCCGCTTCCGAAGATGCAAGCGGATGCAACCCCACAAGCCTCCGTTGATTCTTCCCACTTTGAAAACGCGATCGAGTTTGAAGACGGCGACGTTGTCAGCAAACCGTCACACGTCGAGTTGATCACGCAGTCGTTGGCGAGCTACCGGGGACGGTGGAGTGGGAAGACGCATGTTTTGATCCGGAACACTCGCAAGGGCGATGCGATTGAGTGGACGTTTCCGGCGCCCGGTCCGATGCCGATGGATTTGTTTTTGCACGCGACACGCAGCTATGATTTCGCGGAGGTGAAACTCGCGGTCAACGGGATCTCGGTTGCAGAATCGGTCGATTTGTATTCGCCCACGCCGACACCGAGCGGCAAGATCGAACTGGGGCGTTTCTCGCCGGACAACGGTCGCTACACGGTGCGGATGGAGATCGCCGGGAAGAACGACGCGAGTTCCAAATATCGCGTTGGGATCGATTGCCTTTCGATGTCCTCGCCCGTTGAGCCGAAAACAACGAGCGTGACTAAATAGGCTGAACGATTCGCGATCGAACGGAGGCGGAGGTTGAACCACGTAGCAGTGCCTCTCCGAGACACTGGTAGTCTATGTCAGCTCAATTTTCGGATAGCGAAACTCGCCAAGAGTTTGTCGATTTAATCAAGAGTTAACGTATTTTCGTTTAACCGGTAGCCGTAGGCGACGCTTGACGGAACACAACCTACCCTTCGGGCACGGGTTAAACGAAAATTGAACGGTATTGCCGTTAAACGAATAAATCAACAGCCCGCCAAGAGTTTGGGGAGGGCCCGTGAATCACCGAAAGTTTTGGCAACTTTCACTACGCCCTCTGGACGTTTGCGTTTGATCGTGGCGGGTTGTCCGTCCCGGAGAGACGGAAGTGCGTGCACGCAATGGGGTGGGTGGTGATGCGGTGGTGGGGTTGTTTGTAGGTTGTTGGGTGTCCGTCTTGGAAAGACGGACCTACGTGACACGTAGCCGTGTCTCTCCGAGACGCGGGGTGTTTGGGTGTGGATGTCCGTCTTGGAAAGACGGACCTCCGTGTTGGGACCTACATGTTTTGAGAGGTTGGTTGATGGCTGCGCCGCGATTGGTGGAACCGGTGGTTCGATTCTGTGCCGTGATTTCGCGTTACGAGGAAGCTCGTCAGTGGGCGATCGAGCGATTGATTCAGCAATGGGGCGAGGCGGCCGAGGTTTGGCCTGCGGCGGACTTCACCGCGGGCGGATTCTACGACAAAGAAATGGGCACGGGGCTGACCAAAGTGCTCGTCGCGATCGAGCAGTTTGCGGATCCGGCAGGGCTCGCTCAGTGGAAAACGACAACGAACCAATGGGAACGTGAATACGCCGAGGCTGCTGGTCATGACGAACCACGGCCGCTGAACTTGGACCCCGGCTATGTCACTCAAGCCAAATTGGTGCTCGCGACGGTGAAGGATCGTGATCACCGACTCTATCTGCGAGACGGTATCTTTGCGGAAGTCACGCTGAATTACATGCGCGGCGGATGGGTGCATCATCGATGGACGTATCCCGACTACCGGACCGAGGCGGTTGCGAAATTTGCGATGACGTGTCGCGATCGGTTGCGGGCGCACCTCGTGCAGACCGACGGGTTTCGTCGTGTTTGATGCGAATGGTATTGACCATTTTGGATGAAAATTCGATGAGTGAATTTCGTGCCGAGATCGATGGGGTGGTGGCGTGAACCAATGTCGGATGGCGAAATGTGCGACAATCTGGACGCTGAGCATCAGGGGGGCGTTTTTGCCGGTACGGTCGCTTAGTGGCCGAGGCCCGGCGATTTGGCGTAGCTACCTTTCATTGGCTGCGTTGGTTCTGCACAATCTGGCGTGTCGCTCCGATAAAGGGAACTGAAGCTCGTTGCGACCTTTTTCTGTTGTGGATCGTCGATCCTCATCATGCCAAATGGCCATCGGTCATTCACCCATCTGTTTCGTCTACGGCCGGAGCGGGTGTCTTGTCAGCATCCTCGTTAAAACAGCCTTGTCACTGTGAATCCAGTCACTTTTTCTATTTTGGCCATTGTCGGTGTTGCCGTCGGTGGTTTGGTCATCGGTGGTATTCGCGTCCGCAAAATCGGTCTCGGTTCGGCGGGCGTGATGTTTGTCGGAATTTTGGCCGGACACTGGGGGGCGACTCTCGATCACGACGTCGCTGAATTCGCAAAAGAGTTCGGATTGGTTCTGTTCGTGTTCACGATCGGATTGCAGCTCGGACCCGGGATTGTGCAATTGTGGAAGGACCAAGGTCTCGTGCTCAACGGCCTCGCGGTCGGTGTGGTCGTGATGGGTGTGTTGTTGGTGTTAATGTTTCATTCCATCATCGACTTGCCCGCCTTGGCGGCCGGTGGTTTGTTCAGTGGGGCGACAACCAATACGCCTTCGTTGGGGGCGGCACAGCAGGCGGCCGCGACGGTAGCGGAAGAGGGAACCGATTTCGGGATGCTCGCATCGGCCTACGCGGTTGCGTATCCGGGAGGCATTCTGGGAATCATCGCGACGATGTTGATCATGAAATCGATGTTCAAAATCGACATGGACGCGGAGGCAAAATCAGCCGCCAGCCAAAGTGGCGATCAATTCGAGCCGATCGTCCGGCGGTGTATCGAGGTCGATAACAAACACTTGTCGGAACGAAAGTTCGGCGACATTCCCGGTGTCGAGGAAACCGGCGTTCGCGTTTCGCGGATCAAACGAGGTGATTCACTGACGGTGGATCCCGCGACGGATCAAACAGTGTTGCATGCCGGTGACGTGATTTTGGTCGTGGGCACCGAAGCGGGCTTGGACCGGTTCGAGCCGCTGATCGGGAAGCCGTCTGATTTTGATTTGATGGAGTATTCGAGCAACGCGTGTCATCGCCGGATCGTGGTCACCGACCCAGAGGTGATCAACAAGACGCTGCGTGATTTGTCTCTCGATTTGATATACAACGCAACGATTACCCGAATCATCCGCTCGGGCGTGGAGATGCCTGGTCGTGGTTCGAGCCGACTGCAGTACGGTGACGTGCTGCACGTGGTCAGCGACGAGGAGTCGCTCGATCGGGTCGCCAAGTTGCTCGGCAACTCGCTCAAGGCGATCAACGAAACCCAGTTTGCACCCGTGTTTTTGGGGATTTTTGTCGGTGTGGTCGTCGGTATGATTCCGATCTCGATCCCGGGTGTGCCCTTTCCGGTCAAACTCGGGCTCGCCGGCGGTCCATTGATCGCCGCGATCGTGTTTAGCTTGCTCGGAAAAGTCGGCAAGTTTGTCTGGCACATTCCGTTTTCTGCGAACCTAGCGTTGCGAGAACTCGGCATCATCATGTTCCTCGCCAGTGCCGGGTTGTCTGCGGGCAAGACGTTCTTCAGCGTCGCGTTGACGTCGCAGGGCTTGCTCTGGATGTTGGCTGGTTTGGTGATCACGATGGTGCCGCTGTTGATCGTCGGTTTGGTCGGACGATTGGTGTTCAAAGTGAATTTCTTGACACTTTGCGGCGTGATCGCGGGCAGCATGACGGACCCGCCGGCACTCGCGTTCGCGAACACACTGAGCGACTCTTCGGCTTGTGCGACCGGCTACGCGGCGGTCTATCCGCTGACGATGGTGATGCGAATCGTAGCAGCCCAGACGATCATTTACATCTTGTTTGCCTGATACGCGTCGTTTGGGTTCCGGCCGCGGGTTGGCGGTGATGTATTGACGTGTCACGTAGCCGAGTCTCTCCGAGACGCGGAGTGATTGGTTGTGGATGTCCGTCTTGGAAAGACGGACCTACGTGGCGCACAAAAAAAAGCCCGCTGTGGGAGCAGCGGGCTTTGAATCGATAGTGGTTGGGTGATCGCTTAGCGGGCGACGACGACTTGGTCGCTGATCACGTCGGCGGTCAAGATTGCTTTCGCGGTGACCGGTTTTTCGCCAGCGGTGTGGATCGTCAGGGCCGAACGCTGGGCGCCTTGGGCTCCGTTCGGAGTCAGCTTCACGCTGATGACGTGGATCTTCTTCTCTGCACCGTTGTTGTCGAACTCAACGTTCCATCCTGGGCATTCGATCGATGCGATGGAGAACGGTTCGCGGCCGGTGATCACCAAACGCTGTACCAGCTCTTGATCCGGTTTGACCGTTCCGAACGCGATCGACTTCGGCGAGATGTTCAGCGAAGTGACCACGTTGCCCGAAACACGCAGTGGCACGCGAGGCATGCCGCGGTCGTTCGTTTGCACGATGACTTCGTCTTGGAACAAACCAGCCGGTGCGTCTTCACGAACCGCGATTGTCAGTTCGTAGGTTGCTTTGCCGGGGCCGCGTTCGATTTGTTGGAATTTTGGAATCAACCAAGGTTGGTTCGCACGGATATCCATGACTTTCCAATCGCTACGTCCGGCGTAGTAGATTTTGGTTCCGCCCGTTTTGGTTTCACCTTGGTTGATCGTGCCGAACTCGACACTGCCTGGGTGAAAGACCATGTCGCTGCGGATGTATCCTTCGACCTTCAACTGCACTTCGCTGTAGAACGGTTGGTCGATGATCACGGTCAGCGTTGCCCCTTTCTTGCCGCGGAAAGTTGGCGTGTTGAAACGAGCCAACAGATAGCCTTCGCCGCCGGCGGGGATGTAATTGGACGAGAGAATTGGCGTCGTGCAACCGCAGCTCGCGCGAACTTGGCGGATGTGCATGTCACGTCCGGTCGTGTTGCGGATCGGGAATTTGAATTCCGTTTTGGATGCGACCGCGACCGTGCCAAAGTTATGGCTCTTGATCGGGAAAACGCTGTCGGTCCAATTCGCATGAACTGAGCTAGCGGAAAACAAAGCGGCAGCCGGCACGCACGCGAGTGAAACGAAGCACGCCAAGAGAGTATTCAGTCGAGCCATCAGGTCTCCTCCAGGAGACGGGGGTACGAGTTCGGGGCAGTCGCGCAGGGCCACCAATTCGGTAGCAGGCAACTGGTTACAGTCAATAGTACAGTTGGTTATACGTTGGGCAAGGTAGCCCGGGGGGTAATTACGTAAATCTCGTAGATTCTTTGGTTTCTCAAAGCGTCTGATAGTTACTAATGAGGTTTTGAGGGTTCGAGCGGACATACAAAAATGATCTGGTGATCGGATCGTGCGGATTGTTAGGTTTGAAGTGTCCATCGAGACGATTTGCGTCCAACGCCTCGTGCCCCATAGCTCGTGACCCATAGACCGATACGATGCCCGATACTGAGCCCCGATTGGATTCTCCGCGCATCCTGATTTCTCGGATGAGCGCGATCGGCGACGCGATATTGACTTTGCCGGTCGCCTGTTGTCTGCGGGACCATTTTCCCGATGCGTATATCGGTTGGGTGATCGAGAAGAAGTCCGCGCCGATGGTCCGTGGCCACCAAGACATCGACAGCGTGATCGAACTCGAACGCGGCTGGTTCACTTCCCCCAAAGCGATTCGCCAAGCCCGAGCGACGCTGCGCGAGCATCGGTTCGATATCTCGATCGATTGCCAAGGCAACACCAAGTCAGCTCTGGCGGGAAAACTCGCCGGTGCGAAACAGCGAATCGGGTTCGCCGGCAAGCATGCGATGGAACTGAGTCGGTTCTTCAACAACGAAAAAGTCACGCCGGTTTTCCATCACGTCACCGACCGATCGCTCGAATTGCTGACTCCGTTGGGAATTCACCATCCGAACGTCCGCTGGAACCTGCCGCTCGATTCGGAAGAACGACGTTGGGCGATGAGCTATCGTCACTCGATTCGCTCCTCGCGGGTCGCGATTTTGAACCCCGGCGGGACCTGGCCGTCGAAGCTGTGGGAGGCGGATCGGTTTGCCTCGACCGCTCGCTACCTCGCCGATCGTTATGGTTATCACAGCGTGGTCGTGTGGGGATCGTTCGAAGAACGTTTGATGGCCGAAGAAATCGTGGAATTGTCCAACGAAACGGCGACGCTCGCCCCTGACACCAGTTTGACGTCGTTGGCGGCGCTGATTGAAACAGGGGACCTGTTTATTAGCGGCGATACCGGACCGCTTCACATGGCCGTCGCCTTGGGAACGCGAACGATTGGGCTGTACGGCGCGACGCGACCTGGCGACAGCGGCCCGTACAACCAAGTGGCACTTCAATTGCAGTACGAATCAGGCAGCCGTCGTCACCGACGAAATGCCGACAACCGAGCCATGCGTGCAATCGGAGTCGAACACGTGTGTGCCGTCATCGATGAAATGCACACGGATTCGATCGCACGAGCGGCCTAGTGGTGCGTCAATGGCAGGTTTTTGGGTAGCGAAGCTCGCCAAGAGTTTCGGAGGACTCGTGGATCACCGGAAGTCTTGGCGACTTTCGCCACGGCCTGGAACCCTCATTCAGGATCGTGACGCACAACTCGTTAAATCTTCGAACCGGATCGCTGAGCAAATCAGCAGCACGTCTGGGGAATCGTTAGGATGTCGGCGGTTACGCATTTTCGCATCCTTTGTGTTCTGAACCGGTTGCCGTTCTGTTGAAACGATCACGTACCCCATCGACTCATCGGTCGCCACGAAACAAATCTGCCGGCCCAGCGAATGTCTCCACAAAGGGCCCGGTTTCCACAAAAGGCTCTGTTTCCTTAAAAGACAACGTTTCCACAAAAGGCAATATTCCCGGTCTGGAACACGTCCCCGGTCAGATGCGATGGGTCGATCGCACGACGAATTTGTTGGATGCGAAATTTCGCGTGCCGGGAACGCGAATCCGTTTCGGATTGGATTTCCTGCTCGGCCTCGTCCCGGGAGCGGGTGACGCGGTCAGCCTGGCGATGTCCGGCGTTCTGATTGCAACGATGGCAAAGCACGGCGCGAGCCCACTGCTGGTTGTGCGAATGCTAGCCAATGTCGTGATCGACGCGATCGTCGGCAGCGTCCCGTTGGCGGGCAACGTCTTCGACCTCTTCTTTCGAGCCAACAGCCGCAACCTGCGATTGATGCGAGAGCATTACCAGGAAGGAAAACACCGCGGAAGAGTCTGGCCGTTGTTGCTGGCCATCGTTGTCGTTCTCGTCGCGGTGCTCGCGGGCATCTTCGTGTTGATCGCGATGTTGGTCGACGCGGTTCTGGGATGGGCGGGCGCGGCCTAGGTCGGTCACCCCGGCAACACGAATGGGAGTGAAACCGGGAGGCGTCGGTTTTGGGACACTTGGGGAATGTGCCTGCGTGGTCTCGCGGCTCGGAATCGTTGATCGAAAACCAACCAACCGAACAGAAACGCAAAACGCGGTCGAGTTCAGATGAACTCCACCGCGCGGCGTGATTCGTTGAGTGAGCGTCTCGGGGTTTCTCTAGTGGTGCGTCAATGCCTCGTTTTCGGTTAGCGAAACTCGCCAACGGTTTGTCGATTTATTCAAGAGTCAACCTGTTTTCGTTTAACCGGTAGCCGTAGGCGACGTGCAGTCGCAAGCAGGTCGCCTTTGACTGACCGTTAAACGAATAAATCAACAGCCCGCCGAGAGTTTCGGGAGGGCTGGTGAATCACCGAAAGTCTTGGCGACTTTCGCGACGCGCTTGAACCCTCATTCTTGATCGTGACAGGCCACTAGTCGTTTTGTTCTGCTTTCTCTTCGGGAAGTGGATCTTGCTGGAGACCCTCACGCAGCAGGGTCTCTCACAAGACCGCTGCCGCTTACCCGGAAAACCTGCTGCGTCGGACAACTACGGGGTGTCGACGGCCGCGTTGACTTTCGGCAGGTCTTTCAGTTCAGGTTTGGCCATCGCGACGCCGTCGGTTGATTCGGGGATCGGTGGCATTTCGGACGGTTTCGGGAAAGCGGACTCAGGAATCGCTTCCAAATCGCCCTTTTGGTCTGCCGGTTTCAGCATCGAGTAGCCGGCTTCCTGCAGATCGTAGCGGCCCCAGTAAACGCGGCGGACCGGGTTGTAGTAGTAAACGTAGCGAGGTCGCGATGGGTAGTGGATGCAGTAGTGGTGGTGGTACGTCGGAACGGAGACGACCGGGCGATAGCGATAGGTCGTGTAGTAATACGTCCGGGTCGGGTGATAGTTCCACGACGAATACGTTTGGCGGTAACCACCTGCTTCGGCGGTCGTGGCACTGTTGAAGGCGAAGATCGACGCGGCGATCAGGCAGAATTGGCAGATGCGTTTGGCGAAGCGTGACATGAGCAGAGCTCTCCAAGGAAAAGGGGCGATGCCGGTGATGGCAGGTTTGATTCATACTTTGCGGCGATGACTTGCCGCCCACATTTTATCTATGCGGATTGGCGGGGGGCACCGGACACCACACCAAAATTAATTTGGGGTTTTCTGGTTTTCGATGCGGTTTTCACGCGGCGGCTGGATTTTGCAGAAAGAGGATCTGGCCCGAGCGTCCACCGGTTTCGCGAGAGCATTTAGAAATCCGGCGTGTCCGATCCCTGCAGCTGGAATCGCCAGCATTCAGGCCCCCGAAGTCTGCCAACGATGGCCGCGTCGTTTTGAGAAACGTTCCAGCCCGGGATTCTGCGTTTCGCAGGCAAACAAGGGCTGCGGGGGGAGGAAGCGAAGCCGGGAGGGGGCGAGTCGAA
>NZ_ANOH01000351.1 GCF_000346505.1 Aporhodopirellula sallentina SM41
ATCGTTGCTCGTGTTCGTTACCCCATTGCCACTGGATATGGACCAACACTTGATCATGAAGATGCAGTTTCTGGCTAGCCATTTGGCGAGCTTGCTGCTCGATTCGGTGGGAGCGATTCACTTTCGAAACGGGGTAATTCTGACGACGGAAAACAACCAGTTCTTAACCGAGGAAGCCTGCAGCGGGATCCGCTCCCTATTCTCCTCGATGGCGGCGATCGCGATTTACGGCGTGGTAAACCGCTATCCGCTGTGGCGTCACCTGATGAACCTCGTTCAAGTCCTGTTCTGGGTCATCATCGGCAACGCCCTGCGTGTCGCAACCGTCATCATCGTCACCGACAATTGGACCGATCGGATCGCCTCGGGAACCGGGCATGAAATTTTAGGTTTGTTGGTGTTCCTCTTTATCTTCGCAATGGCGATGAGCACTGATCGCCTCCTGACCGTGATCCTTCGCCTGATCTTTCCCGCCTGGCAAGACTCTCAGTCGATGGAAGATCGCTACGAATCCACAACCGACAATCACGTCTCGTCTTCACTTTTGAACCCGACACCTTTGCTAAACAGCTATGCATTCGGCGCGTTTTTCGTGCTCTTCACCGGTGCTAGTTTACTGAGTGCGAACGCGTCGTACGCTCGTTTTTGGGTGGATCAGGAGAACCAAGCGGTAGAGCTCGATCGTTTGTCGGTTCCCAAACAGGAACACCTTCCGTCTCAATTGGGAGATTGGCAACTCAGCAAATTTGAGCACACCTACCGAGGCGAAGACGCGATACAAGCACAGGACTCGTACATCTGGACCTACAACCGTGGCGACCTGGTAGCACTCGTTTCGATTGATTGCCCCTGGTCCGACTGGCACAACCTAGACTGGTGCTATTCGGCGTTGGGATGGGAAACCCAGCCGAACTTTCTCGTGTCTTCGGACGAGCACGGTGACCAGGGTGGACGCGTTCACACTGAACTCACGATGACACAAGACCACATGCATGGGATGGTCATCTTCTCATCCGTTGATCGACAAGGTGAGGAAGTCCTACCGCCTCTCTCCTACCGCTCGCAAACCATGTCAGGTTTCCTCAAACAGGTCATGGGCAACATGGCGAGCGCGTTGACGTTTGATCATGCTGCACAATCCGAGATTCGCGGTGTATCGCTTCCTGCGAGCACGCTGCAGCTTTTCGCACCGAGCGGACGCGAGTTGACCGACCAAGATCGAAAAGAGCTTCGCGAGCTTTTCTTTGCCTTCCGACAAAAAGTGCTGGCGTCTCCGCGATACCAGACACCGCAATAGCCTGGGTATCAACGGCACCAGGGGGCTGACTCCTCGTGATCAGTGAAGCGTATTTGCCACAAATATGCAGGCGTCCCTTCGATGCCTTTTGTCCGGATCGCGTGAGTAGCCGATGTCGCCAAGCTTCGGTGGCCTGAGTTCTCACGAATTCAGCTACGGGAATCGGACACGTCCAATTTGAAAACGCTCTAGCCCCGGTTGTCTCAAGCACGCCGCGGCTAACGCCAATCGACTGATACGTTTGCGGAGAGGTTCTCAGTTGAGAGAAATCTCTCTGCTCTTCTCACCGCGCCTGCCCGCTTCCGGCAGAGCATCTCTTTTTCGTCTGTGACGTCTCCTGCGTCGAGCAAAGCGCGTTTGGGAACAGGCAAATGAAGTTGGCGTGAATCCGATGAAGATTCCACGTGCGCAACTTGCGAACTTGCCCCCCGGCAATAACATGAGCCTCGCAAGAACGAGTCGCATCCGACGCCCTCATTTTGCGTGAGAATCTCGGTGCCGAAACACCTTCGCGTTAACGTCACAACGCAACCATCCATCGACAGAAGCTGGCTTTTGTTTGCGTGTCCCTTTTATGATTGTCGACACCTAATCAACAAGCGCATTGGACGACTGACGCTCGGCTCCGAGCAAGCCCCACCAACAAGAACGTCGCCCCCAACTCTCGTTCCAGGTAGACAAACCAGGTAGACAAAATGAATTCGCCTGAATCATCCAAATATCGTGACCTGCTTCTATCGCTGCCCTCTGTTGTCGTATTTTGCACGGTAATGGGCATGGTGCTCGTCGGATTCTTTAGCACGTCGAGCGTCGAAGCGAAGTATCGTGCCGGTGCGCAGAAGGCCTTCAAAGACAATGAGTACGGTCGGGCGAAGGTGTTCTATGCCCGTGTTCTGGACGATGACCCGATGGCCAACCCGCGAGATTGGTTGTCCTACGCCGACGTTCTCGCGGCGACCGGGGAAGAACCGCGAGCCAAATCGATCCTGGACCAACTCGCTCCAGACGAAAAACCAGGTTATGGGCCGGCCCACGAGCGAAAAGCAACCAACATCGCTGCGAAATTGGGTGAGAGCAAAGATCCAGACAAACTCAGCAAATTGTTGCACCACCTCACGTACGGAAACGACGATCGAAGCATCGCTTGTTTGAAGGCGTGGAGCACGTATTACATGGCCGTCAACGAGCCAACGAAAGCGTTGGACAAGATGGACATGGTCGCCAAAATCGATCCGAACTACCTCCCCGTCGTCGCACATATGTTCGGCCAGCAGGGTGACGAAGCTCAAAAGTGGAAACTCGCGGAGAAGTCCGTTCAGCACCTTTCTTTGGAGCTCGAGCGTGATCCGATGAATCACCAAAACCGAATCCGGTTGGCTCAAATGATGCTCGTCATCGACCGGGAGGACGACGCCGGGACAACCTTGCTCGAAGGGTTAGCGATCAAGGACGACGCGACAATCCGCACGGCACTCGCCGCATACTCGGTTCATCGTTTTGCAAAAGAAGTGGAACGCAACGGAAAGTTCACTCGAAAGTTGAACTTCCTCGCCAAGGCATTGCAATTTGATCCCAAGTACGCACCTGCCTACACGCAGATGGTCTTTCTGTTTCGTCGTAATCGTGACGAATCAGAACGCAAAGAAGTCAAGCGGCGTCTGCTCGAGATGGTGACCTCTGGTCAAGGAGCCGCGCTCGCTCACTTCGCACTCAGTGATCTTTACGGGATCGAACGAAACGCGGAGCAAATGCAGTGGCATGCGGAAAAGGCGTATTCGATGGATCCAGGACTCACCGTAGTCGCAAACAATCTCGCATGGCTGCTAGCACACGCGGAAGATCCCGACTTGGATCGCGCGATGGAACTCGCTCGCGATGTTGTCAAAACCGCCCCCAATCAGCCGGAATACCTCGACACGCTCGGCACGGTTCTGATGAAACGCGGTGAGTACGACGACGCCATTGACGTTCTCGAGCGTGCCCTGCCAGCAATCTCCAGCAAGAAGAACGTCCACGAGAAGCTCGCGTTCCTGTATGAGAAAATCGGACAAGACACCATTGCAGACATGCATAACCAACAGGCACGCGGCATCGCGACTGCTCCGCGGATTCAATAGCGGTTCCACCGCATCCGAAAACACAACCGTCAACAAACGTTTGGCAACCACGGCATGAACTCCAATCGCAAACTCGTATCTCGCAACGCAAATTCGCAGGACGAGCAATTGCTCGATCTCAAAAAGGTTGCGCTGCGACACAAAGCGCTAATCGCGTTGGGAATCGCGATCGGCCTGGTCATCGGAGCTCTGTACTACGCCCAAAGTACTCCCGTCTTTCGATCCAGTGCGCAAGTTCTCATTGTCCGCAAGACACCGAACACGGAGATCAAAGGTCAGAACGCGTTCTACAACGATTACATGTCGACGCACCAAGCTCTGATCAAGAGTTCGGTGATCATCAGTCGTGCGTCACAGTTGCCTGAGATCTCCGCGTTGAAAACGAAAACCAAAGAGTTGCACGAAGGGCTGAATGTCGAACTCGATGAAAACGCGGACAACATTCTTCACGTGTCGTTTGAAGGAGAAGTCCCTGAAGAATGTCCGGTCATCATTCGAGGCATCCTGAACACCTATCAGGATTACCTCGAGGAAACCTATGACACCATGTCAACCGACACGGTTCAGTTGATATCGGAAGCTCGCGATTTGCTGCTGCGTGACATTCGCAAACAGGAGTTTGAGTACCGTGAATTCCGACGTGAATCGCCATTGCTCACGACCGACGAGGGCGGATCCAACCCGGTTTACAGCCGGATCGCGGCGATTCAGCGTCAACAATCGGAGTTGCTGCTTCGTCGCACCGAGTTGGAGTCGCTGATTCAATCGCTAGAAAATGCGATCGAGTCTGGATTGGAACCCAAGCATTTGGCGATGCTGATTTCCAACGCCGGAGTGCAACTCGCCGCAATGGATGATGACGCTGAACCGATGGGACTGGATCGCCTGCGGATGGACCAAAAATTCCATAGCCTGGAACTCGAGGACGAACGGGACCTCGCCGAGGGACTCGAGGCCATGCTGCTTCCGCTGAAACAACAAGAACAAGAACTGCTGACACTTTTCGGTCCTGGGCACCCGACCTTGGCATCGGTTCGGTTGCGTATCGAGGAAGCAAAGAACTTCTACAAGACTCTCGAAAAGGAATACGAAGAGCACCACGTTGCGATTCGCGAGTACGCGGACGAGGCGGTGGATGTTGGTGGCTACCGAAAATGGAAAGACGCCAGTGGCACGATGGAGGTCAGTGCGAGGTTGATCTCCGAGGAAGAAAACAAAGTCACTCTCGAACGAGAAAACAACGGCAAACGCGTGACACTCGCCACGGCGAGTCTCTCGAGCGATGACCAAAGACTTCTTGCCAAAATCCGAGCGGACCGCATTCGCAAACATGAAGAACTCAGCGAGATGGTCGAGATGGGGCTCACCCAACTGCGGCAAGAACTCGACCGGACCGTCCGCACCCAAGAATTGCTACGCGGCATCTACGACACGGAATACGTCTCCGCGAAAGAATTGACCGACTTTGAGATCGCCGAAGAGGAATTTCAAAGCAACATGGAACACACCCGCCAACTTTACGACGGCGTGGTTGCCCAGTTGCAGGCGGCGAGCCTGAGCCGTGATTATGGCGGATTCAAAGCAAACGTCATTTCACCACCGGGCTTTGCGTGGAAAGTCAAACCGGAGGCACTGATCGTGTTTCCCATGGCTATTTTCGTCGGCACGTTTTTTGGTTTCGGCCTCGCGTGCCTCGCCGAACTCGCCAACCGTACCTTCCGGACGTCGGACGAAATCAGCAAACACTTGATGCTGCCGGTCATTGGCCGAATCGCTCTGGCGAGGTTGTCTGCGAAACCTCAGCTCGACCCCGAGGAAATGGACGACAGTCTCGACCGTAGCCTCTGCACGTATTTCCGGCCCATTTCGGTAGAGTCCGAATCCTATCGCGCCCTTCGCACGACTCTGTTTTTTCACAATCGTTCGCGTGAACAAAGCGTGATTCAGGTTACCAGTGCTTGCCCCGGAGACGGCAAGAGCACCGTTGCGGGCAACCTCGGCGTGAGCATCGCTCAATCCGGGAAACGTGTTTTGCTAATCGATGCCGACCTTCGGAAACCACGGCAACACCTGTTCTTTGGATCCGAGATCGGAATCGGACTGAGCAACATGATTGTCGATGGTGCCGAACCCACAGATGCCATCCGTGCAACGCCGGTCCACAACCTGTGGCTACTCTCGGCCGGACAAAAAACGCCAGACCCGGCAGAACTGCTCACATCGACTCGCTTCGCCGAACTGATGGCGCAATTCCGAGAAGATTACGACTACGTCATTGTCGACTCCGGACCACTTTTGGCAGTATCCGATCCGCGAATCGTGATGGCTCACACCGACGGACTGCTGCTGTCCGTTCGTCTCGACAAGACCACTCGCAAGCAAGCCGAAACGGCTCGGGAAATCTTGCTCTCGCTTGATGCCCCCATTATCGGGATCGTCGCAAACTGCGTCCGGACGTCAGAACTGGACGCTCTCGGCCGAGCCAGATACGGCTACGGTGCCTACGAAGGTTACCACCAAAGCCGCAATGGCACGACGAGCAAATCACCCAGTCGTTTGACCAGCAATAACGGCCATGCCAATGGAGCGTTAGTCACGTCCACCGGCGACGTTGAAGTCAACGGGCATGGCGATACACACTCCAGCAACCCGCTGGAAGAACGCGGCAATCCCAACTCGTAATCCGTGAGCGATCGAACATGTTTGCAATGCAAAGAAACTCACGATCTGGGATCCTGCCTGCGGAAATCTCGATCGCGCAATTTTCAGCAGGCATGCTGTTTTTGGCGGTGTGCCTAGGCGTATCGCTGCTGCTCGTTTTGCAAACGTTCGGTGTGGTCGAATTGCCGAATTCAGGCACAGCGTACTTTTGCGACGGTGTGCTCAATGGCCCCTATGGCCCTTTTGCAAATTGGCCGATTTCGTTCTTGAGCCTCGCTTACTTCACCGGCATCACCGTTGGTTGGATCCTCGCGATCGACAAACCGCTGTCGTACCTCTTCTGCACAGTTGTCCGCATCGGCGCTCTGGCGTCCGTGTGGTTCTTGTGGACTCAATACAGCGACTCGTCTTTCTGTGTGTATTGCGCCGCCCTTCACGGTTTCAACATTGCGTTCTGGTTTGTCGTCGAGCGTTCACCACGTTCCACGGTCGCGATCTACTCCCCCGCGATCGGTGTGCTCGTCGGCGCGCTCGTGATTACGGCCATGTTACAAGTGGTGCTAAGCGAACAACGCAGCACTGCGATGGAGAAAACGGCCAAAGAACACCTGCTCGCGAACGATCCTTCCCCCAATTCGTTCGACGTTACCAAGGAAACACGTGGCGTTCTCGAAAGCAATCCACAGGAAAACCAAGTACCGCAGCGGACCTCGAGTCGAATCGCCACGAAAAAACCAGCAGTTCCACCGTCGCCAGCAAAACAATCCACATCGGAGGCAAATCGCGAGAATTCCAATGGAGTTGAATCGCACCAATCGCTCGCCATGGGGAATCAATCTCCGACCACCAATAATGACGCCGAATCCAATCTCACCGAGCAATCAAGTCGCGATGACGACGAGTGGTCATTTGCGGCAAACATATCGCACGCACGTACAGACGATTTCGCAATCGCCGCGTCCGTTCGTAAAACAGTGCGGAACGGCATGGTCCGGGTGTTCAACAAGCAATCTGAGCTTTCAGGCAACGGAGTTCTGATCGCGGTTCGAAAACCATTCGCATACATCCTCACTTCTGCCAGCGTGGTAGACGGAACGAAGCGAGTTTCCGTATTGACCGGTGCCTCCGATGCTTCCTCCCACCAATCTGAAAAGCACTACGCGACCGTTGTTGCCAAGTCCAACGCGAATGGTCTTGCAATCCTTCGCTTCATGAGTCGATCCACTCTGCCTGCCGCAATCCCAGTCGCTGGACAGTGGAACTCAACCGACGCTCCTCAGATGCAAGCGTTCGCTACAGGGCATGACGGACCAAACAATAGCACTTACGAAAACGAGGCATGGACACGTGCCGTCGTACGAGTGAAGCCGTCTGAAGCTGACTCCTTCATCGATACGTGGCAACTATCCTCGGCCTCGTCAACAAAGGGATATGGCGGGGCTCTTACCGACCAACAAGGCAACTTGATCGGACTGGCAACCCGGATCGATGGTGAAGACATCGCCTACGTTCACACCGATGAAATACGTCGATTTCTAGAGAAGAACGGATTGAATGACATCGCGTTCGATACCGTAAACGCCACCCCGTGACGTCTGACTCGATCGACGGTTCGCCCTATGTTGTTCACCAATTACCGCACGTTCCGAAACAGAGCCGATTCCATCACGCTCTTCTTTCACGACGTCATCTCTCCAGCAACTCGCCCCCGAGTGTCGCCATACGGCGATGCGAAGCAACGACTTGCCGAGCCCGTCACGCCTAACGCAATCGAACGCTACGCAGACCTGCTTGCGATCGCTGCGGGATGCATCCTCGCAGTTCTTCCGCATGTTTTCGCCTATGATTTCGGCGGGGCACTACCGCGCACACGGTATTGGACTGCAATCGCGGTCGGAGTCGTTGCAGTTTTGGCGTTGCCATCTGTTTACGCGCGGCGCTACGCACAGTCGGCGGTTTGCCTAACGATCCCCGCGATTGCGATTCTCGTTTGGCTGCTCTCCTACTGTCAAACGCTACCGATTTCCCCGAACCTTCTTGCATTCCTGTCGCCAGGATCTGCAGTGGCGTATCAGGAATGGATTCCTGAACAAATTCGTCATCCCCCGGAAACGCAGTCATCCGGGACGGTATCCACATCCGCCAACGTTGCAGCTTCCTCGCCCGCAAGCGTCTGTGTCGCGATGACCCGATCCGCGATGGGCGTGCCCGTTTTGTTCGCATGCGTTGCTCTTCTCAGCACGTTCGTGCTGCACGGTCGTCACGGGATCTTGACCTGGCTATCGGTGAATTCCCTTGCGGGTGCCATTTTCGCTTTCATCGCTGTCTACGATTCGTTGGTAATCGGTGCGTCCGAATTCGCTACCCCGCTGATCACACCCGATGTCTTTCAAGCGGCATCTTTCGGTTCGTTCGTCAACAAAAACAACGCAGCACTGTATTTGAATTTATGCTTGGCCTGCACGGTTGCGTTGATCTACCACCAAACCGTTGCCCATGAAGTCACGCAACAGTCAAAAAATTTTCGTGACAGAACTCCCCCGCCCAATCAGCAATTATTCGAACGAATAGCTGCCGCGATTCCTGACCTGAATGCGAGCACGGTTGGCTTGTTGGCAATCGCGGTGTTTCAGTTTGTCGCGATCTTGTTGTCCAACTCCCGTGGCGGGGCATTGGCCGCGACAGCGGGTTTGATACTCGTTGTGCTATTGGGCTGGGGGAATCGACACCGCTCCTATGTCATCACCGCCGTGTTGGCGGCTACGTTTGCGACGTTCTGGATTCTCGTATTCCTGGGCCGCGACGAGTCCACCGTCGACAACATGCAATCCATCTTCACACTCCAAAGTGGTTCGCAGGTGGGGCGAATCGATCACTGGAGAGATGGAATCACCACTGCATTTGCCTATGCACCATTTGGTTCTGGACTCGGAACGTATCGTTACGCCTACCTCCCGTATCAAGACTCAAACTTGGGAACATGGTTCCTCAACGCGGATAGCATGCCCATTGAATGGATGGTCGAGGGAGGTGTCTGGTTACCGGTTCTTGTGCTGACGGCGATCGGTTTCTTATTCGTCCAGATGCGCAAGATCATTCGGCTCGACTACCCATCTCACGTTCGCAGCATGAACCTCGCGGCAATCTTCGCCGTCGCAGCAACCTGCGTTTCTCAGTGTTTCGACTTCGGAATTCTTCAACCGCCAAACTATCTCCTCATCGCGAGCGCTGTTGGTTCGGTTGTAGGACTCTCCACGCGGACCGCCTGGAAGACGACCCAACATTCGTACGGCACATCGGAGTCACAAGCGGTTCCGAATCGACGTTTTCAGTTCGCCTGCGTTTCCGTCGTTGCTGCTGTTCTCGGAGCAACGTGGTGCGATACTCTGCAGGTTGCTAAACGCGATTCGGCAACCGATTATCAGATGCGATTGCTTTCCATCCTGCGGCACGAAGAGGTAAATCCGAACACGTTGCCTTGGACGCAGCAGAACCAAACCGCATCGCAGTACATCGCGGTCGATCCATCCCTTGACGAGATGCTCGAACAAGGTGGTGGCACACCGCATCTGAAGCAGTCGATCGCCGAAACACTGATATCGCAACAAGTCGACCGTGCGATTGAAAACATCGAAACACACGAGCGATCGGCGGACATAACGATTGACCACAAATTGATGAATGTTGAAGCCCGGCGTGTGGTCTTCTTCGAAATGCGAAAGCGTGACGCTGCGGTCCCGATATCCGGCGCTCTCTTGCCAGGACAATCGGAGTTGGAGATCCGCACTGCCAACCAATTGGCGAAGTCGGCGATGCTCGATTGCCCGCTGAGCCCCGCCAATCGTCAGATCATCCTACTTACCGAGTTCGCGAACGAACCCGACAACGATCGGTTGTCCAACGAACTCGTTCCTCAACTCATACAGCTATGGGGCGCGAACACGGATGTTCTCAAGAAGATCACGAGAATTGCTGGTGTTTCACCGGGGTTTGACGTTGCCGGCCCACACATCCTGCGTTCGATTCAACGCGACCCGCGTCGATCAAAGATTGTCCTGCCAATCATTCAGGACGCTCGGTTGCGGGAAGAGATTCTGCAAGCGATTCAAAATCGCAATGAAACCGTCGCGCCCGATTTGCCTGCATCGACGATCTGACATGATAATTTGGCAACCATGCTTACTCGAAAAAACATCGACACTCACAAGTTTAAAAAACACGATTCTGATGCGTGTTCCCATATTTGATTTCGCATACCTGTCATAGCGTTGCTTCGCAACTTTTAAAGTTACGTTGCCTCGCTCGTGCTGATCCGTTCGCCGGATCGTTTCACCTCGTTTAACCGCTCTGCCCCATTCACCTAACGAATCAATCACCTCATAGCTTTTGTGGTAAGTGTCAATGAACCGACTCATCACTGCGGCCATCCTGTTGGCATCGCACCTGTGCCTCTGTGGAAGCGTGTCCGCACAAAACTTCTCCGCCGACCGTTTGACCATGTGTCAGTGGGTCAAACGCGGCCAACAAGAAACGCTTCACGGACGCGTCCAACTACCGCCCGGTGTGGACGACAACAACCGACTCTCAGGTGTCGTCATTACCATGATGGGAAGCGATGGGAAGTTTCGCCGTTCGGTCACCGATGTGGACGGAACGTTTGAGATGACCAATGTTCCGAGTGGCGTTTATGCAGCGTCAGCGTGTGGCAATCACGTTTTTGCCGCGTTTGCGATGCATGTGGTCGACTCAACATCCACCACGAACAAGACATCCACGCATCTTGTTGAGATTCCGCTGGCGGACATCGACTGCCTAGATGTGAATGATGCTGTTAATCGATACCTACCGGACAATTTCAACCGACGCGATCTCGCGCTTCTGCAGGACGCACACTGGAATTTCCGAAGTGAACTTTTCGAGAGTGTCGGCTATCGGGTAGCTCGCAGCGGTGATGGGATGGTCGGACATTTGTTTGTCGCTGGGGTTCACGAAGATGACGTGATCCCGGTGGGAGCTACCAACGTGTTTCTCTACCGTGATGGAAAAGAGTTCAAGCGAACGGTCACTGGACCGGGAGGGCGTTTTGCCATCGATTCGCTCAGCCCCGGCTTCTACTCTCTGTTGGCGATCGGGCGTGATGGTATCGGTTCGATCGGTTTCGAATTGGTGGATCAGCCACGTACAATGTTCGGCGACAAAACAGACGGAGCCGTTGGTACTCGATTTATCACCGCGGTCCAACAGCCCAACGATGGCGGCAAACCGCTCAGCAATGATTTGGAATTGCGAATCGCGCCGATGCCTGAAGCTGCCTATGTGGTGGAAGATGTCGTGACAGACGAATACTCCGAACCGCCTCTGATGAACGGAGAAACGTTGGCTCCACTCGGGGCGGAAGTCCCTGCGGCCGGTGGACTCAGCCAGGGAGGTGCATTGCCGGGCGGCGGTGCCGGCGGATTCGGCGGCGGTGGAGGAGGCAGCTTCGGTGGCGATGCCCTCGGCATGGGATTGGGTGCCGCGGGGGTAGCCGCGTTGGGTGCCGCAGTCGGCGACGATAACAATGGGCTTCCGGTGACCGCACCACCTCCAGCCAGCCCTTCCATCCCTTGAGCCGCGACTGATTCGCCGGGCAACCAAAAGACCAGAACGGTCGTAGATCGAGAACTCGGTGACTTTGGGTCACCGAGTTCTTTGCATTTATGCGAAACGCGATTGGCGCTTTTGAATCGTCTTTTCGACTTCCGTATCGCGACTAGCGATATCTCCTATGTGAATACCAGATCAATTTCGAGACCATCCTTCTGTGCAACCGTTGTAACGATAATCGAGATACTAGAATGCCTTGCGTTCAGCCACCCAAACACCTACTACGCAAACCTGTCCCGTATCAAAGGAATCTTGACGTGCAACGTGTACTGTTTCCGCTGTTGATGATTGGTCTCACGTTCCTGCCGGCTTGCGAGCCGAGCGAGACTGCCAAGAAAACCGACGACACCTCGATCGAGTCTCGTGTCATCGATCCTGTCACTATTACCAAGACTGCTTACAAAGGCGAAGCGGACACCAAGACTCAGCCCACCGTTGACGACGAAAAAGCAAACGCTGCAATCGCAGAGTCTCAAACAACCGCATCCAAATCCGCATCCATCAAGCCGGCGTACCGAAAGGCACACGAAGATCTCGACGCGACTTTGTGGATGCAAACGTCTGCTGAATATTACGCGACGTGCCGCCAAGCCTATCGGTTAGCAGAGAAGCAATTGGCGACGGCAATCGACACGCCGACATGGTCTGCGGACTTGGTTCAACAGGCCGAGCTATCAGGACATCAATCTGATAAGAACGATCTACCAACGGCGGTGATTCTCGACATCGACGAGACCGTTCTGGACAACTCACCCTATCAAGCACGCCGAATCCGCGAAGACGGCAGCTTTACTCCCGAAACTTGGAAGACGTGGGTTGAGGAAGCTACCGCCTCACCTGTACCAGGCGTGAAAGAATTTTTGCAGGTGGCGAAAGACTCGGGAGTTGAAGTTTTCTTTGTGACGAATCGCGAAAACGCGGTCGAACACGCCACCCGGCGAAACCTCGAAGAACTCGGTTTGATCGAACCCGATGCGGTCGATCGGATCCTCAGCAAGCGTGAGCGAGATGAATGGACATCGGACAAAACAACACGCCGCGCCCACATCGCGAAACGATATCGAATCCTTTTATTGATCGGTGACGATCTAAACGATTTCGTCTCGATCGGTGAAAAGCCTTCTTCGCAAGCACGCCACGACCTCGCCGTCGAACATGCGGACATGTGGGGCACCCAGTGGATCCAGCTTCCAAATGCGAACTACGGCGGTTGGGAACGCTCTGTTTATGACTGGGACGACTCGGCCGAGGACACTGTCAAGTTGAAAAAGAAGTACGGCGCGCTCCAAGCCGAGTAATCTCAACTTCGAGCGGAGCCGGTCAATCCCTCGACCGCCTTACCGCAGCAATCGCTTTCGCAATCTTTCCGCTTGCGAGTCCCATCGCGCCAGCCAGCAAACTAGGCACGTCAGCGGATCCCCAAACGAAGACGTTGCCGCGGTCATCACCAGCCGCCAGGCGTCTGCTATCTCGACTCCATTGGACGGTGCGAAACGCCACCTCATCGGCATGCTGCAGCTTAAGCAACTCGACACCGGTGTTTGCGTCCCAGACTCGCACGGAACCATCCACACTCGCCGTTGCTAGCCGCCGACCGTCTGATGACCAGTCGAGACTGGTCACGGGTCCGGTGTGTCCGGTCAAGTGCAAAACCGCTTTGCCGGAATCCGCATTCAATATCGCAACACGCCCATCGGACATCCCGCCGGCGATCAACCACGCGTTCGGATGCCATGCAATACAGTCGAGCTGTTCGGGCGACGGAAAACGGTGCCGAAAGATTCTCTTTCCTGATTCGTCCCACGCATCAAGAAACCCATACGTGCCGGTCGCCACGCGGCTACCGTCGGGACTCCATTGAACACTCACCACGTGTTCTCCAGTCTCTATTTTGGCGAGCTGTTGCAAGGTTTCGGCATCGGCGACAACCGCCCCATCTGGTATCGATCGGATCACCAATTTCTTTCCGTTCGGACTCAAACTCGATCCGACGATACGCAATGAAGTAGCCCTCGGTTCGTGCACCGCGGAAGACTCATTAGCGAGATCATACATCATGTTTCGTCCATCAGACGTCACGACTCGCAGAGTTTCTTCATCAGATTTCCAACTGAATGTCATGCGCACGTTTTTGGCAAACGTTTCATTCACGACGGTCCGGCCCGCGTCCAAGTCCCAAACCAACAGTCGACTTGAATACTTTGCCGAACTCGCACCGTCAACATACCCGACAGCGAGGTAAGCACCGTCACGACTCCAAGAAACCAAGTTGCATTTTTGTTCCGGCGTCCCTGGTTCACGCAACACGTCGTGTTTGGAAACAGAGGCTTCGACGTCAATTACTTGAACCAGACCATCCGCCGATGCCGCGACCAATGGAGATTGATGTCCTGCGTGAATCTCATGAGCGGGAACGCGCAGCACTCGACGTTCTTCTTGCAGCTCAAACGAGTTCGCGTCCCATATCCGAATGACCTGGTCTCTTCCCGCTGAGACCAAACGATCCTCTCCTACAAAGGATATGGTCGAAACTTTTGGATGCTCCAACGTTGCCACCGGGTCTTTCTTGTTGATCTCAAAAACGGGAAAGCTGTCAGCGTCCGTTGCGGCAAACCGTTTACCAGCGGGATGCCAGCACACACTCGCATACTTCAGCGACTGCGGGGCATACTCAAAACGCGCGGCATCGGCGAGTCGCCAAGTTGTGCGGCGTCCGTATCGCAATCCACCGACCAAATGGGTTGAATCAGGACTCAGAGAGACTGACTGCAAGTTCGACCGTTGTTTCGGGTCATGTAGCACTTGAAGGCGTTCGCCCGAATCGATATCCCACAGCGCGATGAACCCAAAAAAATTGCCAGTAACCAAGATTTTTCCGTCACCGCTGAGGTCAAAGGCACGCACAATATGGCTGGCTTGATCAGCATGCACGTTCACCTCAAAAATCTTCGTGCCCGAAGCGACATCGACAACGACCGCCCTGCCATCGGAAGTACTGTACGCCAATCGCGATGCGTCGGCAGACCAGCGTAGGTTCCGCGCCTCTTTCGCTTGCGGCCCGGAAAGCGTGACGAGCCTACGAATGAACGAAGCATCACGTGCCGAGCGAAGCTCGATGCACCAATTCGAATCATCGCCCTTTGCGACAACCGCTACAGCGTCTCGCCAAGGATGAAACGCCGCATGCTCGCCGGCGATTGACAATACCGCCTGATCGCATTGGTCTTTGAAATACGCCCACTCCCAACCGCGAACATCCGGTTCGTCTTTTCTGGGCACGAGTTCTTCGAGGCGCTGCTGAAGATGCCCGAAGTCTCTGGCCTCCCACGCATCGATGATCGGATAAAGGCGTGCGACATATTGATTCCACACCGCTTCGTTTCGCTTCACCTCGAATTCGCGACGTCGAGCGTCTGCTTCGATTCGTGCATCTTCTGCTCGCCGTTGGTTCGCAACCGCTCGTTCCAACGCCTGTTCCTTCTCATTGCGTTCCTGCTCAGCGATGGCAAGACGGGACTCTGCTAAACGTTCCGCATCCGACGCTCGGATCGCAGACCACGTGCTTAGCATGCTCGCCATCAAGAGAACCACCGCGATACTCAACACCATCGTGATGAGCGATTTATTGCGGCCAGCATATTTGCAGAAGGTGTAGTACGTTGAAGGGGGACGCGCGGTGACTGTTCCCCCGTCGAGATACTGTTCAACGTCAGCGGCGAAGCCTTCGGCAGTCTCGTAGCGTCGACTGCGATCTTTCTCGAGCGCCTTCATGACAACCCAATCTAAATCGCCGCGTAACATCCTCGAGAACTTCGCCGATTCGGATCCTCGTGTCGATGACATATTCGCTCTCGATAATGTCGAAACAGGCTCTCCCGACTGGTTTGCCTGCGTATCGAGTTGGCTCACCCGAGTGCTAGGTTTGGGTGGTTCGAGTTCGCGAATTTGATGAAGCAATTCAACCAACCCGAGCTTCCGCATATCCTCTTTCAGTATTGGCGTTGTACCGGTCAACAACTCATAGAGAAGCACACCCAGCGAATAGATGTCGCTTCTCGTGTCGATATCAAACGGATTCAACTCCGCCTGCTCGGGACTAATGTATTCCGGTGTTCCGACAATCTGCCCGAGTTCGGTCAGAGCGGTACGCTTTGGCGAGTTGCTCTGAGTGGCTTTGGCGACGCCAAAGTCGATCACCTTGGGAACAGGCTTGCCGTCATAAAGACCGACCAGAACGTTGGAAGGTTTGATGTCGCGGTGGATGATCCCCTTCTGATGGGCATGTTGAATGGCGCGGCAAACGGGCACGAAAAACTGCAGACGTTGGCGGAGCGTGAGTTGCTTGCCGTCGCAGTACCGAGTGATCGGTTCTCCGTTGACCAATTCCATCACGAAGTAAGGCAGCCCCGCTTCCGTGGTTCCCGCATCGAATACCTGCGCGATGTTTTGATGATCCATCAAAGCCAACGTCTGACGTTCGACTTCGAATCGCGTGATCACGCGACGACTATCCATCCCGGTCTTGATCACCTTGAGCGCGACCAGCCGCCGAAAAGGTTCCACCTGTTCGGCGCGGAAAACGGTGCCCATCCCTCCCTCACCGATCCGCTCGAGCAACACGTAGTTGCCGACACGATCACCGCCCTCAAGCCCCGCGATACTTGTCCTCAACGAGGGCTTCGTTTTAACGGTACCATCGATTGGCCCTGTCAAGCTATCATCGACCTCAGCGGTTGAAGAGGTATCACTATTGCCCCGATTGCCTTCATCCATCAATGGTGCTTTCTAAAGGACCGTCAAAACCCCTTTGCCAACCGCAATGGAGTCGGAAAATCGAGATCGTCTAGTTGAATACGAGCACTCCTCCGAGTCCTTCAGCAAGGGACACTGGACGAATCTCTATCCGTTACCTAGAACCCATCGACAAGCAATGATGGTCGATTGACAGCCTAGCTATCATCGCGTCCTGCTCTCACCACGGCGACGAACAACACGTAGGCGATAGATTCCAGATACACTTCTAGTTCTATCACCTCCCTTGTTGCTTAACAAGATTTCAGAAGCGTTGATGACGCCCCAAGTGGAAGCGGAGGAAGATTCGACGAAGAAACCGTTCAACAGGCGTCTTTCTCGTCGCGGGATCATTATCCAAGCAACTCGCGAGGAGCATTCGGTCTCGACGCACATGACATACGCCGTGCCGTAGATTATTTTCAAACGAACAGGTCCACCCCGCTGCCGCCTTCCACTCTAGCAGGCTCACTGTGAACAAACCTCGTTTTCTGATTCTCGTCTTTGCCGTGTTGCTTGCATCGGATGTGGGCGCGCAGGTGTTTGTCGTGCAGACCGATGACGCGAGGTTTATGGATGGGGCGAAAACCGTTGCGACGGTCCCGCGTGGTTACGAACTTTACGCTCTCGACGCGCGTGACGATTGGCTGCTCGCGGTCGAACCGGAATCCCTGACGAGATACTGGATCTCCAAATCAAAAACGAAACGCAAGACGCTCGCGAGAACGGACCAGCAAAGAGAAGAACAATTGTGGGAACAGGTGTCCGAGATCGAAACGATTGTCAACTCAGGAACCGCAACCACCACACAGGTTCAGCAAGCGTTGAACTGCTTTAACCAGCTGCGTCAGATTTGGAATGACAAACACCCGCATGCGGCGACCGCACTGCAGTACTCCGGCATTGTTGCGGCCAACGCGGGAGCATTCGCTCAAGCAGAAAAGATTCTGAACGAAACGCTCGATGTTTATCAACAACTATACGGCAAAGAGTCACTAGAAACCGCCGAGATTCTTTTGGATGCGGCTCATCTCGCCAACGACCAACGAAACGGCGTGCGAGCGGCCAAACTCGCTCGTCGTGCTTGGCTAATCAATCACAATGCGATGGGCGCGAAGCACCCCAAGACCCTCGCGGCGACTTTCCCGATCGCATACGCGTTGGAATCCATCCAAGAATACGCAGACGCACTGCAAATCTACCAATCCGCCTACGATGCGTTGGTGAATAATCCGGGGAGGCATGATCTCTTCACCATCCAAACCCATGCGAAAGTCGCACGACTTCATCTCAAGCTCGACCGCCGGCAGAAGGCGATCTCCATCTATCAAACGGTCGTTGTTTCTCTGAAGCAGCATCATCCAAAACGACTAAAAGAGATCGCGCTGCAGGAACTGCGATTGGCCTCTGCAAAGCTAGACACCGACGATCCGGTTTCCATGGCAACGTTCGTTAGATCAATCGCTGATTTGGAACGACGCTACCCCGAGTTGATTCCCAACATTCAGGCTGAGCAAGAAGTCCTCCTCGCGAACTATCTGATCGAAGGCAAAACGCAACAAGCATTCGCGATTGTCGACGGTCAATTGCGGCAGATGAGAACGACGCTCCGTAAAGAGCTTTGGGGCATGGACGCTCAACAACAGAGCGACTATCTCGCCCGTGCCGACGGCTACAGGTTCTTTGCATCCGTAGCTCTCGCGGTCGATTTTGCACACGTTCCATCGGTAGTCTCGGCTTCCGCCGAATGGCTGATCAACGGGAAAGGGCTCGTCGAGGAAGCTCAGTCGGTTCAAGAAGGTGCTGTACTCGATTTACAAAAACGCGAAGCGTGGGCAAACGAACCGTGGGTTTCTTGCGAAGACCTCCGCGATGCCTTGGATGAAGACGAGGTGTACGTGGACATCCTCTCCTATCTCGATTTCGAATTCGATGCTCAGGCGGCCCCATCGGCAACGAATCCACGTTACGGTGCATGGATCCTGACCAAGCAAAGCGACGCACGCTTCCTTGACCTTGGTCCCGCGTCGTCGATTGACGCTGCCGTAGCGGGTTTACTGCAAGGAATGAACGACTCGGTCGAACATATCCCCGAACTCGGACCTCAACCCGCATTTGAAAAGCTGAAACCGCTCCTGTCAAAAGTGAGCCGATTGGTATGGCATCCGATCCGACAGGCGTGCGGGGAACGGACAAACATCATCATCTCGCCTGACCAAGAGTTATGGTTGGTCCCCTGGCACGCGTTACTGGATAGGCAAGAGGAAACGTTTGTCGCCGAAACACATACGATCCGCCTGCAACTCAGTGGTCGTGAATTGGTTCAATCCACCGACAACAACGCAAGCAACCCGGCCGTCATTTTTGCCGACCCAAACTATGACGCCGCTCTCTCCGACACCACGTCGACCCCGAATTCTGAAAACCAATTGCTCTCCACGGAGAACGCCATCCGTCTGCCGAATGTGCAGCGACTGAAGTTCACTGCGGACGAGGCAGACGCGATCTCGCCAGCGATTGAGCGTATCACCGGAGACAAACCTTCCAAACTTCTGCGTGACGCAGCGCTGGAGTCCACGTTTAAGAAGCTCGCCAGTCCTTCCGTCGTTGTCCTCAGCACTCACGGTTTCACGTTGCCACCGAAGGACGCGCCGAGCAACCCGCTGTTGCGTTGCGGTTTGTTGCTAAGCGGCGTGAACTCGCACACGTCGATCACCAGCCTGCAGGACGACGGCGTACTGACCGGACTCGAGATCGCCCGCGCCGATTTGTCGGGGACTCAATTGGCGGTGCTGAGTGCCTGCCAAACCGGCCTCGGGGAACTGGAATCGACCGGCGGTGTGGTTGGACTGCGCCGAGCGTTTCGAATCGCCGGTGCGCGGTCTGTCTTGTCTTCTCTGTGGGTGGTTCCTGATCGCGACACGATGTTGCTGATGAAAGGCTTCTTCGAATCGTACGCCGAAACGAATCAGCTTGCTTCCGCACTGCAATCGTCGCAACAAGAACTGATCGCGTCGCATCGAAAACGATTCGGCGCGGCCCATCCTTTCTACTGGGCGGCGTTTGTGCTGACCGGTGATGCTCCCATCCAACCGTGAATCATCGTTGGATCCAACCCCCGCGCCATCTATAGACAACTAGGCGTATAGACGTTGTTGCGAAATGACTCCTTTGCCTTTGCGGATACTGTCTTTACCCGCGTTCCGTTTGCGATAGCTCTCGAACGAAGACATATCCTCGGGTAGACTTGGACGATCACTCACTTGATCGCCATTAGAACTGGTTCACTGGAGCAGAAGAGCACACTATGCGAGTACGCAGCGGCGGCGGATTTCGAGCCATCCTTTATTCCCTAAAGAAAGGTCGTGAAGCAGGAGGGTACTGGAAATTCTTCAAGGCGATGCGTTCGCGGAACACCTGCAAGACGTGCGCACTCGGCATGGGTGGTCAGAAAGGCGGCATGGTCAACGAAAAGGGCGCCTTTCCGGAAGTCTGCAAGAAAAGCATGCAGGCCATGGTCTCGGACATGCAGCCGGGAATCGATCCGACATTCTGGAAGAAGAACCCAATCGAGAAACTGAAAAAGCTTTCGCCTCGTAAATTGGAATACCTCGGCCGACTGTTGCACCCGGTGCGTTACCGCGCGGGAGCTTCGCATTTCGAAACGATCACCTGGGAAGAGGCGTTCAACAGCATCGTCGCCAAACTGAAATCGCTCACGCCCGACGAAACCTTTTGGTACTTCAGCGGCCGCAGCAGCAACGAGGCAGGCTTCCTCTTGCAACTGCTCGCTCGAGTCTACGGCACCAACAACGTCAACAACTGCAGCTACTACTGCCACCAAGCCAGCGGTGTGGGGCTGCAGACGAGCGTCGGCAGCGGTACGGCAACGATCGATCTCTCTGATCTGGAAAAGGCCGATTTGGTGTTCCTGATCGGCGGCAATCCTGCGAGCAACCATCCGCGTTTGATGAGCAGTCTACTGCACGTTCGCCGCCACGGTGGAAAGGTGGTCGTGATCAATCCGGTTCGCGAAACGGGCCTAGTTAATTTCCGCATTCCGTCGGATCCGCTCTCGCTCGTCAAAGGCAGCAAGATCGCGTCCCACTACACGATGCCACATATCGGCGGCGACCTCGCTCTGTTGTGGGGTATTGCCAAATCACTGCGTGAACACGACCAGATCGATACCGAGTTTTTACAAAAGCATTGCCGCGACGACGCCGAGTTTTTGGCGAGAGTCGACGAAATTCCGTGGGACGAAATCGAATCGAAATCGGGAGTTACCCGCGACGAGATCGAAACCATCGCGAAGATGTATGCCGAGAGTGAGCGAACCGTCTTTGCCTGGACGATGGGCATCACCCACCACGCCCACGGAGTCGACAACGTTCAGGCGATCGCCAACCTCGCGATGTGTCGCGGAATGGTCGGTCGTCCGGGTGCCGGGTTGATGCCAATCCGTGGCCACTCCAACGTACAAGGCATCGGCAGCGTCGGAGTGACGCCAAAACTCAAACAACAAATTTTCGATTCGTTGCAGTCGAAATTTAATGTCAAACTGCCGACGACGAACGGCCTCGATACTCTCGCATGCATGGAGGGTGCCGCCGACGGTTCGATCAAGGCGGCGTTCTGTCTCGGCGGTAATCTTTTCGGGTCTAATCCCGATGCCGGATTTGCAGACCACGCGTTGTCCAACCTGGACATGAACGTGATGATGAGCACGACATTGAACACGGGTCATGTGCACGGCCTCGCCGCCGAGACGATCATCCTCCCGGTCCTCGCTCGTGACGAAGAACCGGAACCGACGACTCAGGAATCCATGTTCAACTTCGTTCGCCTCAGCGACGGTGGACCTCGCAGACTGCCCGGTCCTCGCAGCGAGGTGGATGTGATCTCGACGCTCGGCAAACGCTTGCTGCCTGACGCCGAAGGGATCGATTGGGACCAAATGCAGCATACCGAAACGATCCGGCAATGGATCGGTGGCGTGGTCCCCGGCTACGAGAAGATTCAATCCATTGGAAAGACAAAAGAGGAGTTCCATATCGGCGGCCGTATCTACCATGAGCCAACGTTTGGAACCGACGACGGTCGTGCCGTCATGCATGCCCACGCTCTGCCGCCACTTAAAGGAACCGGCGATGACGAGTTACGGTTGATGACGGTGCGGAGTGAGGGTCAATTTAACACGGTCGTCTATGAGGAGGAAGACCTCTATCGCAACCAAGAGCGGCGTGACATTATCCTGATGCACCCTGACGACCTTCGCAGACTCGGTTTGCAACATGACCAACGCGTCCGTGTCGAAAACGAAACCGGACACATGGACTCGATCCTGGCGCGAGGATACGAGGACATTCGCCCGGGTAACGCGTTGATGTATTATCCCGAGTGCAACGTGCTCGTTTCGCGGTACGCGGATCCACAGAGCAAAACCCCTGCGTTCAAGGGCGTCGTCGTCAAAGTTCTCGCAATGCAGACGGCGTAAGGCGAATCCAACTATTGTCGAGACAACGAATCCGTGACGGTTCATCCTCCCGGCTATTGAAACTCGATTGATCTCATGTCCCAACCACACGCCATGTCACCATCCCACGAAGTCGCCAATGCGATCTGGCGTCCTTACTGTCAGATGAAGACCGCACCGAGTCCGTTGGAGATCGTTGCGGCCAAAGACTTTCATTTGGAAACCGCAGACGGACGCCAATTGATCGACGGCATGGCGTCCTGGTGGTCAGTTTGCCACGGTTACACGCATCCGCACGTCATCGAAGCGGTCACCAAGCAACTCGAGCGTTTGCCGCACGTAATGTTCGGCGGAATCACCCACGAACCCGCCGAACGACTCGCGAGCCGGATCGCCGCGATGCTGCCTGCAGAACTGAAGCATGTCTTTTTTGCAGACAGCGGCAGCGTTGCCGTCGAAGCGGCGATGAAGATGGCGATGGGGTATTGGCGGCGGCGAGGACGGCCTGAACGTTGCCGATTCCTATCGTTTGACAACGCGTATCACGGTGACACCACCGGGGCGATGTCGCTGTGTGATCCCGATCGCAGCATGCATGCATCATACGGCGACGCGATCCTGTCACAACTCCACGCTCCCCTGCCGACGCACCCAGGCAACGAGGAAATTCTGCGAGAGATCCTCGATCGTCATCACCACGAAATCGCAGGAATCTTTCTCGAACCGCTCGTTCAGGGTGCCGGCGGCATGCGTTTTCATGACGCGGCAACGGTTCGACAGATTCGGCTGTTGTGCGACGAGTATGAAGTGTTGATGATCACCGACGAAATCGCGACCGGGTTCGGACGCACCGGTTCCATGTTTGCAATCGACACATGCCAAATCGTGCCGGACATCATTTGTTTAGGCAAAGCTCTCACGGCGGGAACGATGACGATGGCGGTGACCGTGGCAACGTCGGAGGTCTTTGACGCGTTCTGGTCCGACTCCGCCGGCGACGCTTTCATGCACGGACCGACGTTCATGGCCAACCCACTCGCGTGTGCAGCAGCCAATGCGTCGATTGATCTGTTCGAAAGCGAACCGCAGGTTGAGCGAGCCCGCGAGATGGAATCCAAACTGCTCGCCGGTTTGCAAAGTTGTCG
>NZ_ANOH01000352.1 GCF_000346505.1 Aporhodopirellula sallentina SM41
TCCTTTTCAGATGCTCCATTGGAGAGCGTTAATAAGGTGTCACCCAAAATTTCGCGGAGACTGAAGGGGATCTTTTCGAGGTCGAGTTTGCCGGCTTCGATTTTAGAGAAATCCAAGATGTCATTGAGTAGCTGCATCAACGATTCAGCGGACTGTTTCACGATGTGTTGGTAGTCTCGTTGTTCGTTCGACAATTTGGTGCCGAGTAAAAGGTCCGTCATGCCAATGATCCCGTTCATTGGCGTTCGGATCTCATGACTCATCGAGGCCAGGAACGCGCTCTTGGCATGGTTCGCCGATTCGGCTTCTTGCTCGGCCCGCAGGGCTTGATTCCTGAGATTCCTCAGTGGTTTGTAAACGAACTGGCGAGTAATGAGCACCGACGTGAACGAAACCGCGATGCTGAGGATCATTGCCAACGCGATATTGGACAACACGTTGCGGCGCAGTTGCTCGGAGATGGCACGTCGCGACATCACCACGCTGACTTCGCCGATGATCTGTTCGCGATAAGTGACATCCACCGTTGCGACGGCAAAACGCGGGGACCGACCGTAGCCTTTGAGGCTTAGCAGCGGTGTGTTGGGTTTACGACGAGCGGCGAGTTTCTCGGTGCCGTCGTTCACTTCCGCGTAGATGATATCTTGGTTCGTGAGGGACGCTTTGAGCAGATCATCGATCGTCTGCTCATCGACATTCCACAACGGTGTCGCGGTGGTCGTCGCGATCGACACCGCAGCCCGGTTTGCGGCATCCATCAGTCGTTCGTCCAGCTGCCTCAGCGTGGCGTAGGCGGCAACCGCACCGAAGACCGCCAAAGTGATCAGCACGGTCGCGACGAGCGCGGTGATGTAACGAAGCGAGATCTTTCGTTCGTCGGCGTCTGGGTGAACCCTGTCTGAGTTTGCGTGCGAAGTCATTCGTTAGAAGAGCTTCTTTCGACGGACGGGCGATCTTCGCCGATCTGCGTAGAGGTTTGCGTGTCGCCGATTTGCGAATCTTCGGGTGGCAAATTGTACTGAAAATGGTACGCCTGCGAATCGGGCTGATCGAGTTTCGAGAACTGTTTGAAGTCAATCCGCTGCCACTGTTCGGCCCGTAGACTCTTTTGGTAATCGTCGACATTATCCGACGTGATGAGCCGCATGGGTGACGTGAAATGAGTTGGGATTCGCGACAATTCTAAACCGTTGAAGTAATCATGAAGGACCACGGCGACCCATCCGCCTTCTTGGAAATGGCCGCCCACCGTCGCGGACAGTGATCCATCTTGGATGGCCTTGATGGCTTGCCGCGTCGCATCGACACCGCCGACGATCAAATTGTTACCAGGCACCAGCCCGCGGTCCCGAACCGCTTCGATAGCTCCCATCGCCATTTGATCATTGGCGGTCCAAACGACAGACGCGTCCGGGTATCGTCGCTGCAGGAAACGACAACGACTCCTCGCGAAACCCTCTTTCCAATCGGCCGCAACGAGTTGATCGAGAACGGCCTCGTCACTCCGTGCGGCAATCGCATCCATCAAACCTGCGGTCCGATGCAAGGATGCTCCATGAGACACCGTACCGCCTAATGCGATCACGTGAACGCGTCCGTCGGGGCCGAGCCGGTTTGGATCTTTTTTGGCCTCGTCGATAAGACTGTTGGTGAGATCGAACCCGGCGCCGTAGTCATCGGGCAACATCTGGCTAATCCAATATTTCAGATGCTGTCTTGGTTCGCCTGCTTTTTCTTTCTGCTCAGCGACAAGTCCCGAGTTGATCAAGAAGACCGGAACCTTGTAGGAGTTTGCGATACGCAGGAATCGCAGTCCGCCTCGTTTGAAACTCTGAACGACGAGGCAGCTCGGTTTCACGTTGCGTTCGCATTCCGCTCTGACAAGGCTCGACATGGTTTCGAGGCTGCCGTCGGCAAAATGAAAATGCACATCGAGTCCGAGTTGGCCGGCCGCGACGTTCATGAACTCGGCGAACTGAATCCAGAAGGGGTCGTCTTCGTCGCTGCCTATCAGTACCACGACCCGAGGTTTGACGTCGGCATCAATCCTTTCATCCCCGCAGGCCAGTGACACGGGATAAGCAAACAGGCATCCAAGCAGCGCCGTCAAGAAGGCGCCGCTGGAGTATTTGGGCAGCCGGTGTGCCACGACCGGACCGATCCATTGAAGGATCATTATCAATGCCTTGGAGAATCAATGTCATCGATCCCGGAGTCTCTGCACGCGAGGTCTGAGCATGCGACGCCCATCCAAAACCAGGGATCGATTAAACGAACGAAACCAACAGCGGATTATATACGAGATCTTTGTTTCCGTTGTCGCTTTCTGCCGCAGTGCTAATTGTTCGCAACGCGAAAACAAACGTTGTCCGCACTGGCATTGCCTTGCCCGTCACGCACAATCACAAACAGGCGGTAATTTCCGGGCTGGTCGGGTGTCCGGATAACGGCTTCCCCGTCTCGAGCCCTGACGAGGCAATTCGGAAACAGTGGCGGAACGGATTCGCGGTCCCCACCGACGCTGCGTTCGGTCGTTTCGGCCTGCACGTACCACGTGTAGACCAGCGGGTCGTCATCCGGATCGGTCGCCTGAACACGACTCGTCACCAACTCTCCCGGCCCAAAGGTGGCTTCGGTCAAATCGGAATCGATTTGAGAGACCTTGGGACAACGGTTCTCCGGCCACTCGCCCGTCCACGCACGGCACATCGCGTCGACCTGGGGCAGCTTCTCTCCCGATGGCAGGAACATCCCGTACCACGTCGACGTTTTCTCTTGTTTCTGGCCCCAAAGAAAGCAGTAACTGCCGATACAAATGTCGCCAGCGTCCTCGGTCAGAATCGACTGCGTGACGAAATAGCTCGCTGCCTTGGCACGACTACTCGGCTCGATCGCCGCGCCCCATGAGGTTTGCGGTACCTCCCAATGACCCGATGGTCCGAACTCCGTCAATGCAAACGGTTTATTCCAACCCGCCGCCTTCACATCGCCGGCAACCGATGCCGCCGCGCCGTACGAGTTCACGCCGAGAACATCGATGTTCGGGTAATGATCCATGATTCCTTTGATTTTCAACGCCGAGGCACCCGCGATAACCGTCATGACCGGATGGTTCGGGTCTTCTGACTTGATGATCTCTGCAAGGTGATTGAGTTCCTTCCAAATACGAATGGCGCCGCTTTCCGATTCGGGGCCTTCCATCTCGTTTCCGAGTCCCCACATCAAGATCGCAGGGTGGTCTTTGTATCGCCGGACGGCCTCCCGCACTTTCTCACGTTGGTCGGCGACCTGTTTGGGGTCGGAGTAATCGAACCCGTGGCGCTCGTGTTGAATCCAAATTCCGACTGAGACGGAGATGCCGAGTTCTTCGCAGTAGTCGAGCAGCGGTTTGTTGTCGATTCGCTTGTCGAGGGTTTCGATTCCCCATGTGCGAATCGAATTGCCCCCACACTTGACCAGTTCCGGAAGGTGGTCCGATCCGCCGGCACCGCGTATGAAGTAGGGCTCGCCATCTCGCAGGAGCGCGAAATGACCCTGATCATCCCTTTTGACGGTTACCTCAGCGGCCCGAGACCTCTCAATCGTCAAAAACGACACGCAGAGCATCCCGACACAAAAAATCGACAATCGTTTGGCGTAATTCATTGTGCAATGTTCTCTTGGGGGAAGATTGTGCATAAAATTGCATTGTAGCAATCCGTCGGCGAGAGTGTCTAAAAAAAGTCTGGTAATGGCGAAATCGGTCAATCAACAACTCATCGCAGATCAACTTCAGATCTCACGTGCGACGGTGTCACGGTGTTTCACCAATCACCCCGGAATCAATCCCGAAACTCGTGCCAAGGTTTTTCGTCTCGCTGCTGCACTCGGATATAACCATCTCGAAAACCGTACCGGGAAGAACCGACGCAACGCGGATTTGAATCGTGTTGGTGTTTTGATTTGTACCAAAGTCGAAGACTATCTAAGCACGGACTATCAAAGTCCCGGGGAACTTCTGATTGCCGGTGTGAGCGACTACGCGCAGTTGAATGATTCGAGTATCGAAATTCACTACGTTGACCCGTCCGACAAACAACTGACCGACGAGTCTTATAGCAAGATCCAACCACTGCGTCAGAAAGAATTCGATGGACTATTGTTGGTGTATCCTTTTCCAACGCACGTTGTCGATCAACTCAATTTATTATTCCCGGTCGTGTCCCTGGTCGAGCAATACAGCGGTACGCCGATCAACTGCGTCGATGTCGATCATCATCGCGGAATATCAACGATTATCGGAAAATTATCGGAATTGGGGCATCAACGGATCGGATTCCTGACCCACGACTATGGGATGGAAGCACACTGGGCAATGCGGCGATTTTCTGCCTACATCGAGGAGATGACCCGTCGCGGATTGATGATCGATCCGGCCAACATTCTCAATGTTCGTCCCGACGATCGGGCAACCGTGGAAGAGACCTATCAGAAGGCGCTCGAACGCACTCGCTACGGTGTTACCGCCTGGGTCTGCGCGGCCGATCATCAGGCCTATGGTTTGATTTCATTCCTCAAAGAACACGGTCTCAGTACCCCAACAGATATCTCGGTGACTGGCTTTGACGGAATCGATTCGCCCGATGATTCGCCTCAACTAACAACAGTCGCCATTCCTTATTATGAGATCGGACAAATCGGATACCAGCGTCTACAGGAACTTGCGTCGAAGCGATTCGGATCGGCACAACACACGATGCTAGATTGCGCCCTTCGCGACGGGGAAACGATCGGTCCGGTCAAATAGCGACATCCCGTTCGCGTGGATGATACGCGTATGGAAGCATCCTGTGATGCTCGAAAAGGGCGATTCAATCGAGCCGTCGAACTGAAAACGGCCGGTCGTAGCACCGCTGGCGATCATCCAAAAATAAACCGAAAAGTGCGTAAATTACGGGATAGAAAAGTGTGCATAAAATTGCATTATGTGATTGTAATCGCAATGGCGGTCACCTAAAAAGGAGACTGTCGATCGCGTTTTTTGCCCCATCCAGGAGACCCATAATGAAGTTGCTTTGTTCGTTTGTTCTCGTTGCTGCTAGTGTTTTCGTGACGAACTGCTTCGCAGAAGAATCAGTCGATGCGAAATCTCTCGACTTCGGAGACTACTCATCGTCGACCTTAACCACCAAAGGTTGGGACGCTTATAACGCCAAGAAGTACAAAGTCGCCGTGGCTTACGCGAAGGAGTGCATCGATCGTTATGGAAAAGAAGCTGTTGCGATGCAAAAGGAACTCGATGCTCCTGTGCCATCGAGCGATAAGGATGCCGTCCAAAGCAAATGGGCACTCAATGATGTCGGCACGTGCTATTTCATCATGGGACAAGCGCTTGAAAAGTTGGAACAGACCGACGAGGCGATCAAGGTCTACAAGAAACTGCTGAAGGATGTGCCCTTCGCACAGTGCTGGGACCCGCAAGGATGGTTCTGGAAACCCGCCGACGCCGCGAAGAAGCAAGTCAAAATGCTCGAGTTTCAACAGCTAGAAGACGAGTAAGAAACGCTGCTTTCACGCACCACGCAGTACAGCCCGTTAGCCGCGGTTGATAAGGTGTAACCGCGGCTAACATCTGCCGCGCAGTGAAACGATCTATGAAGCGTTCTGATCGTCTCCTCTTTTTCGCCGCGTCTAATGTGGACTACCGGGATGGGATAACTCAAACGCGTTTGGGTCCCCTTCGGTCAAGAGCCATGATTTGTTGATTGCCAACGATTGGAATGTCTGATGCGTTCCATCTGGCCAACTGACGGTAACTTCACACGTCTTGTTTCGGTTTTCTGAGACGCCTTGTTTCCCGAGACCGATGCGAATGACCTTTTCATTGCTGCACAGGTAACCGTCGCCTGAGGTCATTGGAATCGTCCACTGCGTGTTGGTGATGTTCGCGTGCACCAAACTGCCGATTGCGTCGCGAGAGCATTGCCGGCCGGACAGTTGAATCTCAATCCAATTTCCCGCGTCTTCGGTTTGATTGACCAGCAACGCCACCGGTTCGGTCTGATGGGTGACGGCGAAATCGGTCAGACCATCCCGATTGATGTCCATGGTCCACAAAGCCCGACCGACGTGCGGTGTTTGCAAGTACTCGCCCTGGATCATGTCGGTGATCAATTGATAATCACCGGCGGGACGGCGTTGATATACCAAAGGCAGTTGTGCGTATGGCGCGGCGTCTTCGCCCGGGTACGTGTCGATATGACCGTTGGTGATGACCATTTCTGAATGGCCATCGTTGTCGAAGTCGATTGCTTCCGTTCCGAATCCAACGAAGGGCAGGGAAGAAGCGTGCAAACTTTGCGTCGTCGTCTGGTCACGCCACAACCCGTCATTGACCTGTTCGTGATAGGTGTTGGATTCTCCGAGAAAATTGGTGATGAAGAAATCAACATCACCATCGCGATCGAGATCCGCCGCGGTCATCCCCATTGATCCCTGCCCGGGGGATCGTTCGCTGGATCCGAGCCCTCGGAGGACGGCGGATTCTCGTAAGCCAAAGACGATATCTGTTGTACGACTCCAATAGTGGTTGCTCGTAAGGTCGTTCGCGATAAAGACATCGAGACCAGGATGGGAGTCAAATGAGCCGACACAGATTCCGAGTCCACGACCGAGAACGTCAGGGTTCGCTGACCAATTGTCGGTTTGGTCGGTGAATTCGCCGGTGAGTGAACCGTGTAGGAAGCAATCTCTCGCACCTGGGAACATCAGTGGCGAACATGCCCGGACCAAAGCCGTTGATGCTTGACGACACTCTTTCGTTACCGGATCGAGACCTTGGCCGTAGTTCAAAATTGTCAGGTCGTTGAGTCCATCGCCGTCCAAATCAGCAATCGCGCCGCTAGACGACCACTCGACCGAAGAGACGTTCTGATCGAGACGATGACTCTCGTCGGAAAACGATCCGTCACCGTTGTTGATTAACAGAACGTTGGGACCGTAGTTCAGTACGAGAAGGTCGGGAAACCCGTCTTCGTTTACATCACCAACGGCCACCCCCTGACCGAAACCGGGGTCGCCTGTTGCAGATGCAGACGTGACGTTGTCCAACGTACCTTCCAAGTTTCTCCACAACGAGTTCTCGATGGAATCTCTCTGCGACGGCTTGCCGCCCGCTGCAACGAGATAGATGTCATTCCAACCATCCAGGTCAAAATCAATCGCACCTCCGCCGCACCCGAGCGTTTGGTAATGCATAATACCGGGTTGGTGCAGTTCGTCGCCGGTGCGTCCATGGAAACGCAGTTGTCTCCGTTCCGCCTCATTCTCCAATCGAATGTTGCCAGCCTCTGCCACCGCTCCGGTGGAATGAGATGGAATCGGCGTTCTTTCGTTGTCCGCCGATCCAATGACAGGGAGCGGCAAATGGCTGAGGTCGATACTGACTTCGGGGTGAGAATCCACGAGTTGCCATGGTGTGTCCCGGCGAAGCAATTTGACCGTTTCGTCTCGTACTTCTTTTGCACGTTGATTGCTGTCTCCCGGCAACGTGGTTGCTATCGACAGCCAAGCTTCTGCGTACCATAGTCGCCCGAGCTGTTTTTGTACGATCGCCATATCAACGAGATCGTTCGGCGATGTCTTTCCTGATTTGAGGAAACGCGTCCGCAGGTGGCGAAATCGGGTGAGCAGTCGCACACGGGAATCCAACGCATTGATTTGTTGATCGTGGAGGCCGTGCTGATTACCAACGAGGGCAAGGGACATGCTGAGTTTGAGCCATGATTCGCGGATCGCGTCATCACGGCGGACGGCTTCCCAGTAGGAACGAGCCGCGTGGGTGGGTTGGTATTCCTTCTGGCACCAATCACCGAGTGCCAACCAGTAGAAGGCGTGGTCTTGGACAGACTCGGGAACGTCCGCGACGAGTTTCTGAAACTCATCGTCTCGTCCGGCGTCAACAAGCACGCGGCTCAGCAGTGCCAACGAGGGTGCGTCGTCAGGTGTGTCTTGCAAAATTTGCTGAAGAATTTCGGCAGCCCGATCGAGATCACCGTCGTCGAACCGGACTCTCGCTTCGGCGATCAATGGTCGTTTGTCGCGAGGATGCCGCTCAGCAATTTTAACGAGAGACTGCGAACTCTCCGATCTCGCCTCGGTATCGCTCATTTCCAGAAGGAGGTCGAGATCGAACTGTCGCTGGCGTACGAGATACCGACCGTGGGGAATCGATCGCGGGCGATCTTCCACACCCCAGCACATTTGAAACAACATTCGCCGGAGAACGTGTTGATCGGGACACGTCACGACGGCGGTCTCGAGCAAATCGATGCAATCGAAAAGTCGACCGACGGCGAGCAGGGCTGCCACGGTGCGTTGGATACGGGCGGTGTCTTGGAATTGATCATTGCGACATGCGTCGATCATCAAATCCGCCGCCACGTTGGCTTTGTCGTTTTGGTGTGCTGCTCTCGCGGCGAGTTCCAACGCCTCGACATTGTCGTAATACTGCAGCAAAACCGATGGAGTTAACGCGTCGGCCTGTTTCCAATCTTGGAAACGGATCGCGGTTTGGAACTCGGCTAAGAGATCGACTGTCGTCGGAGAAGTCTCGGTTGGTAGTTCCGTGGAACGTTGGCAACCGGACAGGCAAAACAAGATCAGCAGTGCCGGGAGCCAGCTACCATGTCTCACACTCGAGCCCTCTCATATGGATGGTGCCGAGCAAAATCATCTACCGTTGTCGTCAACTTGCTGGGCGACATGGTGCTCGGAGTCAACGTATTCAACATCGACGTGCTCGTTGTCAATGTACTTGGTGATGAAGTACTCGGCGATGAAGTACTCGGCGATGAAGTACTCGGCGATGAAGTACTCGGCGATGAACGAGCCTAAAATGGAAACACCGATCACATCGTGATCGGTGCGCTTGTCGTCTTCGATCCGGAATGGTGAGAGGCTTTCTCACAACACTCGTTCCGAGATCGTTTTGAAGACTATTTTTTGCCGTAGGCTTCGGCCATGGACTTGGAATATTCTGCTTGCCGTGCTTCGAGAGCGGCTTTGTCTTCGGCTGTCATTTCCGGTGGTTCAACAATGCCGGTGTTCCCCTCGCAACCGATCGCGACGAGAGCTCCTAACAACAAACCGCTACAGCAGATACGAGAAAGAGTTTTGTTCATTTTGGATCTAGTGTTTGTAAAAAGTGGACTGGGTTACCGACGATGCCCCGGTGCAGCGACTGGCTGCACCGGGGTTGGACGTCAGCAATTCAAACGTCGGGATCGATCGAGATTAGAGTTCTTCCTCGATGACCTCTTTGCTAGCACGCGTTCCGAGTGCACCCCAAAGTCCGTACGGGCTCTTCGAACCTGGGCTTTGGTTGCCGGTGAATCCGAATCCGACTTGACCGTTCTTTTGGTTGCCGGCTTCGATCGAATCGGTGATGAACTTGACCGCTCCGTCACCCAACAGCACGTGAGCACCACCTTGGTGACGACTACTCGGCGGGACGATGCCTTCTTGGCCGGGCCAATCGCCACCGTAGCAAACTTCCGAGTTGGGCGGACGAATCGTCATCACACCTGAGTAGTAGTGTTCACCGTTGGCCCACTGGTAACCACGACCGAGGGTTGCATTGACGCCGCCCATCGTGTTTGTTCCGGCGGTCCAGAACTGAGGACGGAGTGGGTCGGGGAGACCTGCGTCGACACATGCCATTGGGTTGAGCATTGGAGGCGAACCAGCCGCGTTGAGTTGACGGGCACCATTGGTTCGAGTGTCGTTGTCGCCAAGGTCGGTGGTCAGCTCGCCAGCCATGATCGTGTTGGCGAGACCATCGAGAACATCACGAAACGCCATCTTCTGGTGGTTGACGAACATCCCACGGCAACCGGCACGTGCTTCCTGAGCGGCAGTCGAATCGTTCGCGTTCAAGTCGCCACCGCTGCGGGCGGCAATTTCGATCTTGTACATCGAGTCACCAAAGCAAGCACCGTAGTTGGTACGTCCTTGGGCGGGCAGACCGAAGCCTGGATCCGATGGGCAGCGGAACGTCGGGACGTTGGTCATCCACGGTTGATAGTCGTACCGGAAATCGACCGGCTTTGGACCCATGGCAGGCCATGTTCCGCCTTGCACGCTCGGGTTCGAAATCTGCTCCCAAAGTGCTTGGTTTTCAACAAATGGGGTCAGGCCGACCAACCAACTGAGTTGTTGGTTGTTTGCGATTGTCGAATCGTCCCACCAGTTCGTTCCTGGGAGGATGCCTGTTCCGGTCTTGTTGATCGGCAACTGGTTGTAAGCAGAGTGGTAGTTGTGAACTGCGAGTCCGATCTGTTTAAAGTTGTTACTGCAACTCATACGACGGGCTGCTTCACGGGCGGCCTGAACTGCAGGGAGTAAGAGTCCAACGAGGACACCGATAATGGCAATCACAACTAGAAGTTCGACCAGGGTGAAACCTGACCGTGCTCGATTGAAACGTTGCATGAGAATTTACCTCAGGAAAATGATAGGGAATTGAGACGCATCGAAAGGCTTGAAAAATTGGAAGAAGAATAATGAATTCGCTAGCCAATTCAGTGTGCGGATAGCACGGATAGACAGGTTCAATTCATAGGCGCCTCTTATGTTTTCTATGGGTCAGGGAAGGTTGTTACTATGCAAAAATTGAAAGGGTTGACGCGATGTGAGCTTGCGTCGGAAGGATTATTGAGAGGTGATCCGCGCGACGGATTCTCTTCGTTGCAGTTCTGCGTTCATGACAGGAAACTCACAGGTTCCCCCCTGCATCAATTGGACGATTCCCTCCGCGGCGACGACTCCCATTTCGACACCGGGCTGACGAACGGTGGTCAGTGGTGGTGAAACGTAAGACGATTCGGCTTGATCATCGAAGCCAACGATCGAGACGTCTTCGGGAACACGAATTCCTTTGCGCTGTAGCGCCAATCGAGCCCCGTAGGCGACCATGTCGTTGGCACAAAAGACTGCGGTGAATGATTTGCCACGCATCAGCAATGAGTTGACCGCGATGATTCCCGATTGCGCGGTGAAGTTGCCGTCCAAGACCAAATCAGGGTCGAGTTCGATGGAGGCATCAGCGAGTGCTTGGGCGTAGCCTTGGAAGCGACGGATCGCGTCCTGGTGGTGGATGATTCCGCGGACGATCGCAATCTCGCGGTGTCCGAATTCGATCAGGTGTTGGGTGGCATCGTAGGCACCGGAGAAATTGTCAACGTAGACGCACTGGCCTTCCCAACCGGCAACGTCTTTTCCGACGACCACGGTGGGAATCTGCTCTCTGAGTTGATCGAGATCCTTTTGCGAGATATCGCCGCCGAGCAGGATCAGGCCATCGACCTTTCTGCCCATCAGGGTGCGGATGACGTCGAGTTCGGTGCTTTGTTCCCACTGTCCGTCGACAAAGATCGGAGAGTAGCCGGTTCCGGTGAAACCTTGGATCACCCCCTGCATCATCATGTCGTAGAAGGGGCTGCCGATCTTCTGAGTGACCACGCCGACGGTCATGGAACGACCGCTGGCCAGTCCGCGAGCAAACACGTTGGCTTGGTAGCCCAAGGATTCAGCCGCTTCCAAAACCGTCTTGCGGGTTTTGGGATTCACGATCGCCAAGTCATTGAGAACTCGCGAGACGGTGCTCTTGGAAACGTTGGCCCGTTCGGCGATGTCCTTGATGGTGATGTCGTTGAGTTTCATGGAATCCTCGGGGGCACAAAGACGGATGCAACCGCTTTCAACTAAATGTATGCATTTGATCAAGTCGTTGCAACCGGTTTCAGTAAAGATTTCCCAAAATAACGGTTTAACGCGTAATGTGAGCACCTTAGGTTGCAACCGGTTGCAGAAACGAATACAGTGAACGCACCTAAAGTGGGGTTAAGACCCGTAGGTGTGAAACTGGTTGCGTCATTTGAAGGATTTTCGGATTCTTCCCCTCGGTCCATAGAGGATTTCCCTGTGTCCAACGAAGTCGTTCCATCCGAGGCGGGCACACCGTCTGAGAATCGTGGGGCTAAGAATCGCGGAGCTAATAAACCTGGCGCTAAGAATCCCGGGGGAACGCCTGCGGCGGATCCCGGCAACCCCGCAGACTCTGGGACCGGGATGTCGGGCACGTCCGAAACTGCCAAACAAGGCAACCATGGGGAAAGGCTCAGCGTTTTTGAAAAGGTCGGCTACGGGCTCGGCGATACCGCGTCGAATCTGTTTTGGAAGACGTTTGAGTTTTTCTCGTCTACTTCTACACGGATGTTTTTGGTTTGACGGCGAAGTCCGCGGGCACCTTGATGTTGGTGACCCGGATCTGGGACGCGGTCAACGATCCGTTGGTCGGATATGTCGCCGATCGCACGCGGACGACGTGGGGACGCTTTCGTCCCTATCTGATCT
>NZ_ANOH01000353.1 GCF_000346505.1 Aporhodopirellula sallentina SM41
GCTTGGCTGGTCGATGGTGGTGGTGCCGAAAGTCTTGGCGACATTCGCTACCTGGTACGAGGGTTCAGGGACTCGAAAATACTTGGTGTGTTTGGGTTGGTAGGTCATTGCTCCGCATCACGCGCGTCTGAGGGCTCTGCGTTGAAAATGGTATGCTGAGCATACCCTACATTGCTCGACTTTCATGACGCTTTGCTGAATTGCTGGAGCATTTTGCAAATTTGCGTGTCCGATCCCCGTTGCTGGGGGCGCCAAAATTCAGACCTCGATGTCTGGCGACAATGGGTGTGTCCAACTTCCATACACTTTAGATTGTGCTGGTCATCCAGCTTTGGCAATTGGCAAGCAAATCCAAATCTTCTTCTGAGAGGATGGACGCACTTTCATCAGCTAGCTCCGTCACCGCGAGGGATCGGGATTCAATCGAAGTCGTCGCTTCCGTTAATGATAGGCTGGTGTCGACGATTTTTTCGTCGACCGAATTCACGGCGGAGTAGTCATCGATCTCCGCGATGGTTATCGACAAACTCGTTTCTGGCAGAAGCGGTTCCGCGACCAATGGCTCGAGTTCTCCTTCACTCGGGACGGTACTTTGGCGATTGAGTTCGTTAATCACCAACAACGCATCGAGAGCTGATGTCCTTCCGTCTTGGTTGACGTCGTACATCGCGGTCGCTGACACCTGTTCTCCTTCGGCGAATTGTTCTCGATTGAGTTGGTTGATAATGACCAATGCGTCGAGCGCCGTGGTCTGGCTGTCGCCGTTGGTATCGGTCGGTTGCAGGAAGTTCGTGGGTGTCGATGGAGTGAACGCATCCGTTCCCGCAGTCGATCGCACGGTGTAGGTGCGACTCTCCGTTTGTGCCTCAAACACGATCGCGTACATCTCACCCGCCGTCACGGTTGCCGTCATCACGCCTTGTGAGTAGCCCCCGATCTCCGAAACGTCTTGATTCAGTATGTAGATCGTTTGCAGGAAGCTAACCGTGCCGACCGGGATCACTGAAATTTCCGCGTCGGCGACAGCCTGAAACAGGATCGCGGTAGGAATGCTATCCCCGGGGATGACATGAGGGCGGACGACGTAGTCGGGTATGTAAACTCGTGTCGGAGGGTTCGAGGTGTTGGCGTCTTGCGTGGTGACTTCTACTTCAACATCCGTCAGCCCGGCATATTCTAAGTCGCTGCTGGAAACGGAAAACGAGACTGTCGTGTTTTGGCTTCCGTCAATCAGGCTATCGTTAGAACTGCTGACCGTTACAGATTGAGCGAGATTCCAGTTGTCTGGAGTGAACGTCAATTCGCTAGGTGCAACCATTACTTCGGTCGTGTCAGCGCTGGTGATCGCTACGGTGACATCTGTCGTTGGTTGGCTCGACAGCACAACGCTGATCGTATCGATCAAACCCGATTCACTCACGACAGTGGCACCACCAGATTGTGTGACAACCAGCCCCGGCGTGATGGCCGGGCTGACCGTGATCGTCGCCGTGTCGGTGCTGATCGCTCCATCGTTGTCGGTGATTTGCAAGCCGACGGTGAACGTGCCTGCCGTGGTCGCCGAGTAGATTGTCGTTTCGCCGGTTGCGTCGTCGAACTCGCCGTCGTTGTCGAGATCCCAAGCGTAGGCCGCAATCGTGCCATCGGTGTCAGTTGAATCTGAACCGCTGAGCGTGATCGTGCCGCCAACCGTATCTGAGTAAGGGCCGCCCGCGTCAGCCATCGGAGCGACGTTTGCTATCGCGCTGACTGTGATCGT
>NZ_ANOH01000354.1 GCF_000346505.1 Aporhodopirellula sallentina SM41
ATATCCACACTGGCCCGCATCAACAACACGACCATCCAGTAGTTGCCGTAAAAGCGATCGGCACCCCCACGTCGCCTTTACTGAAGCAACCGATGATCTGACGACGCAGTGCCGTCTCGCCCGTTTCCTTGCCCTTGTACCTGGTAATCGCACAGTCGATCACGCAGGCTGTTGCCAGCGAGATCACGACGACGAAGCGAGCAATCGGAAAACCAATACCGGGTTTCTGCTCGCGATTTTGCGGGTAGGCAGCTTGATTCCTTTGCGTGTCAGGCATCATGAAAGTCGAGCCATCGACGAGCTTGGCGTGCCGCCCCTTCCAAAGGTGACGTGGTTCGACCAGTCGCTCGGCTTCGTTTCCGATTGGAATGGTCAGTTCATGCAATGCGTCTTCGGAGAGTTTTGCTCTGGCGCGGCAGTAGTCGCGGGTACGCAGGATGCCATCCACGTTCGATCACCACCGGCAACGAAAAACAGCCGCAGCCGATAATATCCACCTAGAGTGGGAGGGCACTATCTTTCTACGCTGCGGCTGATTCGTGCGTAGCGACGGTATTCGATTCTCCGTCCTCTAGGACCGAGCGAATAATCGGTGTGCGATTTACTGTAGCGGAAGTCGCCAA
>NZ_ANOH01000355.1 GCF_000346505.1 Aporhodopirellula sallentina SM41
GTAACCGTTCACAGCCCGGTGCAATGAAATTTGAAATCGGTATGGACTTGGATCCCTGTTTTCGGTCCCAATACTTGCATGAGCAAGATACCACCGGAACTCGAAGCTGAGATGACGCCCGCTGTCAAAGCGTTCGTGCTCGCGCTGTTTGATCGTTTGGACAAAGTCGAAGCGAAGCTTGCTAAAGCGGAAGCCAAAATTCAAAAGCTGACACCACGCAACTCTTCGGTGCCCCCGAGTACCGAGCATCCTCACGCGAAGCCCAAACGCAAATCGCTCCCTGGCAAAAAACGGAAGCAAGGTGGGCAGAAAGGCCACAAGCGGCACTCCCGGGACCTGGTCCCCAGCGAAGACTGCACACACATTATCCCTTGCGTGCCCGAGGGTTGCCGCCGCTGTGGTGGCGACTTGCAAGCTGACAATACGCCGCCAGCACGACATCAAGTTTGGGATCTTCCCCAAATCCAACCGATCATCGACGAATACCAACTCTTCCGCGGCCACTGCCGATGTTGCGGCATCACCACCCAGGCTGGCCTGCCACGCGGCGTTCCCAGTGGTCAGTGTGGCCCACGATTGGCCGCCTTCACCGGATTGCTAATGGGGCACTTTCGCCAGAGCAAACGTCGGGCGTCGTCCTTCCTGGGTGACTTGCTGAACATTCCCTGCAGCGCCGCTTGGACGGTGAAGATTCAAAATCTTGTGAGCGATTCGATCGCGATTCCTTACGAAGAGCTTCGAGGCAATCTGGCAGATCAAAAACAACTCTACGTTGACGAGTCGCCGACCAAGGAGAAACGCCAGAAAGCGTGGCTCTGGGTGGCGGTAGCTCCGATGTTCACGGTCTTTGGTATTTTCGGCGACCGAAGCCGACAGTCATTGGTGTCTTTGGTGGGAGACTATCAAGGAATCATTCTGAACTGCGATCGAGCCAAGATGTATCTTGATGGCAAGCGATTGCAGTGGTGTTGGGCTCATCTCAAACGCGACTTTCAAAAACTGATTGATTCATCCGATGGCAAAGTCAAACGGATGGGAAATGACTTGATGCGAGAACATCGCAAGCTGTTTGAGTGTTGGCGGCAATACCAATCAGGGGAGATCCAATGGAGAACGTTCCAAAACAAAGTCATTCCGATTCGCGAGGAAGTTCGCGTGTTACTGCTGCGCGGTCGATTCAGCGGGAATGCGAAGCTGATTGGATTCTGCAATGAGCTGTATGACCGGCGAGAGCACTTGTGGACGTTTACTCGGGTCAAAGGGATCGAGCCGACCAACAACACCGCCGAGCGTGCGCTTCGTCCTGCGGTGATCTATCGCAAGCTGAGTTTTGGTACGCAGAGCGCTGCTGGGAGTCGATATCTGGAGCGGCTACTGACAGTCTCGGAAACATGCCGGCTTCAAAATCGAAATGCCTACGAATATTTGGTCGATGCGATGAACGCCAAGTTCGCAGGCAACGTCGCACCATCTCTCATGCCTGCTCTAAAACAGACCGCTGCAGCGGCCTAAAACCTTGCACCGGCCCGTGAACGGTTGC
>NZ_ANOH01000356.1 GCF_000346505.1 Aporhodopirellula sallentina SM41
CACTCTGCGACATCGATCGTTGAGCGTCTGGGGATCTCCGGAACGAACCTTCTTTACCGCTGGAAGAATCAACAGGTCGAGTCGGCCGGGCCGGTTGGCGAGGTGCTCGATAGCCGCGTCGTCGAACTCGAGGCAGAGCTGCGACGGGTCGAGCGTGAACGCGATGTTTTAAAAAAAGCTTTGATCATTTTCGGCCGAAACGAGTGAGCCAGCTCTACTCCGCCGCGCTGAGCATCATTCGCGATGGCACTGCATCGCAGCGAGAAGTCGGCGAGATCCTCGGTTTCTCGCGATCCGCGTTTCAGCGATTTCAAAGCGAACCTCCAAGCCAAAGAGAACAGAGCGACATGGATGTCCTGCCGATGGTGATCACCACGTTTCATCGACACCGCAGACGCTACGGTGCCCGACGGATCGCTGCAGACTTGAAACTACAAGGAGTTGCAATCGGACGTGAAAGGGTCGCCAAACTACTGGGAATTGCGGGGCTATCGGCGTTGCAGCCAAAATCGTTCAAGCCGCGAACGACCGAAAGTCGACACACCCTGGGCTACAATGAGAACTTGTTGCTTGAGCGGCCTGAGCCAACGAGCGTCAATCGTTTGTGGGTAGGCGACATCACCTACATTCCGATCGTGCGAACTGGATTCGCTTACATGGCGACCCTCATGGATCGCTTTTCCAGACGGATCATCGGCTGGTCTTTGGAAATGGATATGACCGATAGCCTCGTGATCAAGACGCTCCAAAAGGCGATTCGAAGTCGACAACCTTCAAGAGATCTCATCCACCACACCGATCGCGGCGGTCAGTACGCAAGCAAGAAATATCGTGCGATCATCAGGCGCAGTTCGATGCGTCAAAGCATGAGCCGAGCTGGCGACTGCTATGACAACGCGTTTATGAAATCTTGCTTTGGAACGAACAAGACGGAGCTGCAAATGACCGAGTATGAAAACTATCGCGAGGCATTGAGCGAGCTGACCGAGTTCATTGCCTACTACAACACATCGCGACTTCATTCATCGCTCGGCTATCTTTCGCCGACCAAATTCGAATCAACCGTCCCCAGCTAAAATAAGAGGACGCGTGGCCCCCAAAACCCAGGCCACCTCAAAGAGTTCGTAGGGCCGCCAAAAGACATTCACTGCGCGGGGAATAAAGTCCAACGGATGAAGAGAGGCAAAGGCGATCCAGACGGGTAGCGCGATCCGCCAACGGCTAGTCGGTTGCATCGGAACCGCGAAGAGCACGCAAAGCAGAACAGCAAGTCGTTCGGAGGAGATAGGAAAGACATTGCGCTTTGCCAACCAGATCCCAGAGCGAGCGATTGCGAAAAGCAACCAGAGTGCATCAAGGATGGACAGCCCGGGACGCGTAGAACCCGACGGTCATCCGTGATACCAGATCATTGTCGTCGCCCGTCCTTGGGTTGGTGTCGTCTGAGTAGTCTCGGACACGGTCGCAGATATAGCGGCGTATCTTCGTTTGGCCAGCAAGAAGGTTGAGTCGCCCGCATTCTTGGTTGGTTGGCGATATTGGTTATCGAAGTTGCTCAGAGGGCCGCCTGAGTACGAGTTCCATGGCGAAACCGTGCGCCCGCGACTCCGTGTGCATCGCATCGTTCTATTCGCTGCTTTTTGTCTCGCGCAGCGACGATTCGTCTCGCAAACTTGGTCGGTAGAGCGTCTGTACGTCCCGTTGCTACGGTCTCAGGAATTTAGCTTCGCCGCTACCCAACGATCGAGTAATGAAAGCCTGAAACTTTTTAGCCGATTTCGAACTGCGTGTTCGATTGAACGTGGAACAGAATTGCCCTTGCGTCTGAAGGCTGGTATCGAGTAGCGGCGGGGCTATTGGAGAAAAATATGAAAAAATGCATTTGGGTGTTGCTGCTATTTTGCTTGGTCGCGGGAGGTTGCGCGGCAGTTCGCGACATGCTGTCGGGTGGAGGCAGCGACTACGATCGATCGCGGCAATTTTGGGACCAGACTTCCGACAGCCCGTTCCGGTAGCGTGACGCAATCGCAGTTGCACGATAGCCTGTCATTCGAATGCGTAGGCGATCATCGCACGTGAACGTGCCCAGGCTGCAAACGTCCGCAATCTCCCGGCGTCCAATAGAGAATGTTCATTTGACATAGCACCGCTTCGCTGCTCGGGTGCGCCGCTGGATTGTTATCGTCCGAATTGTCGGGGCAACCTTTCAACCGTGCGAAGTGTTTGTTTGAATCTTGATTGCAGGTCAGCGAAGTGCTGAGGGACATTGGTCCATGGGGTCAATGCGAATTCACTTGCGAGCAAGGTGAGAATGCCGGGCGAACGATTATCGTAGTAATCAATGGGATTGTTTGCGTAGCGATCAAGTGTTGCGGTTCTATCGAGATGGAGATTGCCCAATTCCGCGTATCCAATTCGGCAGCCAAGGCATAGGAAATCGTGCAGGTTTTCTCCGACGATATGATTGGGATCATTGAACGCCATTGGAATGGTGAGTACGACAGGGGCATCGGGATCGACAGTTTTACCATCAGTAACCGAGCTGAAATGAATTCCGTCAACGCCGATGCTTGCAAAGGTGACCGAATGGATTGGAGTTTGAGGGTATCCGGCATTCTTCGGAGGATCGTGGAAGAACAGCCCAATCGCGTTGAGCCCAACATCGAGATAGTCATGCGGGAAACGTTCGGTCGCGACTTCGTGCAATCGCAACAGGTTGTCAAACGTGGGGTGATGCAAGGAAGTCATTTGCCGTGAGTTTGTTTTGGCGGACATTGGCCCGCGTCACCGTGGCCTGTGTGTTGGCGTCCTATTTGTGAAACCATACCAGCAGGCTTCTGCGTGCCCACAATTCTTTCCGATGGTAACCATTTTGCACTGGCTATTTCCATTGATACACACCATAGCAGGCGTCGATGATCGTCAGTGAAACTACCACGACCAATCCCGTCGCGAGTGTCGACGCGAAGCAAGTGTAACCGGGCGTGCGAATCGTCGCAGTACCTACGGTGGCGATGGCCATCATCCCAACCGGAGTCGCGTAGGTCCACCGTCCAACTAAGACCCATCGCAATCGGGTATGGCAAATCTGGCATCGTGCTGCGTTATCGCATGTTGGAGCAATGGCTGATGCTCGTTGCAAATCGGGCATTCATCTGAACGCGCCGAACAGAACGAATTCTCCGAGATCGTCTGCGGTGGATCGAATGGGCTAGATCGCTCGTCGAAAACGAATGATCCTTCGCGAATTCAAATTTTAACCGGTTAGTTTCAGCCGTCTTCGGATCGTTGGTTTACTAGCCCGCTTCGTAACGGTTTGTCGATTTAATCCAGAGTCAACCTGTATTCGTTTAACCGGTAGCCGTAGGCGACGTGCAGTGGCAAGTAGGTCGCCTACGGCTGCCCGTTAAACGAATAAATCAACAGCCCGGTAAGCGAGGGATTGCATACAGTTGATCGCTTGCGCAGCGTGCCAATATCCTGTCGTGAGCCGCGGTGTTTCCCATTCAATGAACGGCCCCTCTTCGGGGCACGACTATCGATGGTCCATATCAGGACGCGCATGGTTTTCGTGGCTCCGGTGCATTGCGTCGCTATCCTACGTTGGTGTTTGGATCAGCATGGACGCCAAGAAGGATCTCCTTTGGGTCTCCATTGGTCCGGTACGTAGTGATGAGCAAATATGGGAAGGTGAACATGCCTCCCAGGAACACGCTAAGGAAAGCGTAGGTATGGCCCTTAAACGTGAATCCCTCCCGCCACGTGATCCACGTCGCTCCTAGCAGAAGGTAGATCACGAAATCCGTGTCGAATTGGGACCGCCAATTCAATGCCATCAAGTCCGCGAGGGCAACTGCGGGCCAGTTTATGCCATGGTAGATCGAGGCGACCAGTGTCATGGTATAAATCAACACAGTCGAAACGATAAGAAAAATGCGAAGCGGAGTCATCGAATATTTGGCGTAAGAGAAGACACAGTTTGACGCCACCGCGAAATAGGACGTCGGTCGCAGCTTGGCCACTGCTCTGAGATATCCATTTGCAAGTAGGCTGCCCGTCGCCCGTTTGACAGCATGGCAGCCCACGGTTCTAGACGTTCGTCGAGTACGGCGTTAGTCCAAACGAGACAATGAGTCGAGCAAAGCGGTCGCTAGGTTTCGAGCTTGTTCAGCGGTCAGCTCAATTTCTGTGTTGCCTGCGATAGCGGAATCGTTCTTCAACGCAGCGGGAGATTCGGTATCGTCGATCTTTACGTCGGGGGCGACGATCCAAGTCTCGATGTTCACGCAGCCTGGGTGTATATCAAGCGAAACTTCTATCCAGCCCTTGCGGTATGGAACCGTATTGGATTTGCAACGATAGACGACATGCGAATTCATGCAGACGAACGACTCTCTGTTTGTGTCAGTCAGATAACGTTGGAAAACGCAAACCAAATCGCATTCCCACCACCCAGCCAGTGAACAACACCGACAGCGATAAGAAAACCAATGTCGAGTAGCCCCGCAAAATGATGAACGCCATTTGCTTGAGCGGTTTGGCGATCCACGGAAGATCGGCGCTTGGCGCCGCCGCAGGCCTGTCGTCTCGTGGACCGTACGGATTTAACCGTTCGTTGATGAGAGCAGATGCTTCGTCATCGCACAACGACCATGTTGACCGAGTCTCGTGGATTCGCTTGCAACCCAAGTGAAGAGTCGACCGCCACCGGAGTCGGACGATTCCAGGGCTATCCGTTTTCGTCAATTTACAATCTACGGGGTTTGCGCGAGAATCTTCTGTGCGGTGAAATTATGGACGGCGTTCGTGGTCGGCCCGGTTGAGATGAGTAGATCGCCCTGCGTCGTGGAGTAGTCGTGGAGTAGACATTGGCGACCAGTGATCCGGAATTTGGTAGCGCAGCGGTACCGAATCCCAACCAACCCAGTAAAGGAAAGAGGATTGCGATGCCGGGTATGCACCGGGGATCGAGCAACCCGACGGCGCCTCTGAATGCAGTGGAGATGTAGAGCCAAGTGTTCGTCGCCAATTGTCTTTGTGGATGGATGCGACTAGCGCCTCAATCACTGCTGAGCCGATGGTCGGAGCTGGATGGGTGAACCAAAAAAGATACGTGTGCGTGATCAGGCTGTCGCCGGCAGCCAGTGACAGCAAACTTTGCGTGATTGAAAACTCTCGGTACAATGCTTCAGGCAGGCCACGACGAAGCGACGGCAAGGAGGTTCAATCGTTCAGTCGGGCAGCAAAAGGCATCACGGTGCGGCGGCGAATCACTTGCAAACAAACGAAACCGCTGTCCACTGCGATTCTGGCGCAGGGAAGGGGGAGACGACTCAGACGTCAGACGCAGATGGATGAGCGAGATTGCCACCGGTTATTGATCGGATAAAGGTTCCGATCGGCGCAGCAATATAAGACGGGACCATCAGAAGCATGGCCACCACGGGAGCAAACAGTGCCGTCGAGAAACCCACCGCAACGTCAGCAGGCTTGGGTGTTGCTCCGCTCATCGCAATGACCGAGTATGAATTGAGCAAGCCTTGAACGGCAGCGTAGATGCCGATCATCAGAGGTGCGTGGACAAACAGCAGGATCGACGCGGCTGCCAATGGCCCACGCCCACGATAAACCAGAATCAGCACGAAAACAAAACTGAGCAACGCCGATAGCGGCAGTAATACGATGTAGGTCGTCCCCAACGCAGACATTGCCCAGTTGAGAAGCGATTGCGGTTCTTCCATTTCAGTCACCAGGTCGAGATGTTTTTTGAGGTGGAGGATTGCATTCGGAGAACACTGGGAAGCATCTGGCCGAAGTCGAAATGTTTCGGCCAGATGAAACAGCCTCACCCGGCTGCGGTAAACGCCGTGCTTACTCGGCGTTGTCGGCCTTGTTAAATAGCCGTATCAGTTCGTCAACGGAATGAACTCTGCTCATAATCGACGCAAACGTGGATTCTGTGTCTGCGGTAAACGTAGGAGCGTGATCGGGCGTGCCGGGGTTTACATAGTAGATCCCACGAGCGCTCGGTGCGAGTAGTGCAACAAAGTCCTCTGCCATTAAGCAATGGATGCAGAACCAGAATCCGGGTGCATGGATCGGCAATTGGATATCGAGCGACAGCGTGACTCGACGATCGACTGCGTCGGCCCCGAGGCGAAGTTCGTAGCTGTCGGGATAACCTGGAAATCGAAGAGGCACGGTCCCATGCCGATCAACGATTCCCTGGTGAAACGGTTCGAATACCGGTAGCAACTTATCGACGTCAAAGGAAACGAATCGACCGTTGAGGTAACGCTGCAACAGTGCGTGGTTGGAATCGAGAATCGAGTCAAACCTCAGTGCGAGGAAACGTAAATGACCGAGGAAAAATAAACGTGTGAGGACAAAAAACGTGTTC
>NZ_ANOH01000357.1 GCF_000346505.1 Aporhodopirellula sallentina SM41
ATCACGCCTTGATGCCAAACGCGGATTGAACAGCTCAGCGCACCACGAGTGAAGCGAGAAGCGATACCCGTCGTGTTCGCACAGCACATCGCTCAAACCAGCCCCCCCCTTCCTGGTTAGGGTGCGTCCATCTTTCTACTCACAATGGATAGCGCGGCGTTCACTTGGGAAGTGACTTTCTAATGCTCCATCGCCCGCACGCTCATCCACACCTGTTCGTCAGTCAGCTGCCTGCCCCGTCGCACAGGACGGTCTTCTTTACCAGCTGGTTCTGCCAACACCACCGCAGTTGAAGCCCTCTGTGAATTGCAATCTGTCACGATTAGCCTGAAGAAGGATCTATCGACTTGGGGTCGTTTCGACAGCAACACAAGTTCGAACCGCACTCCGATCTCTCGGCATCGACCTTCCTCCCCAGCATTCCCAAGCCAACGCAGCATCTGAAGAGAACTCATGTTCCAAGAAGACAACAAATGTCCGCAGCACCCAAACAGGACGTTGGATCGCCCAGTGTGCAAGTGCGACTCCGGTGAAACGGACTGCACACGTCGAGAAGTCATCACACTGGGAGCGATCGGAGCGACGCAGTTGGCGATGACGGGATCTGCTGCGATGGCAGGCCCCTTCACGCAAGAGGATGTTGCCGAGCATTTGGTCCCGGCGGACAAAAAGTTGTCGTCCGACTGGATCGCCTCGTTAACGAAACGCGGGACACCGGAAGTCTTTCGCGATGCGCAACTAAAATATGTTGGTATGCCAATCGGTGGCATCGGATGCGGTCAACTGTATCTGGGTGGCGACGGAAAACTTTGGCTCTGGGATATTTTTAAGAGCAATTACCGACGTGAGCCCGATCATGGCCAACGCATTGCCGCGTTTACTCTGGGAGGCCACTACGCCCATCCGGTTTCTCAAGGAAATCAGTACACCAAATGGAATGGGGCCGACGTTGCTCAGGGGTTCCTCGTCCGCACCGATGCCGGGACCAAGACGCTCGACCGCGAGGGATTTCCAGGGGTGACGTTTCGTGGAGAATATCCCATCGGCAAGGTGACGTATGCCGAAGACGGATATCCAATCACGGTCCAATTGGAAGCATTCAGTCCGTTCATACCACTCAGCGCGAAAGACTCCGCAATCCCCGCAACGGTGATGCGTTACACCGTCGTCAACGAATCCGATGCGGCGCTCGATGTTGAGTTGGGAGGCTGGATGCAGAACGCGACCTGTCCCTACATCGACAACGCCAATCTAGGTGAGCGTCACAATTCGGTGATTGATGCGGACGGACACGTCAGCCTCGTCGGCACCGTGACGGGGTCCCGTGTCGCGGGGAAACATGGCGACGGATCGATGACGCTCAGTCTCTTGCATTCGTCCAAAGAACCTGGCCTGACCATTTCAGCCGCGTCTTCCTTGTACGATCCCGACACCCCGTCGGGTCTATTCGATCAGGCACTACCGCTAGAACAAAAAAACCAGGCAACAAAACCTCTCGATGATTTGTTGGTTGGAGGGCTGTTTGTTCAGGTTTATCTCGAACCGGGCGAATCGAAAACACTGGACTTTGTGATCACCTGGTATTTTCCGGAGTACACGGAGATCGAATCTCTGCCTATCGTGAAGCGTACGCAGGATTCTCGTCATCTTTTTCGTGGCAAGAAACGATTCTATGCCACTCGATTTGAATCAGCCGAAGACGTCGCCACGTATCTCGCGAATGACAACAAAAGCGTTATCGCGAGGACGCGACAATGGAATCAAACTTGGTACGACAGCACACTCCCGTATTGGCTGCTCGATCGCAGTTTCATCCCGCTCGATTGCATCGCGACTCAGACGTTTCACTACTTCGACGACGGACGCCCGTACGCGTGGGAAGGGGTCGATTGTTGTCCTGGAACATGCACGCACGTTTGGCATTACGCGCAAGCCTTGTCGAGGATCTTCCCTGAGCTCGAACGAGCGTTTCGGGAAAAGGTGGATTTCCAACCTGGCGTCGGACTTGAACTGGATACCGGCTTGATCAAGGACCGTGCCGACTTCCATGCCAACGGAAAAGAGGCGGTCGACGGCCAGGCCGGAACGATCATCCGTGTTTATCGCGAGCACCAAATGTCGGCCGACGACACATTCCTAAAGCGATTGTGGCCGAGCGTGAAATTGGCGACTGAGTTTTTGATCCGTAAGGACGCGGATGGTTCGGGGATGCTCGAAGGGAAACAACCCCACACGCTCGACGCCGCTTGGTTTGGGCCAATGGGTTGGCTCAGTAGTGTTTACCTAGGGGCGCTCGCGGCCGCCGAAGCCATGGCCATCGAAGTCGGTGATAGCGATTTCGCTCACGAGTGCCGAGGCATTCTCGATCGCGGCTACGAAAACATCGTCGCCGAAGTTTTCGACGGCGAATACTTCATTCACAAACCCACTGCGGCGCGTGCGTTGAACACAAACCGTGGCTGCCATATCGACCAGGTCCTCGGTCAGGCCTGGATGCATCAAGTGGGTCTCGGTCGCGTGATACCGAAAACTGAAACGGTCTCCGCGCTCAATAGTTTATGGAAATACAACTTTGCTCCCGACGCCGGGCAGTACGCACTGGATCATGTCGAAATCGAACAAGCGTTCCGATGGTACGCCATGCCCGGCGAAGCAGGACTGCTGATGACAACCTGGCCCAAGGGCGGAGCCGTTGACGCGATCCCGGGAGTCAAGCTTCGCACGAAAGGGAAGAATCCGGATCGGTTCACCGGAGCAGGTGGATACTTCAACGAATGCATGAACGGATTTGAATACCAAGTCGCGGCACACATGGTTTACGAAGGGGGGCCCGATTCCGAACTGGTCCAAAAGGGACTCGCCATCGCCAAAGCCGTGCATGAACGTTACGGAGCCGCGAAGCGAAACCCTTACAACGAGATCGAATGCAGTGACCACTATGCTCGATCGATGGCCAGTTACGGTGTGTTCCTGGCCGCGTGTGGATTCGAATACCACGGCCCCAAAGGACGTCTGGCATTCGCACCACGCGTCAACCCGGATGACTTCAAAGCCGCTTTCACGACCGCCGAAGGTTGGGGCAGCTTCTCGCAAAGCGTCAATGCGGAACGACAAATCGCATCGATCGAACTTCGCTATGGGCAACTAAGCCTACGCGAATTCGGCCTCGCTCAAGTCACGAATGTCACGGCAGACCGTGTTAACGTGGAGGTTGACGGCGCAGCAATCGAAGCGGAACTCACAACCGAGGCCGGCCGCTATCTCGTTAAGTTTGGACGCCGTGTCGTCCTTCATGAAGATCAAACAATGAAATTGGAGTTTGTATGAATCGCCTGCTGTCTATCGGTGCCGCCCTGTCGTTAGGGATCGTCTTCGTTTGCTCCCTGTCGGTTGCCGATGCGGCCGATCCCGTGGCGACCATCAGCAAACCGCAACCTCCGAACATTGTGCTGATCTTTGCCGATGACCTCGGCTACGGGGATCTCGGTTGCTACGGTGCTACCAAAGTACAGACGCCAAACATCGATCGTCTCGCTACCGAGGGGCGGCGTTTCACAGACGCGCATTCGGCGTCGGCGGTTTGCTCTCCGTCACGCTACGGCCTTTTGACCGGCGAGTATCCCTTCCGGAAGAACTTCTGGGGGCCTGTGGGGGCAGGGCATCCGTTGATGATTGATGAACAGCACGAAACGATCGCGGATGTTCTCAAAGATTCGGGTTACCAAACTGCCTACTTCGGAAAATGGCATCTGGGATTCGGCAAAACCAAACCCAAATGGAACCAAGAACTCCAACCCGGACCGCTCGAGCGTGGCTTTGACTATTTCTATGGGATCCCATGTGCCAACAGTGTTCCACCCTACGTCTACGTGGAAAATCATCATGTGGTCGGGCGTGATCCCGACGATCCGATGGGGACGGGGAAGAAGGTTCACGCGGTCGCGTTACCTGAGAAGGGCGCGGGGCGGTTCGGCGGTGGGAAAGTGGCACACGATTTGTATGTCGACGAAATGATTGGGACGAACCTCACCGAACGCTCAATCAAATGGCTGCAGTCCACCGACAAGGACACGCCGTTCTTCCTGATGCTTTCAACCACCAATATCCACCACCCCTTCACGCCTGCGCCGCAGTTCAAGGGATCGAGCGAAGCGGGGCTCTATGGAGACTTCATTGCGGAACTCGACTGGATCACCGGGCAGATCATGGGATGCCTCGACGCGCAGGGCATCGCCGAAAACACGCTGGTGATCTTTACTAGCGACAACGGCGGGATGTTGAATATGGGCGGTCAGGCCGCAGTCAAAATGGGACACGATATCAATGGCGAACTGTTGGGGTCGAAGTTCGGTGTATGGGAAGGCGGCCATCGCGTACCGATGATCGTTCGTTGGCCCAATCACGTGCCTGCGGGAACAACCTCGGACGACTTGATCAGCCACATCGATTTTCTTGCCACGTTTGCAGCAATCACAGGTGGCACGTTGGAGAATCCACGCGACAGTGTCGACCAACTCGCAACGTTGACGGGGACGCCGGGCGAGCCAGCCAGACCCGAACTGTTGTTGTGCCCCAACAGCCCGCGGCACTTGTCGATCCGACACGGAGACTGGGTCTACATTCCTGAGCAAGGTGAAGGCGGATTCCAAGGTGACACACCGGGCGAGCGCCATCTCGGTGGGGCAGGATCCGTTCCATTTCTGAGGAAAACGAACAGTGACGTGGTCGATGGGCAATGGAGTCCCGACGCTCCTCACGCCCAACTCTACAACCTAGCCGAGGACCGTGCACAAACCACCAACGTCATCACGTCTCATCCGGAAATGGCTCAAGAGTTCGCTGCACGGCTCGAAAAAGAACGCGCATCGATCCCGAAAACAAAACCGATCGGATGGATCAATATCAACATCAAGAAGAAGCGGTAAAGTGCTTCGTTTATCAGAAGCGTGCTAGCCGATCGTCGTAACCCGCGATCGGCATCCAACAACCAAGGTTCGTACTTCCGTAGTGGATCTTGTTGAAGATCCTTGGTAGGAATCCTTGATAAGAATCCTTGCGTATGAGGATCTTTAACAAGATCCACTACCGCCGACCGGTTAGGCACACTGCGGTCGCGAGAGAACAGACGGCTTCGCTCTTCCAAACGCTGCAACATCGACCGGCTAGTCAATCAACCTACGTGTTTGGATAGGTCAGTACAGCACACCGTCGACCGGTTCCAACTTTTCGGGTACATCCGTTTGGCCGAGCATTTGTCGGATGTTGATTTCGATCGTTCGGGAAAGACCGAGCATCGGGGTGTCCGAGGGTTTGTTGCTGAACGGGTCTTGCAGGTAGATCGCAACGTGTTCGACGAATAGAAATCCAAACGACAGGCACAGCGAAATAAACACCAACGCCGGTCCAGGAACTTGCACCAGCCCGAAGGGCAGGAAAAGCACGAAACCGCAAATCAAGCCGTGCAGCATGCGACTGTAGGAAGCCGGAAACGGTGTGTTTTTAATGCGTTCGCAACCACCCATCGCGTTGGTCAAACGGGTTAGGGTGCGTTCGAGTTCGACGAATTCGAATGGGTCGAGTTTGTCCTGACGTTTCAGTTCGCTCAGTTCAACGGCTTGCTGAAGCAGGATCTCATTGGGGACGTTGAGACACTCGCCGTATTTGTAGAGTTCGTCCGATTCAACGAGGCCGGAAAGACCTTCGAGGGGATTTTGGTTTCTCAAATGCCGACTCAACGCGTAACACCATGCGGTTTGGCGAAGCGCCATGCGGGTGACAGGCGATTGGCCGTGTTGGCCGTCAGCTTCGGGGCCCGCGAAGGCGAGCAGTTGACGCGTCCACGACCGAGAATCGTTCACGATCGCCCCCCACAAGGTTCTCGCTTCCCACCAACGGTCGTAACTCGAATTGGTGCGAAAACCGAGCAGCAAACCGATGACTGTCCCTAAGATTCCGACGATCGAAATCGGGAACTCGTAGTCCTCAAGATGATAGGACAGATCAATCCAGGAAACGACCAAGACATAAACGGTGATCAGCAGCATTGGTCGCCACAACTCGCCAACGATCCGCCATTGAACGCGAGACCCGCCAACAATCATAGAATGGACCTCGAATAAAGGGACATATCCATCACGAAGACGCTAGGCATTGGCAGCATCGTCGCCGTCGGGGGCGGAGGCTGAATCGAGATCACCATCCGCCGGGGCGGGATCCGCCTTCTTTCGGAACTCGGCGATGTTCTGGAAGACGACAAAGAACGTGGGAACGAACAACAGCGAGAACACGGTTGCCGCGACCATGCCGCCGACAACAGCGTTTCCGACCGCCTGACGACTCGCCGCACCCGCGCCCGTTGCGACCAACAGCGGCAGGAAGCCCAGGATGGATGAAAATGCGGTCATCAAGATTGCGCGGAAACGCAACCGAGCGGCGTTCACCGCCGAGTCCCCGATCGTTAACCCGCGCCGACGTTCCTCACTCGCGAATTCAACAATGAGGATCGCGTTCTTACTCGCCAACGCAACTAGCAGCACAATTCCAATCTGTGTGTAGGTGTTATTGGGCGCCCCGCGAAGGATCAGAGCGAAGACCACACCGAGAACGGCGAGCGGAACCACCGCGATAACCGCCGCGGGGCTCGTCCAACTTTCATACTGGGCCGCCAAGACCAAGAAGACCGCGACCACGGCGAGTCCGAACACCAACGCCTGACCGCCGCTGGCCAGTTTTTCCTGATAAGACATGCCTGTCCACGCGTAGCCGAATCCCGGCCCCATGCTGGCCTCCGCCATCTGTTCCATCAAATCAAGTGCTTCCCCTGAACTCGTGCCGGGTGAAGCCGAACCATTGATCGCGGCACTCGGGTAGAGGTTGTATCGCCGCACGACCGACGGTCCGAAATCGTCTTTCACATCAACGATCGATCCAAGAGGCACCATGCGACCTCCGCGATCCCGCACGTCGAGATCAGTGATGTCGTCCGCCGTTGCCCGGTATTTCGCTTCGGCCTGCACACGTACTTGGTACGAACGGTTGTTGTAGGTGAAGTCGTTGACGTAAGCGGATCCGAGATACGCCTGCAACGTTCCAAAGACCGTCGCCAACGGAACGTTCATGTTCTTCGCCTTCACCCGATCGACGTCCGCGAACAACTGCGGTGCATTCGCGCGAAACGATGTGTTCAGACCCGCGAGTCGGCTTTGCGCGTTCCCCGCAGCGACCATCTCTTCGGCCGTCGACTGCAACGTCGCGTAACCGTTTGCTCCTTGATCGAGAACTTCCATTTGGAAACCGCCGGCGGCACCGAGGCCGTCGATCGCGGGCGGCGAAAATGCAAACACGACCGCACTTTGCATCTTGCTGAAACGTTGGTCGAGCTCTTTCAGGATCGCCGGCAGACTCTCCTCAGGCTCCGTGCGTTCCTCCCAAGGATCGAGAATGATGACCGAAAAACCGAGGTTCGATCCCGCGTAGCCGCCCAGCAGCGAATAGCCGGCGATCGACAGGTTGTTCGAAACGCCGGGAATATCAGCGTAGATTTCTTCGAGTTCACGCATCACCTGCTGCGTTCGTTGACTCGACGCGGAATCAGGCAACTGCACGTTCACGAACAGGTATCCCTGATCTTCGGACGGAACAAATCCGGTCGGAAGCGAACTGAAGGTCAATCCCGTCGTCGCGACCAGGGCACCGTAGACGACCAGGACGACCAAAACCAACCGCACGAACCACCGAATAATGAACGTGTACGCCGACGTCGCTCCGTCAAACCCTTGGTTGAACAAACGAAATCCGACGAAACTCGCCTCGGTCGGCGGACGCAAGATCAGTCCACATAGGGCTGGGCTGAGCGTGAGCGCGTTAAGCGTGCTGATCAAAACCGCCCCGGAAATCGTCAACGCGAACTGTCTCGACAATTCTCCCGTGATGCCGCCCATGAATGCCGTCGGGACAAACACCGCCAAGAGAACCAGTGTGGTCGCGATCACCGGGCCAGTGATTTCCGACATCGCCTTGACCGCCGCCTCTTTTGGTTTGAGCCCGTCAGCGAGGTGACGCGTCGTGTTCTCAACCACTACGATCGCGTCGTCGACCACAATCCCGATCGCAAGAACGATCCCAAACAGAGAAAGCATGTTGATCGAGAATCCGATCACGCTCATCACGGCGAACGTCCCGATCAACGAGACGGGGATCGCGACCACGGGAATGATGGTCGCTCTCCAATCCTGCAGAAAGATATAGATAACCACGACGACCAAGATCACCGCGACCACGAGGGTTTTATAAACCTCGACGATCGATGCTTCGACAAAGAGCGTCGTGTCAAACGGGATTTGATACTCGAGCCCGTCAGGCCAATTGCTCTGTTCGCTGAGATCCTTCATCTTCGCTCGCAACAGCTCGGCCGTCGTCATCGCGTTCGCGTCGGGCAATTGGTAGATCCCGATCGATGCCGAAGCTTGACTGTCAAAACGCGAGTCGAACGTGTAGTCCTTTCCACCCAACTCCACCCGAGCGACGTCTTTGACACGCAGGGTTCGGCCATCCTCTCCCGTCGTGATGATGATGTCTTCGAATTCTTTGGTCGTCGCCAAACGCCCACGCGCACTCACGGTGAGTTGGTAGGAAGTCCCCTCGGGCGCTGGCGCCGCGCCGACCTGTCCCGCAGCGACTTGGATGTTTTGCTCTGAGATCGCGTCAACCACGTCGGCTGTCGTTAGACCGCGTTGCTTCAACTTGGGCGGGTCCAACCAAACCCGCATGCTGTAGTCGCCCGCCCCGAAGACTTGAACTTCGCCGACACCGGCAACACGGCTGAGCTCGTCTTTGACCGCCAACGCGTAGTTGCTCAGAAACAGATCGTCATAAGTCCCGTCGGGCGACGTCAGGGCAATGAACTGCAAGATTTGCGTCGATTTCTTCTTCGTCGTGATCCCTTGTGCTCGTACTTCGGACGGCAATTGTGCTTCCGCAATTGCGACCCGGTTTTGCACCAAGACCGATGCGATATCCATGTCCGTGCCGACTTCGAACGTGACCGTTAACGTGTACGTTCCGTCGTTCGAACTGGTCGATGACATGTAGATCATGCCTTCGACGCCGTTGACCTGTTGTTCGATCGGTGTCGCCACGGTTTCCGCGATCGTACGCGCGTCGCCGCCCGGATAGATCGCCGTGACACTGACCGTCGGCGGTGCGATCGGCGGGAACTTGGCGACCGGAAGAGCACCGAACGAAACCAGCCCCGCGATCACGATGATGATCGAAATCACGGAAGCAAAGATGGGGCGGTGGATGAAAAAGCGTGACATCAGGCGGTTGCTTTCCTACGATTCATTCGGCTCGAGAAGTGTTGGCGTCCGCGCCGCGTGGTAGTTAGTTTTCTTGGTCTGAGTCGTTTGCACCGGAGTCATCCGCGTCTGCTGAGTCGGCCCCCGTCTCGTCTGGTTTTGCATCAGCCGACTGTGAGTCCGAAGTTGCGTCGTCGGTGAAGCCACGCATCAAGGCATCGTCGCTCAGTTGCAACGTCTCGGTGGTCGCGGAAACCTCGATGCCCGGGCGAGCCCGTTGCTGGCCATCGATCACCACGGTGCTCTCGAGCGTCACACCGGATTCGATCACCGACCAACCGCTCAGCACCTGCGATACCGTCACGTCGGCCCGTTCGACCTTTTGTTCGTCGTTGATGACCAGGCAGTACTGTCCACGTTGATCGCGGAGGACTGCATACTCGGGCAGCAGCATGACTTCCTGTGGATCGCCGACCGGAACGCGAACGGAAACGAAAAGTCCGGGAAAAAGTTTGTCATGTTTGTTTTCGAACACAGCCCTCAAACCGAGCGTTCCTGTCGCGGAATCGACGCCCTTTTGATCGACATAATCCATCACGCCTTCGATTCCAAAGCTTTCGTCGGTCTCACGTTTTAAGTAGACCTGCATGCTGCTCCAATCCGGTTCACTCAGCTCCTCGTTTGCCCGGAGTTTCTTGCGTGCCTTCTCCATCATCCGCAAGACCTTCCGGTCACTGACGCTGAAGTTAGCGAACATCGCATTGTGATCAACAACGGTCGCGAGTTTCGTCCCGTTCTCGACGAGGTTCCCCATTTTGACGTCCGTCTTGGAGATTCGTCCGTTGATTGGCGATTTGACTTCGGTGTACCCGAGGTCGAGTTCCGCTTGGGCCAAACTCGCTTCGCTGCGATTCTGTTCCGCTTCGGCGGCCTGGACGTTTGCCTTGGCCGACTTCAGTGCTGCGACGGCGGCATCGTTCTCTGCGATCGCCGCGTCGAGTTGCGCCTGCGAGCCGGCTTGCTTTTCCATCATCGATCGTTCGCGAGCGAGATTCTGAGCCGTCCTCAACGCATCCGCTTCCGCCCGCGTCACCGCAGCTTTGGCAACCTCCACCGAGGCGACCGCGGCATCCACGGTTGCTTTCGCCGAATTCACGATGGATTGATACTGGTCCTTCTCGATCCGAAAAAGGACGTCACCCATTTTGACCTGTTGCCCAGGTCTGAATTCGATCGACTCAACAAAGCCTTGCACGCGTGCCCGCACGTCGGCTTCCTCAACCGCTTCGATCATCCCGTTCTCTTCCATCAACGGGGTAACCTCCTTCGTGATCGGCGACGCGACCGTAACCTCAGGAGGCGGTGGCGGTTCGTAGCTGTTCTTGGCAGATTGGCAGCCGACCAATACGCTCGCGATGATCGCCAACGGCAGTCCACCGTAATGGCCAAAGGGAATTCGTTGCATCGTCCGATACCGGATTGTCATGGATCAAAAACCTATCCGTAAAACTCGATCGGTCAGCACACGGTCGAGTGCCCGCGTCTTATCTGTTCCCGCCGACCAACCTTAAGATACGCGATTTCAGATCACCGCGTTACCCAGCAACACGCCGCCGAGACGACTTTATCAGGATCGGTCGTCCTTCGGATTGGACGTGTCCGTGGCGATATGCACCCCAACCAAACGCGCGACCACGATGGCAAGGTACAACTGCCCGACCATTGCTTCGAGAGTGGCGAAATTGCGGGCGGGACGCGACACCGGTTGGATGTCGCCGTAACCCAATGTCGTCAGCGTGACGTTGCTGAAGTATATCAATCGACTGAGCGTTTCCTGATGCCCGGCGGAGTCTTCTGGCAATACCGCGAGGCTGAAGGAGCCCGGTTGGAAAATCTCCAACAACGAGTAGACGAGCGCAAAGAGCAATCCCATCACGATGTAAATGCAAATCGCACCAAAGATGCGATTCAAGTGATTGCGCGCACTCGAAAACACCGACTCGCCAAGAGCGATCAACAACAGCACGAACACGATAATGAAACAGACGTCGGCGGCCGCAAGATACCAAACCGATCCGCCCAGTTCGCTGTAGGAATTGAGGGCATACCCTAACACTCCCGCGCCCAACGCGAGATACCGACGCGTACGCGACCGGGAAAATGTGCGTATCGCCGAAAAGACCACGAGCAACAGCATCCAGTTGAAAACCGCACGCTGGAGGCCGTCGTCGGGCGACAGAAAGCTCTGGCTGATCTGCAGAAACACCAACATCGCCAACAGTTCCAAGTGAACCAGTCGGCCGCGATGCGTCCCCTCGGCGATGTCGGCTGCGTCCGTCGTGATCACTCGAGTATTGTCCTCAACGGATGGTTGTTGGAGGCGGTGCGAGAATTGGCCGCTGTGCGAAACCTGGTATTCCACTGCAGCGTGGCGTTCGGGTGGAATCGTAGCGAATGACGCAAGGAATCCCCTTGCGTGACTAGCGCATCAAGGACTCGTCGCCTCGTCCACTACCCAAAAATCAAGTTGACATGAAGTACCAGTGCCTGTGCGAAACCCAGTGCCTGTAAGAAACCCCGCTCGCCGAACTTCATTGGCGGATGACGCCTAACAAAGTAACTCGATCACGCCCGACTTCCAACCGAAGCCTCGGCTAGCGATACGTCTCCAACGCCAAATAGCAGCTCGCGAACAACAGTGCCCTTGGGCGAGATCGAAAACCCCTACGAAAACGCGAGCTTTGAGCCCTCGCAATGCCACGTCCGGTCCGGTTGCGTGGATCGCAAGGGTTCGAGCGCCGCAGAACAGGAAAATTGCAATCGCGAATTGCCAATTTGTACGGCCCGCCGTTCAATTTGAACATAGGGTTTTATGCCGGATAATGGGTCGTTGCCGGCGGAGCCGGGGGGCTTCCTCCTTGGACAGCATCACTCGATGAGTGTTGTTGCGAGCGTGCTCCCTGTGACAATCAACTCAAACTACTCTTCTAACGCTGCGATCAATCGCCGCTTGCTGATCGAGAACGTTCAGTACGCCGCGCGATCGTCCGAATATTCGGGCGACAGTTCGAGCCGCAGTTACGTCAATCCGTCATTCCGACGCATCACGTCTTTGGTGTCCAACATCAAGGACCGGGTGATGAAGAGCATTAGCGACGACGGTTCCCTGCCACAATACGCGATCGACGACGCACTTTCGGAGATCAGCAACCTGCTGGGCTCTTCCCTTTCGCTCGGTGGGCCGGAAAACGCGACCATCTCCGGTGTTAGCTCCGATCAGATCGCTGACGTCGAAGTCTTGGCTCTTCCGCTAGGAAAATCACTGTCCCTTTCCGGCGAAGTGACGCAGCGAGAAAGAGCCGCCAACGTGCGGATCTCCGAAACGCAGGCATTGCTCAGTGGCGGAGGGACGTTGCAGGTCGACAGCGGTTTGGGAAGCAAAACGGTCCAGATACGCGCCGGCACGACGCTCTCCGGCCTCGTTCGATCGATCAACTCGAGCGACTACGGTGTCGACGCGATCAACAACGACGGGACCCTGCAACTCGTTTCTCGTAACTCATCTGCCGATGCTGTCCTGTCGGTCGATGTACGTCCGACTCGCGTGATCCGCCGTTCCAGCGATGCGACCATCGAGGGGCAAAATCACAGCCAGATCGCAAGCGTCGATGTCGACGCGCTGCGTCCGGGGCAATCGGCAACCTTAACCGGGACTCGTGATTCCGACGCCACGGCTGCGTCGGTGACCTATCTGGGTGACAGCAACGGGTTTGTTAATGGCACTGGTTCATTTGAGCTGACCGGATCGATCGGTACCGAAACAATTGCGACGGTAAAAGGAGAATCGCTCGCCGACCTCGCCGCACGAATCAATGACGTGTCCGCCAACACCGGTGCTGAGGCAGAAGTCGTCAACGGTGAATTGCAAATCCGATCGCTCGAGAAGGGAGCCTCCTCGAGTCTGAGAGTCGATAATATTGTCCAACAGTACGAGACGTCGATCGAAGGGGACACCCAATCACAACTCGACGACTTCTCGTTGATCAACATCACCGAGGGAGCTGAGGTCACTCTAAGCGGATCGATCACCTCCGCGTCCGATCACGCATCGGCAACCTATCACGGACATACCGACGGCACGATTCACAGCACGACGACGTTCGACCTTTCCGGCGATCTGGGAACCGTGCAATTCGCAGTCAGCCAAGGAGAATCGTTGACCGATGTCCGCGACCGCGTCAACTCGCAATCCGGCGCGACGGGAGTGGTCGCGTCGGTGGATGGAAACAACCTTGTTTTCGAAAGCCAACAGGTTGGTTCCGACGCAACGGTGCAGTTATCCGCAACCAACATCGGACGCCGCTCGAGCGTCTCTGGTGTGAACGCATCGCAGGTTGATTCATTCGATGTTCTCTCGATGTGGGATGAACCCGCCAGCACGCTCACCGGGGAAGTCTCGGTCGCAGCCACCCGGGCGAAACTGGTCTACCAGGGATCCAACGGCGACGCCGACGACAGCGCCTTGATTTCGATCAGCGGCGAACGAGGCACACGCTCGCTGCTGATCTTCAGCGGTCAATCGCTCGAGTCGGTGCGAAACTCGATCAACGCACAAACCGACAACACCGGTGTGATTGCAACGCTACTCGGTGACGAGCTTACCCTGATCAGCGACTCGTTCGGATCCGACGGATTTGTCGAGGTCGACACGCAATCGGGAACGTTCGACACGACCGGCGGGGACGGCAACGGCAACGCCACCGGTCTCGATGCCGAATTGCAAATCAATGGCCAAGCCGTAACCGCGACCGAAAACCAAGTCACCTATAGCGACGGCGTCGGCACCTATTCGTTCGAACTTTCCGAAGGTTTCTCAGGTGAGTTGGATCCCATTTCTGTTCGCTCGAGCGACGGACAGGTGACGGGCGTGAACAACTCGCAACTTGATAGCTTCCAAGTCGACTCTCTCGAGCCGGTTCCCTCTCAAACGCTGAACATAGGTGTCACCGCAACAGCCTCCCGTGCTGAACTCGTTTATCGAGGTGCAAGCGGCCAACTTACGGATTCCGCCGACGTCTTGATTCAGGGCGAATTCGGTAACGCAACCTTGAACCTAACCACAGGCCAAAGCCTCTCATCGGTTCGTGACGCGATCAACGCGGAAACGACTTCAACGGGCGTGATCGCAACACTCGACGGTGATGAACTCACGCTCGCGAGTGTCAATCGCAGTGCATCCGGAACCGTCAACGTCTCCGTCCAATCGGGCGAGTTCGACACAACCGGCGGCGACGGATCCGGAACTGCCGTCGGTACGGACGCAACGCTAAACATCAACGGCCAGACCATCACCGGAACGGGAAACACAATCAGCTACAGCGATGGATTGGGAAGTTATTCGTTCCAATTGGCCGACGACGCGTCCGGAATGCTCGATCCGATCACCGTCACGTCGCATGAGGGCAGCTTCACTCTGTCGGGACTCGACGAGAACGGTTCGGCGATAGGCGTCGACGCCGAAGCGACCATCAACGGTCAATCGTATACCGCATCAGGAAACGATTTTGATGTGAGCGTCAATGACGCCCAGGTTACGTTTGCGGTCACACAAGATTTCACAGGAACGCTCGATCCGATCACGATCCAATCTGCCCCCGCGAGCTTCGACGTTCAAGGAGGAGACGAAACCGGAACCGCGACGGGCACCGATGGGATTGCCACAATCAATGGCACGTCGTACTCCTCCGCGAACGATACGTTTCTGGTTGACGTTGACGGCACCGAAGTTGCCTTCCAATTCGCCGACGACCATCTCGGTTCCTTTGATCCGGTTCACATCAGCGCAGCAACTTCCGACTTGCGAGGCGCCTACTCCGCGAACTCCTACCGAGCGGTCGGTACCGAACGTGTCGTTGAAATGAACGGTCAAGCATTGACCCGCGACGGTGACAGATACATTGTCGAGCAAGAAGGCGTTCGTCTCGCGATCACCCTCGCCGACGGGTTCCAGGGCGAGTTCGATACGTTCACCGTCAATTCAACGGTCGACGAAGATTGGGAGGAAACAACTTCGTCCTTCGATCCCCTGCAAGGCCAGGCACTCGAGTCCACTCGTGAAGCGATCTCGGATCTTTTCCAACTCGCCTCCGGGGGAATCTACTCCGGGGAGGATGCCAACCCGTTTGAAGCGATGCACGTTGTCACCACATCACTCCTGCAGCTCGATGCTCTGACCGGCCACTCGTCGTTGCCAGACGGTCGATCGCTCAACGGTTTATTCCTGGATCAATACGCCTAGCTGTTCAGGCCGGGTTTAAAGCATTCTGCCACTTGAAAATTCCACCGCCGTAGCTGAAGTCGCCAGAATTCAGCCGCCTACAACTTCGCATGCCGAAGTATTGAGATAGCGTCCCAGTGTTGCGTCAAAACTTCATCATAGGATAGCGAATCTCGCCAAAAGTTTCGGAAACGCTCGTGAATGCCCCCAAAGCCTCGGCGCCATTCGCTTCGGCATGAAACCCTCATTCCTGATCTTGACGCACCACTCGTCGCTCCCTAACCGCTCTCTCGCTTGAGGAAACCGATCGTCGATTGAAACAGTCGGTCGTCGCGTGGTTGCGGCTCGGAGGCGTTTTGCATTTCGGACAGGTTTGCAAGGCAATATCGACAACCGAGCGTTTCGACATGAAAGTCGACAAAGCCTTGCCAAGACGATGGCAAGATTGCAAGCATGTATCGGCCTAGCGTCGAACGTTTGGGACACGTCGGTCGATTGAATTCCCACGCGGCAGCGAGATCCGCGTTGACTCGTGGCGTTTCGGATGGCACTGCTGAACCAATCGATCCGGTCGACTGAATCTGACGTTGCAACCGTTGAATAAACCGATGCTTCACTACCGCGATGTCATTTGCAGGCAACGTCATCAGCTCTGCAATTTGTCGATTTCGCAGACCTGCGTAGAAGATCGCCTCGACGATCGATAGGTCGCGAAACTTCTCCGCTTCTCGCATCTCTCTCGTGACGACTTCGATCCCGTGACACAACGCGTTCTGCTGTGCCAGGCACTGCTCTTCGTCTCTCGCGTATTGGCTCGCCGTCGCATCGGTTGACGGAACCTCATTGATACACACATGCTCGACATCATCACCGATTTCGCACGCCCGCAACGATTCCGCTTTGCCGCGACTCCGATAAAGATCAACAACACGCCGACGCAGGATCCGAAATAGAAACGATTCGACGGACGATCGCTCTTCAAACCGGTTCATGTTCTGCAGGAAGCCAACAAACGTTTCCTGTACCAAATCCTGCGCCGTCGCGTTTTGATCCACACGCGCAACCGCGAAGGCGAGCAACCGCTTCTCGTAGCGGTCGACAAACTGACGCCAACCGTCCGCGTCGCCTGATCGGACCAACGTCAACAGATGTCGTTCGGCGGCACTTAGAGTACGTTCGTTGTTCGCGTCGGAACTCATCACGCGATCGTGTTCAGCGCTACCACTGCGGCGACAACAAAAGCGCCAAGCAAACAAGCAAACCACCCAATTGATTTGCGGTGATAGCCTTGTGTCAAGAAATTCGCGATTAAACAAATAATCATCGTTGTCAAAATCAGCAGCACTGCCGCAAAGATGGTAGAGTGTCGCTCGCTCTCGCCACGTGACACCGTGGCGTTTGCCGCTGCCGCCGTGCTGTTGACCGACAGATCCTCCAAATCGATCAACACCGCTTCTCGCCACACGTTGCCATAGGGACGTGATAGTTTCTGAGCGAAACGATCGATCACATGGGAATCGTCGAGCACAACCATGGCCCCATAGCGCGTTCGGACATCAACCTGAGACCGCGCGTTGGCGATCGCCGATTCGCGTGCCTCGGCTTCCGTCGATGCCAGCGTGTCGCTGTACCCGACGACAAACTTCTTGGATGGAAACGCCGAAACGACTTGGTCGAGGTTGTGCACCCAAGGTTTATCGACAAATCGCAACCGCGTTTCCAACGAACCGCGATCGCTAGTGACCACCGCACTGACGCGTCCCGGTGCATCCATGGTGCCCGGATCCCACGGTCGTGAGCGACTGGTCTGTTCGTAGTCCGCGGAAAGTCGAATCAGAATCGGCTGCGCGTTTGGCGAATCGGCAGGATTCTTCGGTTGAGCGTCGCTCTCGATTGCGATCACATCGGTGTCTTTCAACTCCTGCTCGAGCGCTTTCGAGAAAGCGGATCGAAAACCGAGTTGCTCGTCACGAAACGAAGGCTCCCCCACGACATGAACAACTTGTCGCGTGGGATTCTCTGACGACGTGAACCATTCGGCTTCCTTCAACTCGTCGGCGGTTTGTTGCGCAAGTGGTTCAGCGGCCTCCAACAAACTCGGGTACAGATTCGCCCGAAACTCGTCATGGTTCATGCTGGACCATTGTCCCGGACGTGACTGCGGATACGCACTAACGACAACCGGTTCAAGCCCGCGTGCTGCGAGGCGATCGTCAGCCGTATGCTGAGAACTACGAGATCCAGCAACAGTCGTCGATAAAGTGGCCGCGTTCTGGTCGGCTTCTAACTCGACCGATTGGAGGCGGACATACGCAAGGCCCACGAACAGCAACGCCGGGATCGCAATCGCAGTGATAACCACCGCCAACGCGTTAAATAGACCGCGTGACCGATACGAATAGATTGCGAATGCGATGACGCCAGCCAACAGGCAAAGCAGTGCGACGACAATAACCAAGACGATCGGGATTGCGATAACGCTCATGCTTTCACCATAGGTTTGTTTTTGCTGGACTCCGCCATCGCGGGAGCACTCTTGAGGATGTCCACCGACTCTCGAGAAAGCGTTCCGCGATCTCGCTCATGACCGATCGCTTCGCGCTGCACAGAATCACCTTCGGGTTCTCGGTGAGGCGACAACAATTGGATGGTGATTGCGGATGAAAACACCAATGCCCCCACAACGAGAACGTGGCCAATGTCGCCTTCAAACATGGCCGTAGCCACCATCGCGATCGTGCCCGCGAGTACGGTCCGCAGTACGCCGACCCTTGGCATCCGATCGATGGAGAGAAACGACCGGAAATCAAGAATCGCAGTGACAAAGACGGCCCCGACGACACAATCCACGTAGTCTTCAAACGGCAGGTGCGGCGGCAACGATTCAAAAACCGCCGCCACGGCCAAACAAGGCGAAACCGCGATCGCTCGGGTGACGATCGCCGGTACCAAACCGTAGGTTCGCGGCAGCGCGGCCAAGAAGAATCCCGTCAGCGCCGCACTCACCAAAACGCAGCAAACGGACAGCGTCAGAATGTCGCCCCAGAACCACGACTGGCGATCACCCATGCATCCGAATGGAACCAGCAACAAACAAACAACCGTCGCGATTGTAAAACGCAACGCGATCCCGGTCGTTTCCTCTCGAAGTCCGGTTGGATAAGTCGGACGCCACCACAATCCGATCGAACTCCAGTCAAAATGGGACGGTCGCTCGAACGGTAACGAGTCGTCTTGTTGTGTATCGCGGAACGCGGTCGGAGTCGCCAGTGTTTCCGTCAACGCGGGCGACGATGCCTCCGCGCGAACAACGCGATGCTGAACCGCGCGTTCCCCGATCATCGAGAGAGTCGACGGAGGCAACGTGTATTGCAGTTCTTCACCCTGATTAAGATCACGCAGCAGTTCGCTTGCGTTTTGGTATCGCTCGTTGGGATCACGTCGCATGGCTTTGGGGACGATGTCGTCGAACGGCGCCGGCAACCGACTGATATCGGGTTCTGCGGAGAGGTGCTTCATCAAAACCTCTCCCATGCTTTCACCTTCGAAGGGAGGGACTCCGGTCAACATTTCATACAGGATCACACCGAGAGCATAGATGTCGACTGTTTTATCGTACCGGCCTTGGCCAATCTCCGGCGCCATGTAGTGCACACTACCGACCGTTGCTGTGTGCCCGCTGCGATGACTCGCCGTGATCGCTTTACTGAGACTGTAGTCACCGATCTTGACCACGCCCTCTTCGAAAAAGATGTTGTGCGGTTTGAGATCGCGATGCACCACGCCAGCGTCGTGCAGATACGAAAGACCGCGACACAACTCGCGTAAAAAGTATGTTGCCTGATCGGCACCGAGGCCGTCCGGTGACTCGTCCAGTATCTCGCGCAGGTTTGCCCCGGCGACGTATTCCATGATCACCCACGCCGTACCCTCGGCGTCTTGCTTGACGTCAAAAATCGATACCAGGTGTTGCGACTTCAGGTTCATGCAGTGACCGATCCCACGCAGTTCAATGTCTTCGTAGTTTTGAACCGCCTTCAACGCCACCTCACGGCCCGCGTCACTGATCGCAAAGTACACTTCGCCAAACCCGCCTCGCCCGAGAGCGTGCTGGATTGTGTATCCGTCGAGTGGCGAATCGCCGTTTTGATATCGATACGCTGGCATCAGACGAGAGCTTTTGAGTGTGAAAGGACCGTCAATGTGAACCGAATGTCGTTGATACAAACGCTATCGCCATGCATGAGCGTCTGCGTGTCGTATCCGCCTTGCCGATGAAGTGTGTAGGCGTCACCGGAGGGCTGCAGGATGACGGGAGGATTCATGTTTGGCAACGTGAAGTGGCATCCTGCGTGACCAAAAAGAACCGAGTCGGCCACCAAGACCACACGCCGCACATCGCTTCGAAAAAGTTTCGCACCGCTGACATCGAGGATCGCCGAATTGCTCGCGGCGACTGCTCGAGTGAACCGCAAACGCCCTCGTCGTCCGACCGCGATCGAATCGCCCGAACTCAAGAGACGCTGGCTTTCGCACTGCCAGAAATAATCTTCATCATCTCGATAAATTCGGATCGGCTTGGATACGCCCACTGTTCGCAACGAAATATCGAGCGGTGCAGTTGTTGATTCTCCCCCGATCGAAACCGTATCGGATCGCAGCAACAACAAACTGCCGATCCCATCGACTTGCAAGATGTCGCCTCGTGAGTTGACGCCACCTCGTTCCGACGTGAATCGCAATTCGCGTCCTTCTTCGAGATGCTGGGCGATACGTTGACGCAGTTTTGCGATCTCAATTTGTCGTCCACCCAAATGATAGGCGGCGTCCGCGTCATGCCGCGCGTCGTCCGCACGCCCGTCATCGAAATGCTGGTTTCCCCGTCGCACAAATTCGTCCACGAGACGATCGACCAGCGTTTGTGCGTCGCGATGATGGCGAGACGGCGACGATTTCAGCAACGCGAATGCCTCATCCAAACGCCCTGCGTTCATCGCAATTTCGGTTCGTTTAAGGTCGGTGTGAAACAATGCAAACGGTTCCAATACTAATGGATTCACTCGGTGGATTGTCGTCGCGGAAGAGCCTTCTCGATACCGGAGAGGCACATGACACCCAGACATGGCTACTTTGAAGTCAGTTTCAGGCGCACATTCTGTTCGTCCGGTTCAACATCATCCGATCCCTCAGCCTCAAAGCCCTGCACTTCATTGGATGTCCCGTCAAAATGCAGATCGTACGCCGATAGGATATCATTCTCGGTCATCGCGGAATCATCGAGTGGAATGGCCACGACGTCCTGTTCGTGTTCGAGCACTCGCTGAGCGACCGCGAGTCGCGTCTCGATTTGATCGAGCAATTCATCGGCTTCACGCATCTCGCTGCCGCCTACGGCCATTTTCGATCCGAGTTCAGAATCGACTCTTGACGCCTTCTGCAGCCGATCCTGGGCGATAAGCATTTCGACTTTCTGTTCGAGCTGAACCTTTCGATTTCGCATCTCTTCCAACTTGAACAAAGCAGCCCCGAGAACCTCTTCGCGTTTTTCCAGCAATCGAGTTTTCATGTCGATCGCCAATTCACTTTGCTTGAACCGCTCCAGCCGCGATCTTAATTGGCCGGCGAGTTGTTTGCGTGGCACTTCGCGATCGCCGATCCGATAGGAAACCTGCTGGACTCGCAGTTGGTCACGCAGCGCCGCCAAGTTGGACTTCTCGCTGGAGAGACGCTCGGTGCTCGCGTGGAGGTCATTTCTCAATGCCTGAATCGCGACCTCTTCTTCGGCGATGACGCGGACCTGTGATTGCAATTCCGGCAGAATCTCGTCAATCAAATCGCGTGCTCGCCGCAGTTCGAATTCGAGCGGCACGGAGTCTTGCACCGATTCCTGAACTGCCCGAGCCGACGTGCGTAGGTAGCTGGTGAAACTCGTTCCCAGAAGAAGAAAGCCGCCAACGATCAACGCGGCAACCGCACCTAATGAGAATTTGACGATCCGAAGCATGACGATTGACCCTCCCGAGAGTCATTTTCAAGGCGGTATGGGACCACGAACTGCGGTCTCTCAAAGGGCAGTCGTTGCCGAGCAAAAAATGTTGCAGCAGAAAATGCGAAAATTTGAATTCTCTTTCTCAGCGGCACTCCACGCGTGCGAGACTTTTCCAACAGATGTCGCCCACTCGTGATACTCTTCCCGGCACTCCCGGTTCAAACACCAGGAACCTGTCCAGAACCTCATCATCCGATCGGCGTTCGTCGCGTTTTGCATGAAAGAGCGGTGCCCGTCGAACATTCGCGCAGATTCTCAGATTGACTGGATCGTTGACCGCGTCCATCGCCCAGGCTAATTTCTGGTCCCCGCTCTCCGCACTGCGTATGACCAGCCAATCACACAATCTGCCGACCCGCCTTTCGTTGCTCGAGCTTGCGCAATCAGAAAAGAACCACCCCGCGTGGGAAGAACTGCTTGACTACTACCGGCCCTTCATCAGCCGCATTCTCGTGCATCTCGGTGTCGCGAAATCCGACGTGGATGACGTCTGCCAATTGACTTTGGTGCGTCTTTGGAAAGACCTCGCCAACTATCAACACCAACCCAAACGAGCCCGATTTCGAAGCTGGCTCTCGCACCTGATCCGTAGCACGGCGGTGGATTGGCACCGGCAACAACGACGCAATCAGAAGATGGTCGACACCGATTCGCCGGTGATCAACGATATCCTGATGGCAGAATCGGAATTGGAACAACGGATCGAGGTAGAATGGCGGGACCACATTATCGGACTCGCCCTCGAACGTCTCAGGACGATCTTCTCCGGTAACGCCGTCGACGTTTTCGTACGCAGCGTCGAGGGTGAATCGGCCGCATCCATCAGCGAGGATTTGAACATGAGCGAAGAGAGCGTTTATGTCCTCAAACACCGGGTCAAGAAGCGTTTGGTGCATGAAGCGTACGAACTGCGACGCGAACTAGAACTGCCCGATGACGTCTAATTTGCCCCGCGACGAAGCGCTCAAACGCATCAAACCGATCCTCAACGATCTCTTCGAACAGGCTGATCCGGCCCAGGCTGCAGGCCAGAAAATCGAGTCGGACGACGATATCTGCCCCCTTTATTGCGCGATTTCTCGTATCGAAAACCGATACCAAAATCCCGAACTGATCGGGCGCGGGGGGATGAAGGAGGTCTACCGAGTCTATGACGCTCGTGCGACCCGGCATGTGGCAATGGCGAAACCGTTGCCAGAGTTCAACAGTGACCAATTCGATGCGTTTCTACGCGAGGCGCATCTCACGGCACGTTTGGACCATCCGAACATCATCGACATGTTTGACATGGATCTCGATGAGCAGGGCCGGCCATTCTTCACGATGCAGTTGAAACAGGGCCGGTCGCTCCGAGCGGTCATTAATTTGCTCCGCAGTGGTGAAGGCGAAACGGCCTATTCGCTACGCGATCGCCTGGAAATTTTCTCTCGCGTGTGTGACGCAATCGCGTACGCACACTCACGCCAAGTGCTTCACCTCGACATCAAACCGGAGAATGTCTTCGTCGGTGAATTTGGCGAAGTGAAGGTCTGCGATTGGGGCATGGGCGTCGTCATGTCGCAAACCGAAGGACAGAGCCCATCGACCGTCCTTTTGGATCCCGATCTGTATGGTTCCTTGCTAGAGTCCGCCAAGGGTACGCCGATCTACATGGCGCCGGAGCAAAAGGAGAAACGGCGACACAAAACACCGCAAATGGACATCTACGCGCTCGGATGCCTGCTGCACGAATTGCTGACGTTCGAACTACCGGTCCGAGTCCGTTCCGGAAATTCGAAAATCGGCCTCGCGCTCGCCGCAACCATTGCGAAGGCCACCGCACACGATCCAGCAGATCGCTATCAAACCGTCGAAGACCTGCGACAGGACATCGCGCGCTTTCTCGCCGGCTACAGCGTTTCGGTAGAACAAGCTGGTCTTCGCCGGGAAGCCGCGTTGTTCTACCGGCGCCATCGCGAGGCGTGTGCGATCACGTTGGGTTTGCTGACCGTTCTGTCGCTCTGCGTGTTCTTCTTTGTAATGCAGTTGCGCGAGAGCCGTGCAGACGCGTTGGACGCGATGGCTGCTGCGGTCGCCGCCCGCGGGCATTCACAGGAGGCTCAACTACGCGCCGAAAACGCCCAGGAACGAACCAAACGAGCGCTCATCAGCGCCGAAGAGGCGCAATCTCGAGCAGAAGAAGCCCAAACCCGAGCCGAACAAGCGCAGTCTCGGGCGGAAGAGTCACTGGCGAAATACCTTGCCGAGAAAGCGGAATCGGAACGACGCCGTGATCGCCAAGTTTCCGAAGCCGTTCTCCACGCTGAGTTGTTGACGGACATCGCGTTTTTGCGTGACGAAACACTTCCACTCGCGTTTCAACACACCAACCAACACCTCGACTCGATACTCTCGTTCAACCCGCCTCCACAATCACACGCGTGGACGCAAAAGTACTGGCTGCATTTCCTGACCCAGGACTTCGAATCGGCGTTGCAGCTAGTACGCGACGGCAAAATCATTCAACCCGACTTGGTGCGGTTGGCTCGCAAATACCAACCGCACGTCGGACCGAATGGACGACTCGATACCGATCATTTCATTCAGTTGGTACGTGACCTGTCTCGGAACGAACCGTGGCGAGCGCCGCTGGCGGAAAAAATGCTGGTCTACGACAACCTCACCCCAAGACCCGCCGACGATCAAACGCGCCTCGTTCGGGAATGGATCGAGATCAACAACCCCGAGTGCGAAAACCTCCAGCTGGATTTTAATGCCGAAACGGAAACCGTCCGTCTTCGCAGCACCGGCGTGACTCAATTGCTCCGCACGATCGCGAGCACCAACTATCAACCGAGTCGCATTTGTTTGCTGCAGACGCTCCGGCCCCGTGTCCTCGATTTGCGGGGCACGAACATTCACGATCTGTCGCAGCTACGCAGTTTGGAACTGATCGAATTGGATCTGCGTGGGACGCCGATCACGGATCTGTCCCCGTTGAAGGGAAACCGAATGCTCCGGCGACTCTATGTTTCCCCCGACCAGTTCACGGAATCAGACATGGAGGCGCTGCCGAAGTCGATCGAAGTCATTGTCGGAGACGAATAGCGCGGGCGCAAAACGTCTTGCATGCACCATCCGTTTGCGTGAACGCTATCTCCCGTAGTGAATCTTGCAAAAGATCCTCACGCAGCGGGATCTTCAACAAGATCCCCTACAGCCTCCCGAAAGCGAACATGCCTCCCACGGAGTTTTCTTTTCGATTTTCTCCGCCGAGTGTTTAGATCCGGCGAGACAGACCCGGTTATACATGCGAGGACCGCGCCCGCAAAACCGGATCGGCCTCATCACTCGCACCTCGAATCACTCACATATTCGACTCCAAGATTCGGCCCCGCCCGACGAATAGGACCGGTTGCTACACGCGGCGGCAGGTCAAGCACTCCGTAGTGGACACCCCAACGACATGATAAAAAACGCAAAAAAGGCAGTATTCGGTGCCATTCGGGTGGTCGCATTGTTGCTGCTGACGTCGACCTGCGTGCCCGCAGGAGGCCCAAACTTGGTGCCGCCGGCGGACGGTCAAACCGCAAACTATTGGTGTACCTGGTACGCCCAAAACTACTGGATTGGCCGCGGCACTGATCTGAAAGACTTGCGAGGCGTCTCCAACCAAGCCGCCCGTGAAGAGTTGACCGAACACGCCGTCTTCAACGAGAAAGACGGATGGGCGACGACGTATCTGGACGGTGCACGAGAGGACTTTATCTTCCTGATCGACCATGGCTGGCAAACGAAAGACGCGTCGAAACGGATCGCTGGCGGACCGCCGTTTTTCAATCTCGTGGCCGACGAAGATGACTTCCCGAGATACGCGGGACTTTCGCCGCAGGACGCGTTGCTCCAGTTCAACAAAGAGATCAAAGCACTCGGATGGAATTCGCTCGGCATCTGGACACGTGGCGACGTGACGCCCGAGCAAGCACGAACGTTCGTTGAGTGGTCCAAGCACGCCGGAATCCGCTATTGGAAAATTGACGGCGGAGACATCGCTCAGTTCAATTCGTTCAAGGCAAAGCAGGAAATATACCCCGACCTCGTCCTTGAATATGTCACCGGGGCGGGTGGGAACCTCAATCCCAAATGGGATCAAGAACGATCTTCGTATCCGTCGGTTTATGAAATCGGCGGACGGTTGCAAGCTCCCATGCTACGTTGCCTGCAGCATTCCGATACTTTTCGGACTTACGACGCGTCGCCCTTGTTGATGTCCGTAACGACGCTGCGGCGAACGCATGACATCTTGAAACAAACCCAACAACAACCCAAATACCGAGCGATCCTCAACGTACAAGACGATTGCAATATCGCGATCGGTTTAGGTGTTTTAGTCGCCAGCAAACGACATCCGAACCTAAACGAACGCACCCTGCTCGGACGCGACCTACACCACCAGTTGTCGGGCAAACGGACCATGCAGCGACGCATCAACGAAGTCGAGCGACTCGGAAGATGGTCGCGAATTGCCCCGGCTTTTCCCGCGGGTGAAGGCGTCTATCTGTCTTCCAAAGAGGAGCTGATCGATCGCTGCGAGTTCACCAAATGGGACACGTGGGCATCGAACACCTACGGCAAAATCGTGCATCAAAGCGCTCCCGCAATCATGTCGCGAAACATGCCCCTTCCCATCGTGGAAACCGACGGTGACGCACCGTACGTCTGCGCGACAACCTATCCCAATGGGCCAACCGGAATCGCGACCGAGGGCCGAGTGAGTCCGGCCAACCAGTGGTACCATCCGCGTGCGAAAGTTTCGGTGCAGATTCGTGATGCGTCTCAACCGATCGGAATTGCCGGACACTACCAACAACTGAAACTCGGTTTCGCCGGCAGCATCGAAGACGTCAAACACGTATGGGCGCAAGACTTGTTGGCGGCGGAATCGATCGACATCAAAAGCCAGGTATCGATCCAGGGTGCAACAATGACGATCGATGGAAATCTGATTGACGAACTGGGAACCTCCGAAGCCGACCGCGGTGACCTCTCCGCCCCCGGTCTCGTGATTCGTTTGGAGGGAGACTCCCTGCCCAAAGCCGGCGACGATTTCACGCCCGTAACCGAACCGGTGACTGCCGCCGAACCTCTCGATGAACAAACGCAGACGTTGCAGGACGGGTTCACCGGGCGGGCGGAACTGAAGCGTTGCCGTTATGGCTATCGAGTGACCGCGACAGGGCCGGCGCAAACCATGTTGAAGGAACTCGACGAAAGCATCACGTCAGGGAAACTCTCTGTTCAATGGCGAATGAAGCCAGCCAACCGATCGGCAACCAAGAACGGCATGTTGGTGCTTTCGAGTGACGAGGACGCGAACGCTGCCTTATGCGCCGGAAGCTGGATCGGATCCAACGAAATAACGCTTTTCGAAAATCATTCCCAATGGGGCAACGATTTGAAGGGTTCTTTGGACCCAGACGGAGAGTTGTATTGCCGGATCGATGTCGATCTTGATTCGCGAACGGCGGAGCTGACGATTAACGAAAAAACAATCTCGCTCGCGTTCTCTGAAACCGTCACGAGTATCAACTACATCGGATTCGGCGTGCACAACTCGGCCACCCTGTTCACCGAGCCAAAGATCACTCGCCAATAGCGTTTTTCGAACGGCGCTCCGCTCACATGACGGATCGCGGCCGTTCGTTTTCTCTGGGCTACTTCCAATATAGCCTCGCGTTTCGGCCGCCACGCCGTGTTCATGCCGCCGTGTTTATCGCAAAGAACACCGCTCGAGCCCCGTGCGCACCGCAATTACGAAAGCCGTTCTCAAATGGCGAAGCCGATGTCGCCAGACTTCGGTGGCCTGGATTCTGGCAATCTCTGATACCTGGATGAAGCACGTCAAATTCCCAAACACTGGGCACCGGTGCGTGTACGTGTCATCCCCCCCGTCCTCCGCAAAACAGCTACCTTTGAATATCGAAAACTTTTTTTGTGGAGGTGTTTAGATTCCTGGCCCCTGATTCGGTTGAGCTAGTAGGTGAGGTGATTCTCCCTAATCGCCGAATAGTGTTTTTTTCCCATTCAGAGGTCCTCAAATGGATACGCGAAATTGTCCCCGCCAGAAATCAGGCGGATTTACCTTGGTCGAATTGCTCGTAGTAATCGCAATCATTGGCGTGCTCGTCGGTCTGCTCTTGCCGGCCGTTCAAGCAGCCCGTGAAGCTGCCCGGCGGATGAGTTGCAGTAACAACTTCAAACAAATCGGTTTGGCAATTCACAACTACCACTCCGCCTACAAGCAACTTCCAATTCACAAAGGTGGAACCGGCACCTCGTTCCAGGCGACCCGCGTCGGAACCGACAACTCGAACTTCTACAACGGACAACGACAAAGCATCTTTGTTGGTTTGCTTCCGTTCTTTGAAGGCCAGGCTCTCTGGGAACAAGTCTCCAATCCACTCGTCGAGCGTACCGACGGTCAAGCCGTCGCGCATGGCGGTGTCGCAACCGCGCCTTGGCCGGCATTCGGACCTCATCCAGGACACGTTCAATATCCGCCATGGGCGACCGAAATCCCAACCCTGCGATGCCCCAGCGATCCCGGCATTGGCCTTCCGTCGCTCGGTCGAACCAACTACGCCGCGTGTCTCGGAGACAGCCCCTTCCGCGCCGCCTCCGGAGCGACGGACCAGAACTTGGTCGTCACCAGTGCTCGTTCACAGCGTACTCGCGCCGCACAACGGGGCATCTTTGTGGCACGACAAAGCACTCGCTTTCGCGACATCCTTGACGGACTGGCGAACACGATCATGGCAGGCGAGATCCCCACGGACCTCGGTGATCGCGACACCCGAACGGCCATCAACTACAACGACGGAATGGTCATGCGTGCGGAGCTGAGTGACGCGGTGGAAACTCCCGCCGGTGCCCCGAACGACTGCTCGAATCATCCGAAGATTGACGCGGCACGACCGCAGTTCTGGACATCCGCAGCAACCATATCTACCAATAACGCGGTTCTCGGACGCGGTTACCGTTGGGGTTCGGGCGAATGCATGTTCACAACCATGTTCACGATATCGCCACCGAACTCTCCTGCGTGTGCCCTGCTGAGCAACGAGACCGGAGTGTGGCAATTCTGGCAACGCGCAGGTGTGCTTCCTCCAGGCAGTCGCCACCAAGGAGGATGCCACGTCTTGATGGGCGACGGAGCCGTGAAGTTCGTTACCGATTCCATCGACGCGGGGAATCAGAGCAGCACTCCCGTCGCCATGGGAGGAGGAGTCTCCAACGCGCCCGGTTCGATCAGCCCCTACGGTCTTTGGGGAGCCCTCGGGACACGTGCCAGCAAAGAAGTCATCGACGAAGAAATCTAAGCGACCACATCCCAACGAAGGCTTTCCGAAACGCTTCTGTTTCAACGAATCGCGAGGCGAGAAAACTCACCATGCGAACTTTCTCCGGCCATCGACTTCTTCCCTGCAAATTCGCAGGGCGGGTTTCGATGGTCAAAAAGTTTGGTCGCTATTGCAATCACAAACTCTCTACTTCCATCCCTACCGTCGAGCATTGAATCTCTCATGACCCAAACGTATCTCAAAATTGCCCTCATCACCCTTTGCCTGAACGTCGCCGTTGGATGTGGAAAAAAAGGAACGAGCCTGGCGACGGAGCACGGCAACATGTCCATCGAAGAATACGAGAAACTGGTTGATCAATCGCAAGCCGAAGGCGGTGATGATTCCGCCAAGGAGGAATAACGAGATCCGAGCCAGACGTTCTTCTATTAATCGAAGTAGCAGCCGAGTCTGGCGTAGGTGTGCCGTAGAAGAACGCTGTTGAAATCGCTGCGACGCATGCAGGCAACCGCTTCTGTGCGCAAAAGGTTGCCGGCCCCACGATCACCCGCCCAGCTTGGCGGCGTCGATCGCGTTAAAATAGGTTTCGGAGGTTCTGGGTCTTGGCGGTGTTTTTCCGCGTGTTTTAGAACCTTCCGCTCGGGCCGCGGTTCCTGAGAACCCCCAGGGCCAACATCGCGAAAGAGGTCGATGCCACGACGTTTTCGGATCGGATCTGGGCGTCGTTTAGTGAGACGTTTGCCAAACAGACGCCTCAAATGCGGCACCTCCTTCGCGGCTCGATTACTGTATAGAATCGACCGGCAGGTTGACGCTCACGCGGGTTCGCAGAGCCGTCAATTCGAACGCTTCGAGCTTCCGTGACCGAGCATTTTGCCGGATAGGTACTCTCGCGTCGCCGAATACTCGATTCGTTTGCGTTGTGCCGTTTGTGTTTCCGAGCATCTCGTTTTCGGATGATTCGGCGACGCACGCCAACACCTACCGCTGTCCTGATTGGTTCGGTTGCACCGGTGTCTTCCACACCCAGATCTTCACACCTCAAAATCCTCAGATTCCTCTATGAAATTGCCCGCTTCGATCGTTGCCTTTGCTCTCACCTGCACAGTAGCAACTACTCATGTGTGTCCCTCCGCATACGCGGCCGAGTCGGAGACGCAGCGTCCACCCAACGTGGTCGTGTTTTTGGTCGACGACCTCGGATACATGGACGTGGGAGCGAACAACCCTGACTGCTTCTACGACACACCGAACATCGATCGACTGTCCGACTCAGGCATGCGTTTCACCGACGGATATGCGGCCAATCCTGTTTGTTCGCCGACCCGATATAGCTTGATGACGGGCAAATACCCGACGCGGGTGCAAGCGACCAACTTTTTCTCCGGTCGTCGTGGCGGAACGTTCAAACCGGCACCGCTCAACAGCAACATGCCGATCGAAGAAGTCACGATCGCTGAAGCACTCAAGACGAAGGGCTATGCGACCTTCTTCGCCGGCAAGTGGCACCTCGGTGAATCCGAAGAATACTATCCACAAAACCAAGGGTTCGATGTCAACATCGGTGGATACAGTCGCGGCGGTCCGTATTCGGGCAAACGCTACTTTGCTCCCTTTGAAAATCCCCAAATGGAAGTCGAGAGCCCCGCGGGTGATCACCTGCCGGATCGGTTGGCACGAGACACCGCTGCATTTATCGACGAACACAAAGACGAGCCATTCTTGGCATACCTCGCGTTCTATTCGGTACACACTCCTTTGATGGGACGTCCGGACCTGGTCGCGAAGTACAAAGAGAAAGCAGAGGCGATCGAAGGCGAAGAGTTCGCGGACGAAGAGCAAGTCATCGGCAAGAAACCTCGCAAGGTTCGCGTGCTACAAAAGCACGCCGTCTATGCCGCAATGGTGGAAGCGATGGACCAAGCCGTTGGCAAAGTTCTCAAACAACTCGAAGAGTCGGGCGTGGAAGACAACACCATCGTCGTCTTCACATCCGACAACGGTGGTCTCTCCACATCCGAAGGAAGCCCGACGAGCAATCTGCCACTTCGCGGAGGCAAAGGATGGGTCTACGAAGGCGGCGTGCGAGAACCGTGGATCATTCGTTACCCGGGTGTGACCAAAGCGGGATCGGTATCATCGACTCCGATCTGCTCAATCGACTTGTTACCAACAATTGCATCCGCCGCAGGTGTGGAAATCGATCATCCTATCGACGGAATCGATATTCGCCCGGCTCTCGAAGGCGGTTCGCTCGATCGTGACGCGTTGTACTGGCACTACCCGCACTACAGCAACCAAGGCGGTATCCCCGGCGGTGCGATCCGGGTCGGGAAGTACAAACTGTTCGAACGCTACGAAGACGGCCGAGTTCATCTGTACGATTTGGAAGCGGACCTTAGCGAGAGCAAAGACCTCGCAGCCGAAATGCCCGAACGAGTTCAACAAATGCGCAAGAAACTTCACGAGTGGTACCAAGACGTCGACGCGAAGTTTTTGCAACCTAAGAACGGCAACGAGCCATGGAAGCCAGAGTATATGCAATAATGCTCTGACTCCCCCGCTGACATGTTCGTGGCAGGTGGACGCTCCGCGTTTACTTGCCTCGAACTCGTCGGCGACTATTCCTCTTCTCTCGTTGATATCACCATGACCATCTTGGGTTCGCGTTCTTGTCTCGTTGGGATTCTTTGCTCCTTATCTCTGTTTGTTGCATCCTCGCGAACTTCTTTCGCGGAAACAGGCTCGCTCGATCATCCGAATATCGTTCTGATCCTGGCAGACGATCTCGGCTACGGAGACATTCAGTGTCTCAATCCCGAACGCGGTAAAATCTCGACGCCTCATATCGACTCGTTGGCTCAACAGGGAATCACGTTCACCGACGCGCACTCGACCTCGTCGGTTTGCACACCGACGAGATACAGCCTGCTGACGGGTCGGTACAACTGGCGAACGTCTCTGCAAAGGTTCGTGATTTACGGCTACGATCCGCCGATGATCGAGCAAGACCGGATGACACTGGGCAGTCTGCTGCAAACGAGCGGATACAAGACCGCCGCGATCGGAAAATGGCACCTCGGGATGACCATCCCCTACACCGACGAACGGCGAGTCAGAGGTCACAATCCACCGAACGTGGACTGGGATGCTCGCATCAGCGACGGCCCCAACGAACGTGGGTTTGACTACTACTTTGGCATCTCCGCGTCGCTGGACATGACGCCGTACATCTACATCGAGAACGATCGGTTCGTTGGTAAGGGCAACGTTGTCAAAGCTTTCGGGTTTCGCAAAGGCCCCGCCGAACCTGATTTCGAGGCGGTCGACGTTCTGCCGAAGATTCAAGACAAGACCGTCGAGTTCATCAGCAAAGAAAGGGACAACCAACCGTTCTTTGCGTTCGTTTCACTCACCTCCCCCCATACACCGATCGCTCCTGCGAAAGAGTGGGAGGGGAAAAGCGGTTTGGGGCGATACGGTGACTTTGTCATGCAGACGGATTCGGTCGTTGGCGAAATCACCCGAGCGATCGATGAAGCCGGACTGAAGGAAAACACGCTCATCATTTTTACGGCCGACAATGGTTGTTCCAAATCAGCCCGGATCCCCGACCTGCAGGCAAAGGGGCACTACCCGAGCGCACAGTATCGCGGATCAAAGGGCGATCTATGGGACGGCGGACACCGGATCCCGTTGATCGCGCGTTGGCCAGCACAAATCGCGCCAGCGACGCAGTCGGACCAATTGATCTGTCAAAGCGATTGCTTGGCGACGTTCGCGGATATCGTCGGTAAAAAACTTCCCGAAAGCGCCGGCGAAGACAGCGTCAGCTTCCTACCCGCGTTCTACGACAAACCGATCGAGTCCACACGAACAGGGGTGATCCATCATTCCATCGACGGCTACTTCTCGTATCGTCACGGGAAATGGAAACTGCTCTTGGCGAGAGGGTCCGGCGGATTGACCGCACCTCGAGAGCACCAGGTGGCCGAGGACAGCCCAATCGGACAGCTCTACGACATGGACGCCGATCCGGGTGAAACCAACAATCTCTACGAAAGCCATCCCGAAGTCGCCAAGCAGTTGCTCGATCAGTTGACCTCGGACATCGAAAACGGCCGTAGCACAGCAGGAGATCCGGTCCCCAACGACGTCGAGAACATCGTGTTGTGGAAGAAGCCCACAAAGAAGTAGTCACCCGCCCGGTCCCCATCGCAAAGTTGAAAGCCGACGAGCACACACATCAACCGCACTGCGTTAGCGGTTCCCGGCCTCAACTCGCGTGAAATCCCATTCCGCCGATAACCTTTGTAGGCCGGACCAAGCGAAGCGACGTTCCGGCATCCACACCACCGCCGGATACGCGTCGCAAAGCCTCCTTCATCCGGCCTACTTTCATTCCGGCCCCACACGAACCGCGGTTCCTGGCCTCAACCCGCGTGAAATCCCATTCCGCCGATAACCTT
>NZ_ANOH01000358.1 GCF_000346505.1 Aporhodopirellula sallentina SM41
TGTCGATCATTGTGTCTTCACCCACGAGGACGCTTCGCGCCCCCACGGCTTTGCTGTGAAACACCTTCGTTGGTGTATCGGCGTCATGTGCTACTTGGTCGTAGCTGTGTTGCCGTCGAGTAGTGTGATCGCTCACGAAGGACATTCGCACGCGCCGTCTCCTCAGACGCAGCAGAAGATCATTCGGCTCAACACGGAGCAGCCGAAATATCAACTCGTGGTGCAAAGGCAAACAGCGACTGCGAACCGGCCCGAGTTGGCAAAGCTGTTTGATCCCTTCAAAGACAAAGTCAACGTTCGATTCGACCGCGACTTTTTATTCGTCGAATCCAACGGCATGCCGGACCATCCGATGATGACTGGCATCACCGCGTGGCAACAACAGGTTCCGCTGCCTCAGTCGTACACGGGTGACAACGCGTGGCGGATTCCGCTGCATCCGGTTCCCGCGAAGAACCCGCTATCGACGAAGGAGTATTTCTTTCGCGGCGCGATTGCACTGGCGGTCAACGGTGTCCCTATTTTCAATCCGATCAAGAACGATGGAAGAACAGACACTCTGTTGGCCGGTGAGCTGGATCAGTGGGGCGGGCATTGTGGTCGGGCTGATGACTATCACTACCACATTACTCCCGTGCATTTGGAAAAGATTGTCGGGGCCGGGAACCCGGTCGGCGTGGCGCTCGATGGCTATCCGATCTACGGCTACAACGATCCGAATGGCAAGCCACCGACTGATCTCGATTGGCTAAACGGTCACAAAGGACCGGATGGCGAGTACCACTATCACGCGACGAAAACGTTTCCTTATTTGAATGGCGGTTTCTACGGCGAGGTCGTCGAGCGTGACGGGCAGGTTGATCCGCAACCCCGGGCACAAGGCGTTCGTCCGTCGCTGACCGGTTTGAAGGGAGCGAAGATCGTCGGCTTTGAGAAGCCTACGCCGGACAGCTTTATCGTGCGTTACGAAGTCTTCGGATCCCCACGATCAGTCGAGTACACGGTCGCGGAAGATGGATCAGCAACGTTCAACTTTGTTTCGGCTCAAGGAACGAAAACCGAAAACTACACACCGCGCCAAGGACGTGGTGGCGACGGTCGTCGAAATGCCGAGCGGCCGCCCCGAGATCAGCCGCAAGGTAGACGAGGACGTGGCGAAGGCGGCAGACCACGTGGCGACGGGCCTCGGGGACAAGCCCGCGGTCCAAAGGGGCCGCAGCCCGGCGACGGTCCCCGCCAACCGTGGATTCTGGTGCATGCCGATGAGATCGATCTTGATAAGAACAAGATCATCAGCCGAGACGAAATCGTCGGCGAAGCCACCAATGCGTTCGCCGGCTATGACACCAACAACGATGGTGAATTGAGTACTGCTGAGCTGAGCGGTCGCGGTGGATCACGAAGTGCGATGGGTGGATTCCTCAAAGGACACTCCAGTGAAATCGACCGCGACGGAAACGGAGTCCTGACTCGCGCCGAAGCCATTGGCAACGCCGAACGCATGTTTGCGAAGATGGACTCAAACCGCGATGGCAAGATCACGCCCGATGAAATGGAGGCTTCCCGGCGAAAGTAAACCCATCGCTGGCGGTATTCATCTTTGGACAATGTTCATCTTTGGACAATGTTCATCGATGGGAAATCATGCAACCGATGTCTGGCGACGTCGGTTGCACTATTTGATGGAGCCCTTCGTGACGGATTGCCAGGTGGTTCCTACTTTCAGTTCGTCGATCTGCCAGGACGCTTGATCGCCGGCGATGATTCGCAGCGACGACGTTGGGTAAGAGGCACGGCGAGGTTCGCCTGTTACGGTCCATAATGACGGTTCGACCGAGTCGACATCTTCGCCCGGTTGGTAGAGCCGAAGCGTGGGCTGCATGACGGTCTCGTCTGTTTGGTTTTCCGCCGCCAATCTCAATACGCAGAGATAGGTTTGTCCCGGAACGATTCGTGTCGCCGTTTTCGCAATCGAGTTTCCGCTGTTGATGAACGGAAAACCCTCCGTCGTGATGCCGAAAGAAGCGATCTGGTGAAGTCGCCGGCCTCGACCGGGCAGGTCAGGTTCGAGAGAAATGACCAGCGATCGGCCTTGATCGTCCTGCGATGCAGAGCTCTGCTGAACCAAAACCGCGATGAACAATCTTTCGCCCGAGCCAACTGCGAGAGGTTGGTCGAAGGCACGGCGGAGGTCGCTGCCATTTTGGATTGACATCAGGCGATGACCGTCGCGATCAATTCCGAACACCACGTCGGCCGGGGCGTCGACGATGTCTGCGAGTTGCCCTCGTCCACGACCACCCGCCAGCGAATTGCCGGCTTGCCAACCGTCAGACCAACCGAAACCGCTGCGCCCGCGTCGCACACGCCCGGCTAGATTTTCAAACCCGTCATACGCCAACAGCGCGTCACCGGCGGATTGTTTGATCTGCTGCTCCACACGCCGGACAAATTGTCGTTTGCCAAAGGGAATGAATTTCGACCGGGTCGGTTGGGACCGCAGGTAGCTCTTTGCCTGACCGGCGTCGATTCGTTCTTCGACATCCGCCTGCGAGGCATTCCCCGCGTCATCCGGGATCCAAACGACTCGCCCGTCAAAGACATGGACTTCGGTCGCCTGTTCGCCCACCGACACACCGTACTCGGTTCCCTCATCGAGAATCCTCGACTCGGGCGTTCTCAGCACAAACCCGTTGGACAACTCCGTCACGTTCACGAATACGTTTCCGGCGATCAGGCGTGCGGTATCCCGTGACGTGACTTCGATTTCACATGGAGCCTGCAAGGTGATGTCTGTGCCCGAATCGAAAGCCAGTTCGGCGACGCCCTTTTGCAGCGAAACCCTTCCGAGGGCAAATTGGCCGTTGGCTGATACGGGACGGATGGCCCATTGGCAATCGTCACGTTGCCGAACAACGCCCACAAACGGGTTCGCAAGATCGCTGCGAACTGGATCAGACACGACTTTGTTGCCCGCGTTTTCCGCCCGAGCAACTTCCTCCCGAGCAACTCGCAGCGGCATGCCTACCTCAATCACGTCGACTTGGATTCCGATGAACAGCAGGATTCCGGCCGCAGCGGCGAAGGCGATCAGATACGGCCCACGGATCATCCCGCGAAATGTCGACTCAGACGCCGGGCGCAGCGACTTCCGTGACGAAGGCTCGCTGTCGTTCGGCAAATCCGACTCCGCCGCCCAGGTGCGCAAACCCGCCTCCATGTCCATGCGTTCTCGGAAGACGCTGCGAGCGGCAGGATCCGCTTTTAACACTTTCTGCAGGTCGGCGTGGTCCTCGGCGGAAATGTCATCCGATGCTAATTCGTCGATCCATTCCAGCAGGCGTTCGTTCTTCATACGTGCCCACCTCCGGAGGCCAATCGGAGACGGATGCATTGTTGGAGTTTCTGCTTCAATCGCGCCAACTGCTTGTAGAGAGCGGTGCGTTCCCGGCCCAGCCCTTTCGCGATGTCGGTGATCGAGTCATTGCCGAGATAACACCGACGCAAAATCTGCTGCTGCCGAGACGGAAGGTCCGCCATGCAATCTCGCAGGGCGGTCAATCGCGACTCACTGATCTCGTTTTCTTCCGCCGCTTCCTCCGCCAGCAATTCGACCAACTCCACATCGAAGTGCAGTTTGTTGCGACGTTGAACCGTCAAGAAATTGCGGACCTCATTGAACGCGATCCCGCACGCCCAATGGAAGAAGCTCGAATCGGAATCAAACAGATCCTTCTTTTTCCAAATCACCATGCTCGTTTTTTGAAACACGTCTTCCACGTCCGCAGGGTTCACGAGTTGCTTTGCGATGAACGCGTATAACGAGTGACGATGACGCACCAGCAACGCTACCAACGCATCGGTCGATACCTCGTTATCAGAATCGGAAGGGGGCGGGACGGCTGGCAAACGGTTCTCTCGTGATCAAAAAGTGCGATTGTCGGGCTACTCACTATCTTACGAGCGACGTGGGATTGGACGCAAAAAACTGCTTTGCAGAAAAATTCTTTTATTCCCGGGCAATCCCGATGCGGGCATAAGACAACGATTCAGCGGAACGAGTTTCCTTCTTTGCAAACTGCCTATTCTGGAGCCCCGCATGTTGCGGCCCATCATCCGATTCAGCCTTACATCGGTGTTGCTTTTGACGTTCACCGCCGCCGCGGGTGCGGAGGAATACTTCGTCAGGATCGAGAAAGTCAGCGGCAATCGAATGCTCGTTGTGAACGACACGTCAGCTGGTTCAGGCGGCGCGGGCGGCCCGGGCAATGCAGGCGGCCCGGGTAACGCAGGCGGCCCGAGCAACGCAGGCGGTCGGGGACGAGGCATGCGTGGTGGTGGACGAGGCGGTGGAGGTTCCGGTGGGGGCGGGATGTCGAATCGTTCCGGCCGAGGTCGCCGGCGTGGCACCGAATCCGCTCCCGCGAACGCGACAACCATCACCATCGCTCCCTCAATCAAGATCACCGCCGCGATGCGAGAGCGACGCACGTTCGAATTTCGTGTGCTCGCTGAACTGCCGGGCGGGCTACGACACGCTGTCTTTCAAAACATGAAGCAGCCGCTGCAGGCTCGGATCGTGACCAAAAACAATGCGATCACCGAAGTCAACGTGATCACGGGCGATACCGACATCAATCAATCCGGTTCGACTGCCAACGGAGAAACCGTCATCGCCATTCGCCCCAAACGTCCTCCGAGGAAACAAACGCCATGACGAAGAGAATGTCACGATGGGCATCCCGGATCGCGTGCGTGTTCGCTGTGCTGTTGCTGTTTAGCGATCTGCCGGAGGTGCACTCACAGACGCGAGCAGAGATCGATTTCTTCGAAACAAAGATCCGTCCGCAGTTGGTAACGCACTGCTACGAGTGCCATTCCGATGATGCGGGCAAGGCACGCGGCGGTTTGAAACTGGATACCAGGCAATCCGCCCTCGTTGGTGGCGATTCAGGATCGGCGGTTGTTCCGCGATCGCTCGCGAAGAGTCTGCTCTACAAGTCGATCTTATACACCGACGATGATTATCAAATGCCTCCCAAAGGCAAACTGCCTCCATCGGTGATCGCGGACTTTCGCAAGTGGATTCAGATGGGCGCTCCTGATCCTCGTGTCACCAAGATCAGTCCCGACGTCGAGTCTGAGATTGACATCGAAGCGGGGCGACAATTTTGGGCTTATCAACCGCCCAGGCGTCCAGACGTTCCGGCATCGAAAAGATCGGCGTGGGCGAGAACCGCGATCGACCGATTCGCGATCGCGGCAATGGATCAGCACGGACTGAATCCCGTCAAGGAGGCGACCGCCGAAACGCTGGTCCGCAGACTCTTTTTTACATTGACCGGTTTGCCACCGACGCCGCGACAGGTGAACGACTGGACGGATCGGCTAAGCAAGTTGACATCCGACGAGACCTCATCTGATCCCGGGAGTGAATCGCGGATCGATCAGGATGCGTATGCGGATCTCGTTGACGAACTTCTTCAATCGCCAGGCTACGGCGAACGTTGGGGGCGGCACTGGATGGACGTGGCTCGGTATGCGGACTCAACGGGAGGCGATCAAAACAATCTTTACCAGCACGCGTGGCGATACCGCGACTATGTCATTGACTCGTTCAACGAAGACAAGCCGTTCGACCAATTCATTCGCGAACAGGTCGCCGGTGATCTTATGCCCGTGTCGGACGACAACGAGTGGGCGGAGAATGTGATCGCCTCTGGTTTTTTGGCGTTGGGTGTCAAACGGGTCGGCGAAGAAGACCAACAGAAGTTTTTCGCGGACCTTGTCGACGAACAGATCGACACGACCATGCGTGCCTTTCTGGCCACCACTGTCGCGTGTGCGCGGTGCCACGATCACAAGTTCGATCCGATTCCTCAGGAAGACTACTACGCGTTGGCGGGCATCTTCCGTTCGACGCAGACTCACTACGGGTTACTCAAGGCACAAGCCCGGCAAGCCACCACGCTGTTGGATTTAACCGGCATGGGGCCGCCCCCCGGTGCACCGAAACTGAGCGCCGAGGAAATGCAAACGCTGATCAAAGAACGCGACGAAGCGGCCCGTGCGGTATCGGATGCGATGAACAAAATCCGCTCCGGCGAGAACGTTTTTCGTGGCACGTTGCGACGACTGCGTTCGCAACGTGACGAAACCGAAGCTGCATTGCAAGCCTTTTCGAATCGCGGCGAACCACGTGTCTTTGCGATGGGGACCCAAGATCGTGACCACGCGTTGCCGACACGCCTCCTGGTCCGTGGCGAACTGGACAAGCCGGCGCAGAATGTCCCGCGCGGCGTGCCGCAGGTGCTGTGCTCATCGAACAAACACACACTTCATGCTCGATCGATCGACGCTGGTGTCCGCGGTGAATTTCGAAACGCCCAACTCGGCAGTCCCGCATTCCAATCCGGCAGCGGACGTCTGCACCTGGCTCAATGGATTGCCAGCGAGCGAAACCCGTTGACCGCTCGTGTGATCGCCAACCGGGTATGGCACTGGATGTTCGGCAGTGGGATTGTGCGAACTGTCGATGATTTCGGGAACAGTGGTGACCGGCCCACGCATCCTGAATTGCTCGACCACCTGGCAATGCATTTGATGCAAAACGATTGGTCGATCAAATCCCTCGTTCGGGAGATCACGCTATCTCGTACCTGGCAGCTATCGTCCGAACACCACGATGCCAACTTCGCGATCGATCCCGACAACCGCTATCTGTGGAAGATGAACGTGCGACGCCTCGAAGGCGAAGCGATCCGCGACGCGATGTTGGCGGTGTCGGGCGAACTCGATCTCGTCCGTCCCACCGGGACCTACCTACGAGAAGCCGGTGAAGGTGGCGTTGGCCAGAACGTGTTCGAGCCGGTGATTCGATCGATTGAAACCAAGACACGATCGGTATACCTCCCGCGTGTTCGCAGTGTTCTCCCGGAAATGCTCGAGGTGTTTGACGCACCCGATGCGAGTCTGGTTGCCGGTTCCCGCGAAACCACGTCGAGCCCGTTGCAGGCGTTATTCATGATGAACAACCCGTTCGTTGCCCAGCAAGCGATCGCCTTGGCAAAACGCATCGAAGACACGCCTCCCGATCAACGCATCACCGCAATCTATCAACGCGTCTTGGCACGCCGACCAACCGCACGAGAAGTCCAACTGGGAACCCAGTTTTTGAATGCCTCTGCAGGTTCGCAAACGAGTTCACGGGTAAATCTCTCGTCAAGCTCTCAGACCGGCAGCGTTCGATTCGGTCGGCGAAATCGTTTCTCGCGTCAAGCAACCAGTTCGCGGCAACCAGACCCGCCGAATCTTCTGGCCGCCTACTGCCAAGCGTTGCTTTGCACCACCGAATTTCAAACCGTCCAGTAACCCGTCAACTGAAGAGAACCGCGATGACCCCGTCCTTCTGCAACCAGCGAGTGAATCTTGTCTCTCGTCGAGACGCGTTGCGATCGCTCTCGGCTGGTTTTGGCTTCCTTGCTTTCTCGGGACTAGCCGCCGCGGAGCAGGCGTCGCGGCCGTCTGCATTGTCGCCGAAACAGC
>NZ_ANOH01000359.1 GCF_000346505.1 Aporhodopirellula sallentina SM41
ATGATGGTGGTTGCTCCTTCGGCCGCCAAACGAGTCGCGATCGCCAGACCGATTCCGCCAGTGGACGCAGTGACCAGGGCTGTTTGGTTGTTGAGTTCAAGATTCATCGAATTTGTATCCTGTTGGTGTTGTAAAAGAGTTTGGTTGGCAATCTCGCATCACCCTCCCTCCGGAAGGGGCAAGCGAAGTGAGGGGAGGGTCCAGCAGCGGCTCCATCGCGTAACCCGCCCTGCTCTCTCCGCTCCCAATCCTTTGAAAGAGCGAGGCAATGCCGCATGACCTCACGAGTTTAGGAAGGTGGCCGGGACGCTTCTTGAACGATCTTGCGCGCTGTCAAAAGAAAATGCAGCGTAGGGAGAAGGCTTCGTCGCTGGACTCGTCAAAGTTCGGAATGAAGGAAGTTTCAAACCCAGGCGACTTCAGCGACGGGATTGGTGTGTCAGGAATTGCTCGATGGATTCGCTGCCTTGGAATACGCTCCCGGCGCGACCCCAATGAATCGTTTGAAATGCCGCGTGAAGTGCGACTGGTCCGCGAAACCGGCTGCGTAGGCAACATCGATGAGCGACTCGCCGGCCAGCAGCATCTGCTGCGCACGACGGACTCGGATCTGAGAGAGATAGGTTTGAATGGGAATGCCGACTTCTTTGGAGAACACGCGGCTGAGATACGGGGCGGAGGTCCCGGCCAGCTGGGCGAGTTCGGGAAGCGAAACGTTCTCGCGGAATTTCTCTTCCAAGCTTTCCTTGACTTTGCGGATGTTCGCACGTCCCTGTTTTTTCGGAACGTCTGGCATGGACGCGTGCCGCACGAGCAGTTCGCAGATGGCATCGTAAAACGAGGATTCCTGATCCAACGACGGGTCTCCATCGTCCATCGACCGGTGAGCCTGCAAGACGAGATCCACGAGCTGCGTGTCGTCGATGACCGGGGGCAATAGCAAGGGTTCGATGTCACCATTGCGGTCAAACGTCCGGACAATGTTGGCGACGACATTCGGGTCCGCATAGAGATAACGCCACGCCCCGGTCGCCGTGCACGAATGCACTTCGTTGGGATGAATGACGAGTAGCTTTCCCGGGCCGGTGAAGTATCGCTGGCCACGATAGAAGAACGTCCCTGTGCCGCCTTCGGAAACGCCCAGTTTGTATTCCGGGTGCGAGTGATTCGGCCAAGTGTGTTCGACCGACTCCCATTGATGCACCGTGATCCTGTCATCCGCAGAACCATGAACCTTGAAATGCTTCACTGTTAACCCGGAAGCCATGCTGTCCTCGGTGGCGATTCAAACGAAGTGAAAGGTGTTCGAAAGTTGATGTCGCGAGACAAGTGCGAACAAGCGAGGCGATGAGTCTGCCGGCAGGAAATTCCTGTTCGCCCCCTCGATGGAGACCAAACAATTTCCAGTCGAAACCCCTTCCAATAAGCCCGCACACCCGTCCGTCTTGTCTCTCCTGACGACGGTCAGCTCGCGGCCATGATCCGCAGACTCCCTACCGAAGAGTTGTCAATCGGCGAGTCGGCCGAGACGAACGCCTTGCCGCTGAGTCCTCGTTTGCGGCCCAACCGACGAGAATGAAATCGCATCGGACCGCGACCTAGATCTGTCACAGATCTGCGTTCGCTCCGCTGTAAAGTCTATGTCAATCGTTGTTGACACGTTCCCCCAAAAGGCCCCGCGGTCTGTCAGGGTGGAACCAGATAGTAAGCTGACCAGCCAAATGGAGAAAAGCGATGTACCGAATCATACTTGGGACTGTGGTTGCCCTCGCCAGCGTCATGTATGCCAATCGTGCTCAAGCGCAGTTCGCGGAAGGGACAGACTATGAGTACACGGTGCTCTACGAAGATCCCACCATCTCGTTCGTGGACTACTACCTGGATCTCCATTTCGATTTCGTGCTCTATATTGAATCGCCAACCATACCGGGACATTGGCAAATTGCCGGTGAGCCCTTTGACACGAGGGACGAAGCGGAATTTTGGCAATCAATATTTGCGACCAGTTACAACACGTACATCTTGGCGATACCGAGCACACAAACCTTGCCGAGCAAAATGAACTTGAAGCGAACGCAAACCTGGAGCAGACCGTGAGTCTCCCATGCGAACGTATACGCCCAAGGCGTTTCTCCGAGAAGCATCGGTTTTGACAACGCAGGATCGTGCGAGCGGACAAGTGAAGGCCGACACCAGCAATGATGAGTTCCTGTCCGAAGACATATCAGGCGATTGGTGTCGGCTAGAGCAATCTGATACTTAACGCATTCAATTCCCGCAGCTGGAAACGCCAGGAACATTTATCAATCGCGCAAAAAACGTGCTGCTACAACAGAAATTCGCGTCGAGACCGTAGCGAAAGTCGCCAAGACTTTCGGCGTTTCACAGAGCATGCCGAAACTCTTGG
>NZ_ANOH01000360.1 GCF_000346505.1 Aporhodopirellula sallentina SM41
GAGTTCCAGGCGTTCGGTCCCGGACGTCAAACGCATCGGTTTCTTGCAGACGTTCAATGATCGCGTTGTTTGAGACACCACGTTCTCGCAGCAGATCACGGCATTGCTGCCACGTCGGCAACCAAACCATTGATTCGACCAACCGCTCCATCGTTTCACTGCGCCGAAGGAAATGCTTCAGATCGAGGATAAAGAACACCCGATCATGAAACGGCGAGTCATGTTCGATCAGTGGCTCACCGTCCCACACATAGTGTCCGGGCTGAGGTTGCCACGGCAGGCCGGCCGCTTTGAGTTCGTGAGCGAGCCGGACCTCTTCGGTTGAGAAACGCATGCGGGTTCGCCCTAAGACTTCTTAATGATGCCTTTTTTCTTGGTCGCTTTTTTAGCGGCCTTTTTCTTGACGGTTTTCTTCTTGGCCGTCTTCTTTTTAGCAGCCTTCTTCTTCTTCACCGCCTTCTTCTTTTTCTTCTTCTTCGACGGGCCCTTCGCGGCTCGTTCGGCGAGAAGATCCAATGCGGCTTCGAAGGTCACTTCCTTCGCGTTCGTTCCTCGCGGGATCGAAGCGTTGGTTTCACCGTCGGTCGCGTACGGGCCAAAGCGTCCTTCGAGAATCTTCACCTCTTGGTCGGTGACCGGGCTCTTCTTCTCGAACTTGACGATCGGTTCTTTCGGCGCCGCACGGCCACGCGTCTTGGGCTGCTTGAGCAATTCGATCGCTTCATCAAACGTCACTTCGAGCGGTGACATGCCTGCGGGCAGCGAACGGGTTTCCTTCTCGCATTTCACATACGGCCCATATCGACCGTCGTGCGCCATAATCGGCTGGTCGTTTTCCGGGTTGTTTCCGAGGTTGCGAGGCAGTTCGAGCAGTTTGCACGCGATTTCGAAATTAACATCTTCCGGTGCGATGCTCTTGGGAATCGACTGGTTGCGTTTCTCTTCATCGTCCTTTTCACCGAGTTGGATGTACTGTCCGAATCGGCCGGCCTTGATGTATACGTTCTTGCCGGTTTCGGGATGCACACCGAGAGGTTCGTCTTCTCGCGCGGCAGCTTCGAAAAGCTCCATCGCTTTTTCGAGCGTCATTTCATCGGGAGCCATCCCATCGAGAATCGATGCCTTCCGATCGCCTTGCTCGAGAAACGGTCCATACTTGCCGACGCGGACGAAGACCTCTTCGCGGTGTTCGCCCTCGGTGGGAAACCCGAGCGAGAACATGGCCGTGACCCGTGGATCGATTTCCTCGATTTTCTCTTCGAGTCGCTTCTTCAGACCAACCGCCGCTTTGTGATCGGCGGGGAAGTCGAGTCCCTCCTCGTCGCCGAAGTAGAAACCTTTGAGATACTCGAGGGCTTCGGCTTCCTGGCGACTAATCGTGTCGAGGAAGTCTTCCATTTGGGCGGTGAAATCGTAGTCGACCAGCGATTCGAAGTGCGTTTCCATCAACCGGATCACACTGAACGCCGTCCAACTCGGCACCAGGGCGCTGCCTTTTTTGTAGACGTAATCGCGTTTCTGAATCGTTTCAATGATCGACGCGTAAGTACTCGGCCGGCCGATGCCCTTTTCTTCGAGCGTCCGGGTCAACGATGCCTCGCTAAAACGTGCCGGCGGCTGCGTCGTGTGGCTCTTCGGATCCATATCGGCAACGCTCAGCGGGTCGGTTTCGACGACCGATGGCAACAGGCGTTCTTTGTCAGCGAGTTCCGCTTCTGGGTCATCGCTGCCTTCGACGTAGGCCCGCAGGAAACCCTCGAAAAGAATGCTTGTCCCCGATGCGGTGAACGTGCAATCGCCACCTTCGATCGTCACGCTGATGCGTTGTTTCTTCGCATCGGCCATCTGGCAAGCGACCGTTCGCTTCCAAATCAATTCGAACAGCCGGAATTGGTCGCGATCGAGTTCGGATTGGACTGCCGCGGGAACGCGGAAGGGAGTCCCCGCCGGGCGAATGGCTTCGTGAGCCTCTTGGGCGTTTTTGACTTTCCCTTTGTACGTCCGCACGCTGTCGTGCAAGAATTGCTCGCCGTATTCGGTTCGCACCAAATCGCGAGCCGCACCGACCGCCTCTTTCGACAACGTCGTCGAGTCGGTCCGCATGTAGGTGATGTAACCGTTTTCGTAGAGTCGTTGTGCGGCCTGCATGCAGCGTCGAGCCGTCATGCCGAGTTTGCGGTTCGCCTCCTGCTGCAACGTACTCGTCGTGAACGGAGCCTTGGGACGTTCGACGAACGGCTTGACTTCGACTTTGGTTACTTGGAAGTCCGTCCCTTGCAGACGCTGGGCCAGATCCCTGGCGGCCTGTTCGTCCATTTGCAACAGCTCGGGATTGATCAGCTTCCCGGTGTCTGGATCGAAATCTTTGCCGCTCGGAATTTTGCGTCCCGAAACCAAACTCAACGTGGCCGGCAATGAGTCGCCGTCCTTGGTTGTGAAGATCGCCTCGAGATCCCAATACGTCGCGTCGTGGAAGGCGATCCGCTCGCGTTCGCGTTGGACGATCAGGCGAACAGCGACGCTCTGAACGCGACCGGCCGACAGTCCCGGGCCGACCTTCCGCCACAACAACTGCGAAACATCGTAGCCGTAGAGCCGATCGAGAATACGACGTGTTTCCTGGGCACGCACGAGACCGTCATCGATCTCGCGGGGTGTTTCGAGAGCATGCTCGATCGCGTCCTTGGTGATCTCGTGGAACACCAAACGGTGAACCGGAACGGACGGTTTGAGCAATTCGTAAAGGTGCCAACTGATCGCTTCTCCCTCGCGGTCTTCATCGGTCGCGAGATAGAGGCTGTCGGCTTCTTTCAGTGCGTCTTTGAGCTTGTCGACCTGTTTCTTCTTGTCCGCAGGGACAATGTAGACCGGTTCGAAGTCCTTTTCGACGTTCACCCCGAGGTACGCCCAGGGCTCCTTTTTGTACTTTTTCGGAATGTCCTTGGTGCCACCGGGCAAATCTCGGACGTGTCCGACACTGGCTTCGACCTGGTATCCGCTGCCCAAAAACTTCGAAATCGTACGGGCTTTTGCGGGCGATTCGACGATTACCAAACTCTTGCTGGTCGATTTAGCCATGAATGGGCGGGGCGTTTGGGAAAAGAGGACGAGGCGAAAAGCAAAAATGTGAATTGAGGCGTTGTGACGGAAACTTTCGCAGACGTCAACATGAGGTGACGAACCGACGCCGCATCCTGTTCACATCGCCCCGCCTCCCCAAAACCGAGCCAGCGAGTTGATACACGCTCTCGCGAAGGCAAATTACGCAGCTTTGGCGGCGGAGGCAAACCCCACCCGAAATCAAGATTCTTGGGCTTTCTTGATTTCGTCGAGCAAACGCCCGGGGCTGCCCATCGCGTTGTAGCCACCGTCGACGTGCAGAATCTCGCCGGTGATCCCGTTGCTGTCGTCGCTCAGCAAAAACGCACCGGTGCGGCCGACTTCTTCGTGGGTCACATTGCGTCCCAGTGGCGCCATGTGTTCATACATCTTCAGCATGTCTTCAACGCCCGCAGCACGACCAGCGAGCGTTCGGATCGGCCCGGCAGAAAGTGCGTTGACCCGTACATTGCGGGCGCCCATATCGAACGCGAGGTAACGCATCGCGGCTTCCAAGGCGGCTTTGCAGACTCCCATGACATTGTAACCAGGGACACATTTTTCCCCGCCGTAGTACGTCATGGTCAGAACAGATCCGCCAGGGCTGAGGATCGGTTCCGCCGCCGCGGTGACCGCCATCAGCGAGAAAACGCTGGCTTCCATCGCGATTTTGAACCCGTTTCGAGAAGTGTGCATTGTTTCACGTCCGAGGTCCTCCCGATCAGCAAACGCGATCGAGTGCAACAAGAAATCAATCTTCCCGAAAGTTTTCTCGGTGTGCTCCATCACAGTGCGGATGTCATCATCATTATTCGCGTCCATAGGTAGGAGGAATTCGGCGCCATCATATTGATCAGTCAGTTTTGCGACCCGGCGACGATTTTTTTTCTTTTCATCGTCAGGTCGGTCTGGAAGGTGCGTGAACCCGCATTTGCCGCCGTTTTCCAGGATCTGCTGAGCGATTGCCCAAGCGATCGAATGATCATTGGCAACACCGACGATGAGTCCTTTTTTACCTTCAAATTGCATATTTTACCTTTTCAAACGGTTGTTTTCTGTCGGGGGTCTTGCTGTTGGGGCGACCATCATCGTCACACGCGTCCACCCTCACAAGGCATCCTTGCGGCTCGATTTTGGAATTTACCGTGATCGGATCACCTTCCGCCCAATACAGTAGCAGCAACAATTGCGAGAACTCACAGGGGCCCCACATGTCATCGCCTGTCATTCAAGCCAGTTCGGCACCGAGAGGTCAGCTCACCGACGACGAGATCATCGTCCAGAAGATGCCTCTCCTGCTCGGTCTGCTTGCCGGAGCCAACGCGGACAATTTGGGCACAATCCGCTGTGGCGTTGTCAGTCAAAACAAGGATCGTTGGGAAACCAGTTTCTGGACGGGCGATGAATTCGACAGCGCCCACGCACTGGCGAGCGAAGCGATCGCCCAGGGCGAAGTGGTCAAGGAAAACGAGTTCGCCGCGGTGGCGGTCAACTTGCTGGGCGTCCAAGAGTCGATCACGGGCAATCAATCCAACCGAGCGACAGCAAAACATACCGGCGGCGATTCTCAGGTCACCCGGTCGGACGATGCAGGCGGATCCGACTGCGTTGTTCCGGGAGCGCCCAACCTGGCAATGCTGCTTTCAATCGGCGGGCAGCCCGCTTCCGCGGCTCTGCTGCGAACCCTCGCGGTGACACTCGGTCGTTTTTTAGTGCTGCATCGCGATCGCCAAAACGACACCCGTCGGTTGTGGCAGACGTCGACCATGCTGCAAAACGCGGCCCAGTGGCAACAACTCGACGACGATGATGAGTTGCTCGAATCGGTGGCCACGTGCGCCTGCGAGGTGCTGTCGTGCGATCGGGCTACCATCTTCCTTTGGGACAAATCTCGCCGTCGGTTGATCGGTCGTCCCGCCATCGGAATCGAAGGCGGAGTGCTCGAAGTGGAGGACAACGCCGGGATCGTTGGCGAGGTGTTGCAGAGCCAAAGCCCGCGTTGGTGGTCGGCCGGAGGAAACGATGGCGGACGCGTCAACCGACGGATCGACCAAGCACAAAACTTCAACACGCATTCTCTTCTAGCCGTGCCGATGGTGAACTCCCGCGGCCAAGTCATCGGCGTGTTTGAGGCGATCAACGCGAAACCCGGTGACCATCGCGAAGGAGCATTTGACTCCGCCGACGTACGCACGTTGACGGAACTCGCCCTTCACGCTGTTGTCGCAATCGATTCGCAACGAACCAGGGTGAACCTGACCCGCACGCGAGACCGTTTGGTGTCACAAGCCGCCGCCTCGAATCCGTTGATCGGCAACCACGAACTGATTCGCGAGATCCGAACCAACGCGACCAAGGTTGCCCCGACCGATTTGAGCGTGCTGATCCTAGGTCAAAACGGGACCGGCAAAGAAGTTTTGGCGCAGCACATTCACTATCAAAGCGATCGCAGAAACGGACCGTTTGTTGCCGTCAACTGCGCCGCCCTGGTCGAATCGTTGCTCGAGAGCGAGTTGTTCGGGCATGAGAAAGGCGCCTACACCGATGCGTCGAGTACGAGGCAAGGCAAGTTCGAACTCGCCCACGGCGGCACTCTCTTCCTAGACGAAGTCGGCGACATGAGTCCCGGTGGCCAAGCCAAATTGTTACGAGTGTTGGAAGAGCGCGTCGTCGTTCGTGTCGGCGGTTCGCAACCGATACCGGTCGACACGCGAGTGATCGCCGCGACCAATCAACCGCTGCAGGATTTGATTGCAGCCAAACGGTTCCGCGAGGATTTGTTCTTCCGGCTCAACGTGGTTTCGCTAACCCTCCCACCGCTGGCTAGCCGCGGCAGCGATGTCATGTTGCTGGCAGAACACTTCCTCGAGCATTTTTGCCGGCAGATCGGACGCGTGGTTCCGAAATTCGACGAAACCTCACGTCGCGCGATGATCATGCATCCATGGCCAGGAAACGTCCGTGAACTGCGCAACACGATCGAACGTGTTTGCTATCTCACCACGAGCGACACGATCCACGAGGAAGATTTGATGCTCCGGCCCGTCGAGGGGGATATGCCGCAATTCCCCGCCGGCTCGATGAAGCACACTTCCGGTGGCACGATCATCAACCTCAACGAAGCAACCCGGGAGTTCCAAGTCGCTCACGTGGAAGCAGCGATCATGGCGTGTGGGGGAAACATGACCGAGGCGGCCAGCAAACTCGGCCTGCATCGTTCGAATCTGTACCGCAAGATGCGTCAATTGGGAATGTCAACGTCCGAATGACGAGGCGTCTGGCAATGTCGGTCTCTTTTCGCGTAACCTAATGGGATGAACAATCCCAACTATCCCGCCGACGGCCCCAACTATTCCGCCGACGGCTACGCGGCACAGCCTCGTGTCGAAACAATCGGTTCTCTCCGCTGCATCGTCGTCGACGGATCGGCTGACGCGCACATCCCGGTCATCTTATGTCACGGGTACGGGGCACCGGGCGACGATCTCGCTTCGCTGACCCCGCACCTGATCGAATGGATCGGTCGCGACTCCGCCGCTCTTCGATTCATTTACCCCGAAGCGCCCCATGACCTCTCCGAGCTCGGCATGCCCGAAGGCCGTGCCTGGTGGTCGCTCAACATGATGGCTTTGCAGGAATTGCTGCAAACCAATCGCTTCGATGAACTGCACGACCAAGTCCCGCCGGGCATCGACGAAGCCCGCGCAGCCCTGGGCGAGACGGTCACGAAAATTCTCGCGGAAACCCCCGACGATACGCCTTACGTGCTGGGCGGTTTCTCGCAGGGAGCGATGCTGACCATGGACTTGGCACTGCGAGGTGATGTCCGTCCGCCAAACATCCTCGTGCAGTTCTCCGGCACGTTGGTGTGTGAATCGTTGTGGAAGGAAAAACTCGATCGCCTCAAAGACACCCATGTGCTGCAGTCACACGGGAAGATAGATCCGATCCTGCCATTCTCCAGCGCCGAGGCGCTGCGTGACATGCTGCGGGAAGGCCACGCGGAAGTCGAGTTCATGGCATTTCAAGGGCCACACACGATCGAAACCGATACACTGTTTCGTTTGGTGGAACGGCTACGCTTACTGGCGGTCGCGACTCAGCAATGAGCTTTCTCAGTGCGACGTTGCTGATAGGGACATTGGCGGCAGGGATTCCCGTCGCACTGCATTTGCTCGCACGTCAACCACCCCGTCGCGTTGTCTTTCCGAGCGTTGCGTTCTTGCAGCGTCAGTTAACGACGCAGACCAGCCGATTACGGATCCGGCGTTGGTGGTTGCTCGCGTTGAGGATCATTGCGCTGATCGTCTTCGCCCTCGTGCTCGCGCGACCCCACATCGATTCGGCGATGTCATCGGCCTGGACCACCGTCGGGTTGGTCGCGTTGGCAACGCTCGCACTTCTGATACTGGCGTCGGTCGCATTCTCGAAGGGACTGGGCCGTCGTCTTGCCTGGTCCTTGCTTGCCGTCGGTGTTCTGTTGGCATTGGTGACCGGCATCGGCGCGGTCCGCGCGATCGCGACAGGGCGGAAACCGGAATTCGCAAACAATCGACCGCTCGCTCTCGCACTCGTGATCGACAACTCACCGGCCTCAGCGTGGACCTCGGCGGGCGGATTTCGAGTGGAGGAGTCCGACGCGGAATCTAGCAGCGGTTCCTCTACCGACACGTTAAACACTCTCTTCACGTCGACGTCTGCGGGAACTCGGCTTTCAACCGTAAAGAGTCACGCGAGAGAAATCATCGACCGTCTGCCTTCGGGGAGCCGCGTGGCAATCATCGATCGCTCAACATCGCCGGCAGGGTTCTCTCTCGATCTCGCCGCAGCCCGTTCGCGAATTGCCCAACTCAAACCGATCGCGTCGCCAATGTCGATCACGGATCGAACTCGCTCGGCGATCGAACTGGTCCGGACGAGCGATTTGGGTGAACGTCACGTGGTCGTGATTTCCGATCTGGCTCGCCCGACATGGGAAAACGACATCCCCGAAACGATCGAACGATCGCCACTGAGACCTAGCAATCACGAAGACGTTCCGATCCATGTTCTCAACGTTCACGAAACATCAGTGCTCGGTTCGAGCGACACAGCGAGCACTGCAGATAAAGCCCAACGAACCGGAACAGAACTCCCCGCGATCAACCCTTGGCTCTCGCCGCCCCAAGTCGCCGACGTGGCCCCGTCACCCGGCGTGGCGATTCCGATTCGATTCGATGTCGGCATGTGGCGAGAGTCACCGACGGGCGCCCCCTCCGGCGCAGGCGGTGGTACAGCGATCGACGCCAAAGGTTTCACCGCCACGGTGCAAATGAGCCTTTATCAACGCGATCCTTCATTGCCTGTAGTACGGGACGGGAATCTCGTTTTACCTCCGCTTCGATCGGTCGATCGTGCTTCGATTCAACTTTCCGGATCGGGAACGAATTTCCGCGATGAAGTAATCCTGACACTCCCGCCCCTGGCACGCGGCACGCACCACGCGGTCATCGAATTGGTCGGTGACGATCGATTCATGTGGGACAACTGGCGTTTTCTCACGATTGACCTACCCGAACCACCGAACGTTTTGATTGTCGGCGATGACGCAGACGAAACCAGAGTTCTCGCTACCGCGATGACAGCTCCACATTCACCGGGAGATGAATCAGCGAGCTATCGAGTCCAAACGGTCGTCTATCGTGATCTAGCTGCGGTCAATTGGAAAACCTTCGACATGGTTGCGTTGATCGATCCTCCACTGCGGTATTCGAAAAACGAAAAGCAGATCGCGGGAACCAACGAAGGACTCAGCTCGGCGATCCTCGAACAAATCGCGGGGGTCGTCACGAGAGGTGGCGGCCTGATGGTAAGCCTCGGCCCTGGCTCAGAGGTCCTTACCGAAGCCCAACCGGGCTTGGCTCAAAAAGGGGACACTGCATCTCGTTGGATAGTCCCGCCGCTCGTTCGTTCTTGGCGAGTCCCCAGCCCTGGAACGTTTTGGCGGATTTCCTCGCCAACGCATCCGGTTTTCAGCTCCTTGATGCGTCCGTCCTCCATGCCAAATTGGAGCGACTTTCGCGTGCAACGTTATTGGCAGGTTGGAACGGAAGATTTTCCCGCCGGTTCCGAATCCGACTCGGCACCGCTCGCTTCTTCGTGGGAGATACTCGCTCGCTATGCCGCTGCGTCGAACAACTCAGCCGATTCGCCGGCGGCGGTACTCACCCGACGACTCGGCGAAGGTAGGATCGCCGTGACGACCACGCCGCTTCCCGCTCTCGGGCAGAAAACGCGAAAGTGGAATGAACTGTTCTCTGCCTCCGACGCGTGGCCTGCGTTCATGACGGTTCGCGGACTCGCCGCTTTTTTGACCGGAATCGATCGCCGCGACGCGACCATCCTCACCGGGCAAACCGCCGTCGTGACGCCTGACACCTCCACCACCGCGATCAGCCCCGCATCGACAACGAGGTTTAACGGGGGTGTCGCGAAGGAAACTCGAGACACGTTTAACGGGAGCGCCACGGAACTCCCCGCGTCGCTCGAACTGTATTCACCCGGGCAAAACACCGGTCGCACGATCCCGTGGACACGTTCCGACATCACGGTTCGTGACACGGACACTCCCGGCACCTATTTCCTGCGAGGAACGAATCTGTGGAGCGGATTCTCCGCGAATCTTTCGCCTGAATGGTCGCGTGGTGAAACGACTTCCATCGAAACACTGCGAGCGTGGTTTGGGGACAGCAATTGGTCTCTGCAGCGTGACTCCCAATCGCTTTCACTGACGGGCAGCGGAGGCGGGTCGACGGCGGTCTCATTGCACGCACCACTCACTCTGTTAGTAGTGATCGTGTTCTTGGCAGAACAACTGCTGAGCAACCGGTTCTACCGCGGCGCTCGTGACCGGGAGGATGCGTGATGCGATTGAGCTACGACCCGATTTACGATTCGGGACTGGTCGGCGTTCTGCTGACAGCGGCCGTTGTGATGCTGTTGTTCGTGATCACGCCAAAAGGTATCTCCCCGCAACGACGTTTTATCCTGTTGGTTTTGCGTGGGCTCGCCGCGTTGGCATTGGTGCTCACGATGCTGCGTCCCTCGGTCGTGCGAACCGACAACCGACCAGCCGCAGCAACGCTCGCGATCGCCATGGATACGTCGCGCAGCATGACACTCGCGTCCGGCGACGAATCTGCCGCGTTCGCGAATTCCGGGTCACCGGCAAATGGCGACGCGGCGACGAATAGTGACGTGGACACTCGTTGGCAGCAACAGGACAGGATTTTATCAACGCTCGGCGAACGGCTCACCGAATTGGACGACCAACTCAACGTCGCCTTGTACCGCTACGACCGTCGCAGTGAATCCATCGCGAGCGGCCCTGCGAGCGACCTTCGTCAGACGCTCGGCGTAAAAAACCAACTACGTCCTACCGGTGTCCTCACGGATTTGTCGACTCCACTCGACGCAGCCGTTGCGGCATCGCGAGGCACACCGCTCGCGGGCATCCTGTTGTTAAGCGACGGGACACAGACCGCTGGCCCGGACGTGCAGTCCAAAGACCAGACCGATTCACCGAGCGAAACAAACCCGACCACCGAAGGGGGTGACCCGATCGCATCAGCTCGACTCGTCTCAGCAATTGGTGTCCCCTTATGGACCGTCGCACTCGGTCCACGCGCGGACACCAATCGCATCCAAGACGTGTCGGTTCAATCGCTCCCGGAAACCTACCGGATGTTCACCGGCAATGAGACGGAGATCTCTTTCGAAGTCCAAACCCAAGGTTATCCGGGCGTACCGATTGCGTTGACGGTGGACTGGGTCAACGCCGCGGGAGTTTCGCGCACCGCGGCAACACGGACCGTGGTCAGCGATCAACCCTCCCACACGGAGGCATTTCGCATACCAGTCGTTGCACCGGATCCGGGGCAATATCAACTGTTTGTTCGAGCCCGTCCTCCCGCCGGCGAGCCGAACGCGTCGAACGATTCCCAGCTCGCTTTTGTCGACGTTCGTCCGGGAGGTGGCCGGGTTCTCTATCTCGAAGGAACCCCGCGTCTCGAACAGACCTTCCTTCGCCGAGGCCTGCGTCGCTTTCCTGACTTGGAGTTGACGTACCGGTGGATCCCACGAGACACCGCCACGCGTTGGCCGGCGAGCCTCGCTGATGACTTGCAGACAGGTCGATTCGATGTCGTCGTCATCGGCGACCTGCACTCGGCGGCGATCGGCGACAAACAACTCGAACAGTTGGCCGACGCGGTTGCTGCCGGCACCGCGTTGGTGACGCTCGGCGGCGAACGAGCCTACGGGGCGGGAGGTTACGCTGACACGCCGCTCGCCAAAGTCCTTCCGGTCCGAATGGATGGCTCAGTCGCGATACCGCCGGGCCGAGAAATCGACAACCGTTTGCGAGGTCAACTTGCTGGCCCGATCACGCTTCGACCTTCGCGAAATCATCCGATCACAACCATCAAAACATTGGGCAGAGACGCAAACTGGGCAACACTTCCGCCGATGCCTGGAGCCAACGCGTTGCCGGGCGTCAAAACGAACCCAGGCGTGCAAGTGCTCCTGGAGGATGAAAACGAAGCTCCGATGCTAGTCGTCGGCGAATACGGACAAGGACGAGTCGCCTCGCTCGCCTTTGATTCGACATGGGTCTGGTGGCGCAGCGGTGCGAGCGAATTCCACCGCAGGTTCTGGCGTCAACTCATGCTATGGCTGCTCTCGCGAGAAGAAGACCGCGACAACGAACTGCAGTTGGAAATGACGCGGCGTCGATTCAGCACATCGCAAAGCAGCCTGCTGAGCGGCAGCATTTCTCTCAGCCCCGACACTACCACTCGTTCCGAAAATTGGTCCGCGGAAGTGGTATTGGAATCTGGTGAAACAAGACCATTGAACCTCACCGCCAACACCCGCATCAACGGTGACCAACGCGAGACCATCCTAAACGCCGAAATTTTTGGCGCAGCGACCGAGATGCCAAGTTCGAACAACGCGTCCGATTTGCCCGACGATGGCACCTCGCCCTCCCCGAGCGATAACTCCCAAAGCGATAATGTACCGCCCGCTGCGACGGTCTCCTCATTCCCACCGGGCATCCACCGCGTGAGAGTCCGTCTGGGCAATACGTCGAATCCGACCGTCGCGGCGGAGTTGCCGTTTCAGATTGTCGACGATACTCGTGAATTATCGGTCATCGCGGCAGACCACGCTCTGCTAGAACGGATCGCGGCGATGACGAAAGAATCAGGCGGCGCGGCGTTCCGACCTGACCAATTAGACAAACTAGTTGATCAAATCACAGCCCAACGCCGGCGTGCTGAACGTGCGGTCATCCAAAAGTGGCGACTCGGTGATGATCCCGCCAGCGGTTGGATCTTGTTCGCCCTGTTTGCCGGTTGCCTATGCTCCGAGTGGACCCTCCGTCGACGCTGGGGGCTGGCGTGAACGCCTCCTGATTGGACATTATTGGTGCAACCTCCCGTTGGATCTGTCCGACAATACTGCGGCCGCTCTGTTTTTCGTTTTCGGATCTTCGAAGAAAGATGATATGACCACAAACGTCGACGCCATCGGCTCCTCTTCACTGGCATCCTTTGACATCCAACCGCGGACCCGTTTAGTTTTCGGCCCCGGTTCGTCTGACAAGATTGCGGAACTCGCCGGATCACTCGGCGGTCGTCGCGTCATGGTGGTCAGCGACGCGGGAATTGTCGACGCAGGACATTTCGATCGCGTGGCCGGTCATCTTCGCAGTGCCGGTTTCGAGGTAGGCTCTTTCCATGATTTTGCCGAAAACCCGACTTCCACGATGGTGGACGCGGGGGTCGCCGCGGCCGCAGATTTTCAACCTGACTTGCTGATCGGACTCGGTGGCGGCAGTAGCCTGGATTGCTGCAAAGGGATGAACTTCGTTTTCAGTTGCGGCGGCTCGATCCATGACTACCACGGCGTGGGCAAGGCGACCACGGATCTGTTGCCGATGATCGCTGTTCCGACGACAGCAGGTACCGGCAGCGAGACGCAAAGTTTTGCGTTGATCAGTGACGCAGAAACGCATGTGAAGATGGCGTGCGGTGATCCTCGCGCGGCATGCCGCATCGCCGTCTTGGATCCCGAGTTGACGCTCACGATGCCACAAAGTGTTACCAGTTTGACCGGCATTGATGCGATTTCGCACGCGTTGGAAACCTACGTCACTCGGAGGCGAAACGCGATCTCGGTCACCTACAGCCGTCGCGCCTTTGGCCTGTTGGCGTCGTCATTTGCGAGAGTGCTCGCATCCCCCGACGACGTCGAAGCGAGAGGCAACATGCAATTGGGCGCGTCGCTCGCGGGGATGGCGATAGAGACGTCGATGCTCGGTGCCGCTCACGCGACCGCCAATCCACTCACCGCACGACACAACATTGTTCACGGTCAGGCAGTCGGCTTGATGCTGCCCGCGGTGATCCGATTCAACGGAACGCAGCATGCAGATTGGTACATGGAACTGCTCCGCGAGATCGATCCGGAAACCGCATCCAAAGTACGCACGCAGGACGCCCCCGATCAACTCGCCGATGTCGTTCAGGAATGGGTGCAGTCAGCCGGTCTGGCAACATCGCTCGACGAACTATCGATCCCATCCTCGGATATCGGACTGTTTGTCGAAGACGCGCTGCAGCAGTGGACGGGAACGTTCAACCCGATCGCTCTGGACGAAGACACCACGAGAGCCCTCTACCGCGAAGTCGCGTAGATAGATCTGCCGGAAGATCGTTCGAGGTAAAAGAACACTCACCGTGTTCACCATTTGCCGTGTTCGCCATTTACCGTGCCTCACAACACGGCGTCTGGACTATGCCTTCGCTTGCGGCTGCTTTCGATACTGGCGAGCGAGCGATCGCAGCGGGGAGCCAAAGCTGTAGTAGCAAAAAACCAGGGGCAGCGCGACCCAATGGAGTAGGAACATGCCGACAACGGCAAACATCGCCTGACCAATCTGGTTCGGTGCTCGTCGGCCTCGCACCAACTGCGCGAACACGTGAGGGTAGCTGAACCGCGACACCATCAGGAACGCGAGTATCAACGCGAGCACGGGAATGAAATAATGCGACGCCATCAGCGACCACTCGCTGACGTGCCATACCCACTCGGGATAGTTCTCTGCGGTAGCAAAATCCTTTAGATCGGGAATCGCGATCGCGAACGCGGCGAGCGTACCGGCGGCCGCTGGGCTCGGTAAACCTTCAAAACCCTCGTGGTCGTCATCTTCGGTGGTCTCTACGTTGAACCGAGCCAACCGAATCAGAACGCAAACGGCAAACAACACGCCGATTGCCCATGTCAAACGTTGGGGCAACGCGTCGCTGATTCGCCACACGATTACCGCCGGCGCCACACCGAACGTGACCGCATCACAGAGACTGTCCAACTCAGCACCGAATTGGCTGGCCTGACCGGTCAACCGCGCCGCGGAACCGTCCAACGCATCAAACAACATTCCGCCAAAGATAAGCAGTCCGGCGGCGAACAGTTTCGATTCGAGTTCCCACGCCAGAGTATCGGTACTGACAGCGATCGCGATCGCAGCCAAACCGCAAACGCCGTTGCCGAGCGTCAACACGGTCGGCAATACCGCGAGCGTTAGTCGCCGACGCTCACCCCGCGGGCGTTTGCGTCGACGTCGCCTACGACCGCCGGGTTCGCCAAAGTCCTGTTCCAATTCGGCCCCATCATCGCCATATTCCTGCGGATCAGACTCGCTGTCGGTCCACTCGGACAGGGGCGGCCGTGGTTTGAGTTCACTCATGCAATTCAGACGTCGGAATCAATAGAGACTTCGGATTGGTAACGGGCAATGACGGTCGCACCGGCCGACACTCTTTGACCGACCTTTGACACGATGGAAAGCGATTCGTCGTGCGGAATCACCAACTCCGTTCGCGACCCCAGCTTAATCATTCCGAACATTTCACCTCGCGCGAAAACATCGTCCACGCGAGCCCAGCAGACAATTCGCCTGGCAAACTGCCCGGTTATCTGTCGAATCCGGATAATCCGTCCATCCAGATCACCGCTTTCCAACTCGATATCCAGATTCTCGTTCTCTCGGGCCGACCGGGGAAGCAGGGCATTGAGAAATTTCCCACGTCGATATCGCACCGCAACAACGCGCCCCGGCAACGAAACACGATTGGCGTGAACGTTAAAAACTGACAGAGAGATGCAAAATCGGGTCGCCGGCCCGATGACCGGATCGTCATATCGAACAATCTCCAACAGTTTCCCATCGGCGGGGGCGACCACCGCACCGACCTCGTCCGCGATCACACGCCGTGGACTGCGAAAAAAACAGACGATCAGAATTGCCACCAACAGCGGCGGCAGAAAAAGCGGCCACCAGAACAGCCCCATCAAGACACTGAGCAACACAAACGCGCCACCTAGAATCAGCAGTTCCGCCAGCCCCACCCGAACAAACGGCAGAGCATCACGCCACAAAAAGGGATCATCGGCGTCCGCCCACCAGTAGCTGCCCTGATTGCGGTAATACTTCATATCGCGAGAATCGACCGGGTCGAAGCCCAAATCGCCTCGCTCTCCCTGTCGACGATCGGCCATTCGGGCCACGTAACGGGGACGGAATCTCCTGAGATAAGCCCGGCGTAGCCGCCCCCACGTGAGTTCCAAAGACATGATCACACCGCCCCCCGGTTGAATCGTCTTAATCGACGGATCCATTGCCGGCAGTGCCTCAATCTCCGACCGATCTGATCGAGGCGGCATAACGGATTCGGTCGGGGTGCTCATGGAGGACAAGCGTAGCGGCTACAATATCCCTTTGTCGATAAGACGTCCGCCATTTGCCATTGCTCCAACAGACATGATCACACCTCGCTATCTGCTACCATTTGACTCGCGTCGGGCGATCCACCGATTCACCGATGTCCTCGTAATCGGTGGCGGTTTGGCAGGGTTGCGGGCGGCAAATGCAGTGGAACCGAACCTCTCAGTGCTCGTCGTCACCAAAGACCATTTGCGAGAATCCAACAGCAACTACGCACAAGGCGGAATCGCCGGCGTGCTCGACCCAGAAGACTGTTTCGACGACCACGTTCGCGACACTTTGATCGCGGGTGCTAACCTGTGTGACCGCGATGTGGTCGACCGCGTCGTTCGTGAAGGGCCTCGGCGTATCGAGGAACTCATCCGCTGGGGCACTCAATTTGATACCGACGCCGGTGAACTCGCACTGGGTCGCGAAGGCGGACATTCGCATGAGCGGATCGTGCACGCGATGGGCGACGCGACCGGTCGGGAAGTCATGCGTGCGGTGATCGATCGCAGCCGTGAAGCCCCCAATATCGACATTTGGGAAAACGCCTTCACGGTCGACCTCCTGACTCTCGAAGGTCGCTGCCGCGGCGCGGTGATCGTCGGCCAAAACGAACGACCGACAATGGTTTGGGCCAAAGAAACCATTCTTTGCACCGGAGGAGTCGGGCAGGTGTTCCGCGAATCCACCAACCCCTCGGTCGCGACCGGAGACGGCACCTCGATCGCCTATCGGGCCGGCGTTCAACTGCGTGACATGGAGTTCATTCAGTTTCACCCCACGGTACTCTACATCGCCGGTTCATCACGGTCGCTGATCACCGAAGCTGTCCGCGGGGAAGGAGCGTACCTGTTGGACTCGCACGGGGATCGCTTTATGCCCAATTACGACGACCGGGCAGAACTGGCTCCCCGTGACATCGTTAGCCAATCGATCGTCAGCCAAATGAGTGCCACGTCGCACCCGTGCGTTTACCTGAGCCTCGCTCACCTCGATCCGAAACTTGTCCTCAGCCGGTTTCCCGGTATCGCAGCCACCTGCAAACAGTTCGGTCTCGATATCACGACCGATCGCATCCCTGTTCGTCCCGGTGCGCACTACATGATCGGCGGGGTCACCGTCGACAGCCAGGGACGCACCAACCTGCCCGGATTGTGGGCGGCGGGCGAAGCGACCAGTTCAGGCCTGCACGGTGCCAACCGGCTCGCTAGTAACAGTTTGCTCGAGGGACTCGTCTACGGGGCACACGCCGGCGAGGCGGCGAGTCGGGCCGCGGCGGAGGGGCCACACAAAATGATCGCTTATCGAATCCAGCAAACCGCTCGCGAACATTCTCAGGCGTTCGATATCGCAGATGTTCGGGTGTCGCTGAAGAGTTTGATGGGACGGCTCGTCGGTGTGCAACGTGATGCCGACGGCCTCACTCAAGCCAACGAGCAAATCCGTTCTTTCTCGGCGTACGTGATGTCACACCAATTCAACAGCGTCGAGGGCTGGGAACTGCAAAACCTACTGCTGACGGCCTCGGCGATGACCTCCGCTGCACTCGCACGGTGCGAGTCCCGGGGCGTGCATTTCCGCAGCGACTATTCCGAAGTCGACAACGAAAACTGGCGATGCCATCAAACACAGCAAATTGACGTCGACGGGGGCTACCCGGTGCGGGGCGAACTGATCACCCGCCCCACATTCGACCACGTTGCCCCGCAATCGTCGAACGACTAAGTTTTCTGCTAGTTCACGTCTTTTCCCGCAATCTCATTCCCTAACGTCAGTACACAGAAAATGGCCGCTCCCCGCGTTCTCGTTCTTCGCGCCCCCGGCACCAATTGCGATGTCGAAACCGCCCACGCGTTTGAGCTGGCCGGTGCGTCGGCGGAGCGCGTCCACGTCGGTCGCCTGACCGAAAACCCCGCTCTGCACAAGCGATATCAGATCCTCTGCATCCCCGGTGGCTTCAGCTACGGAGATGACATCGCGGCGGGGCGGATTCTCGCCACCCGCATGCGGCACCATCTCGACGACATGATCCACCACTTCGTCGACGCCGGAGACAATCTCGTTCTGGGGATTTGCAACGGGATGCAGGTCCTGATGCGTTTGGGAGTGCTGACCGACGGAGTCGAAACACCGCAACTGGCCAACGCCGCTTCCGAAGACAGTGTCGCCAGCCCGAGTGATCAGAGTTGGACCGCAGACTCGGCGAACGCCGGACACGTTGCTCCGCCGGCCACGTTGACCTGGAACAACCATGGGCGTTTCGAAGACCGCTGGGTCCACCTCGCGGTCGACCAAACACCTTGCGTGTTCCTGAAAGACATCGACCAAATGTACCTGCCAATGGCGCACGCCGAAGGCAAGTTCGTTGCTCGCGACGCGGACGCGTTGGAGCAACTCCGATCGGCCGGGCGTCTGGCTCTGCGGTACTGCGACGAGAGCGGACAGATCGAATCCGAAACACTTCCGTTCCCGGTCAACCCGAACGGAGGCGACGCCAATGTCGCCGGTGTGTGCGATGCGTCCGGCCGAGTGTTTGGCCTGATGCCACACCCCGAACGACATATCGACGCGACCCAGCACCCGTTTTGGACGCGGCGAAAAGAACAACCCGAACACGGTGACGGGCTCACGATGTTCCGAAACGCCGTGCAGTGGTTCGCGTAGTGCCCGACGCAGACGCACACGTCGAAACTCGATTCGCGTTCGGCAAGAACTGGTCCGCGTTTCTCAAACAGGTCGATGCCGAACGAATCGAGCAAGCGATCACTTCACTTCGCAATTTACTCCTGCTCGACGCGGCTGATCCACAGCCGCTATCCGGAAAACGCTTTCTCGACATCGGTTCAGGGAGCGGGCTGTTTTCCCTAGCCGCCATTTCCCTCGGCGCGTCCGTGGTTTCGCTGGATATCGACCGCGATAGCTTCACGTGCACCCAAACGTTACGTGATCAGTTCATCGCTTCGGTCGATCAGGATCAAAACCCGGCGAACGTCGCCTGGGACGTCCACCACCTCTCGGTGCTCGACACTTCCGCGATCGAATCACTGGGCCAATTTGACGTTGTCTACAGCTGGGGCGTGCTGCATCACACCGGAATGATGAACAAAGCGATCGAAACCGCCGCCGAGCGGGTCGCCCCAGGTGGCTGGCTAGCGATCGCGATCTACAACGATCAAGGCGGTGGCAGCCGTCGATGGCTGCGAATCAAACAAGGTTATCACCTGATACCCTCATTCGTTCGCCCGATCTACGTTGCGGCAGTCGCGGGATTCTACGAAACCAAATTCGCGGTCGCGCGACTCGCCCGTGGACAGAACCCATTGCCACTGAAAGACTGGAAGAACAAACGCAACGATCGCGGCATGAGCGTCTGGCACGACTGGGTTGATTGGGTTGGCGGATTGCCCTTCGAAGTCGCCTCGCCCGAAGCGATCGTCTTGCCCCTTCGCCGACATGGCTTCGTGCTGGAAAACCTCCGCACGGTCGGCTCCGGCTGGGGCTGCAACGAGTACGTTTTCCGTCTCAACGCCTGAAACGAAAACGCTACGGGTCAGGCGGGAAACTCATCAAGAACTCGACGTTGTTCTGCGTCGCGGCGAGTTTCTTCGTGAGTGTTTTCATCGCATCGGTTGGGGACATTTCCGCGAGCGAACGCCGCAAAGTTTGAATCCGGCGATACTCCTCATCGTCGAACAAGATCTCCTCCCGCCGAGTCCCACTCCGCGACAAATCAATCGCGGGCCAAACCCGGCGCTGCACGAGGTCTTGGTCGAGAACAATCTCGAGATTGCCTGTTCCTTTGAATTCTTCAAAGATGACATCGTCCATTCGGCTGCCCGTATCCACCAGAGCGGTCGCAAGAATGGTCAACGAACCTCCCTCTTCGACTTTCCTCGCCGAACCGAAGATGGCTTTGGGTTTTTGCATCGCTCCCGCGTCGAGCCCTCCGGTCAGAATCTTGCCGGTCGCCGATTCAGCGTCGCTGTTGTAGGCACGCGCCAGCCGTGTGATCGAATCTAAAAAGATCACCACATCGGTTCCCGATTCCACCATCCGTTTGGCTTTCTCGACGACCATTTGGGCGACCTGGATATGACGAGCCGGTGGCTCATCGAACGTGCTACTGATCACTTCGCACTGATGCGATTTGATCTCACGTTCCATCTCGGTAACCTCTTCGGGCCGCTCATCAATCAGCAACACAAAGACGTAGGCTTCGGGGTAGTTCGCGAGCACACCGTGCGCGAGTTGCTGCATCAAGATGGTCTTACCCGCACGTGGCGGACTGACAATCAAACCACGTTGACCGAACCCGATCGGGGTGAACAGGTCGACGACCCGAGTGCTCATCTCCCCAGCCGAATGCTCCATCACGATGCGCGTTCGCGGATGCAGCGGGGTCAACTCATCAAACGGAACCTGGCGTCCGCGTCGCGACGGCTCGCCGTGGTTGATCGCTTCGATTCGCAGCAACGCGAAGTATCGTTCGTTTTCTTTCGGCGGCCGAATCTGACCCGCGACATGACTGCCGGTATGCAATCCGAAGCGCCGAATCTGACTGGGCGATACGTAAATGTCATCGGGACACGACAGGTAGTGGTACTGCGCACTGCGAAGGAAACCAAAACCATCCGGAAGGATTTCGAGAGTGCCCTCGCCATACATCAAACCGTTCGCACTCATCTTCGTCTTGATCAGACGGAAGACGAGTTCCTGACGGGCGAGACCACCGACGTCTTGCAAGCCTTCGCGTTCGGCGAGTGCGAGCAACTCCGCGTGCGACATCTGTTGCAGTTGCACGAGATTGACCGGTGACGCATTCTCGTCGGGATGAGGAATACCGACTCGTCCTCCCGCCTTGGTTACTTCACTGACGATTTCCTCAGGCAGCGAAAGAGGATCGCGTTCAGCATCGAGTTCACGAACGCGTTGATCGACGGCTTGGTCAGGGTGGCGCATGCGACGAGGTCCGCGACGTGAGTCGCGCGCCGACCTGGGCGGGGTGGGAGGTTCCATGATAAGGAGAACCGGTCGGGGAGGGCGAGAGAAGAGGAGAATGTACGACGTCTCGTTTGAGAAAAGACACGAGATGTCGCGGAGGGGTTCAGCCGCGGCGATCAAAGATCACTGTGCTGAACAATGCCCCAGTGTAGCCAATCGGCATCCTATTGTCAGGTACGAATCTTGATCACGCGTCGAGCGGACGACGAAACGCCCTTGGGGGGCCTGGATGGCATTCCGTTGGTAATGCTTGTGTCTTGTGCGGGGAAAAACGACCGTTTGGCAAGATAGGAAAGCCGACTCGACGATCCGGCTTCTAAGGTTTTTGGCGGATTTGCCGTTTCATCCATGATTCCGGCTAAGCCTCGGCCGACTCTGCGACCGATACTACCGGTACAACCCGATATCCAATCGACACCATTTTGGTGTTGCCTTTTGGATAACCGGACAGATTCAAGCGACCCGCAGCCACGCGGGGAAGATTCGACCTCGTAGGTTTGCCAACGCGATTCGCGTCGGAAAACGTTCGTGATTGATTCTCAGGGCGCTGGCAGCAACTCCTAGCATGACGGTGGAATAACGATGTCGGTACGGAAGCTGACGACGAAATTGGCGATGTTGCTGGTATTGATAACCGGAGGCGTCAACGTATCGGCGGGAGATCATGATCTGCCGCCCGCGGACCCATTCGCATTTGATCCAGACTTTCATTGGTTCGAGCCAATCTACGATGCGGACATCCTCGACATGAAGCCCAAAAAACGGGCTCATACCGGATGGTTCTCTACGTACGATCGGATTCATCTCTACGGGTCACGTCCCGAGCAAACCGACGACATCAACGACAGCAACAAGCTCGACTACGGTGGCGGCCATCGTTACGAAATCGGATACATGCGGCCGGACGAAGACACCGGGATGCTGTTCACCTTCCTCGAGAATTCGGCGGGTGCAAAGGACGGCCTGCAGGTCGATGCACTCAACCGCATCAACGACGAGGACCTCGACGGTGAACCAACCTTCGCCCTGGGCGACAACCGATTCGGACTACCGGTTTTCTCGGAAGATGGCAACGTGATTGGCTACTCACGTCGGTTCTATGACGTTGGGCTAACGCTCAACCAAATGAACATGCGTAGTTATGAACTGAGCAAAACTTGGCGGATGGAGCCGTATCACTATGGCGGGATTCTCGAGCCAATGCTCGGCTTCCGAGTCATCACCGCGGACGATGGCGGCTCGCTCTCCGTGCTGCGTCAACCACAGATCGACGGTATCCCGTTCGGCACATCTCCTTACGTTCAGCCACTGATCGGCGACGAGTTTGAAAACACCGAGATATTCGAACAGAGCATCGCGGAGATCGAGAACAACATCTACACCCTGCAAGCCGGCTTCCGATACTTCAAGTACCAAGGACGTTTCTGCTACTCCGCAGAATTCCGCGGGTTCACCGGTATCAACCTGCAGTGCTATCGCAGCCAACGTCGTGAAACCACCGTCACCTACGACGGCAACGATGCCGGAGCGGATGTTGTGCGAAACATCACCGTTGCCAACGCGGCACAGTTCCTAGAGAACGAAGAGTTCATGCTCGGCTTCGACGCTCGTGCAGAACTCGGCTACCAACTCACCAGGATGATCAACGTTCGATGCGGTATGCAATTGATCGACCTGGCGACTGGGGTCTGGCGATCGAGCCGCAACCTGACCGAACAAACCGGCGGGTTGTTGACACCGACGATCGAAACCGGCGACCAAAATCAACATTACGTCGCTGTCGGTTACACGTTCGGCATCGAACTGAACCGCTAAGCATTAAGAGATAGGGCGGAGGAACGCCACCGTCTGATCGATAAGATGATCAGACGGTGGCAACTCGCGTTGATAGACTTACCTTAGCAACAAGTAATCACGTTTCGAATTCCGATTCGCAACTTCCGGCCGCCAAAGACTCTTGACGATCAAGACTTCCTGGCCCGAGAACTACTGCGTTGACCGCCGCAGCCGCCTGGCCCGCTTCGCGGTCAACAGCATCAAACGATTCTCATCCTGGAACTCGGTGACGGTCGCGGTAATCACCCAGTAATCGTCTTCCGGATCCTCATCGATCGCACGTGCAATCCGATCGAGCATCAGGTTCTCAATCACGACCATCGAGTCGAACGCTGGCGTGGTCACGGTCGCGCGAGGTACGGCAGCATCGGGTTGCCCCAAACGGTTTGCGGAAGTCTCCGACAACTCCTCCGGCCCACCCGAGTTCCGATTCCTTCCCAACAGAGTGTCCTGATCAGGCAGAATCTCGCGTGCGAGACCGTCCTCGACCCACTCGGATTTACCGATCCCGGTCGTGCGAGCTTCGGATTCCACCAAGAAACTCCATCTCTGGCCACGAACAACAAATCGCCCGCGCATCGGACCAACATACGTGCCCTCGCGTAGAACGATCTGAATCGCCCGTTTCGTCGGCGCACCGTCGCGAGTGTCGGCATCCGATTCTCTGTTTTGCGAGAATCCTGTTGTTGCGTTTCCTCCGCCGCCAAATTGGGCCCACCCGGGAAGAGCAACCGCCAGCGATCCCAGGACAGCCCCCAGCGGCAAGAGCCCCGCAGCCAAAGCAAGACGTCTTCTTCTGCCGAAACTAAGTCTTCTGCGGAAACTAACCATTGCGGGGAATCGCAATCGCATGAAGACTCACCACGCTACCAACAGCGATCATCGCCAGCCCCAACCAACGGGGTGGGTGCACGCGTTTGGTGGGTTTCGGATGCACCTGCATGAGGAACGAACTGAAGGTATCTTCCTCAGTAACCGCTGCCTTTCGCGACATATTCGCCAGTGCACGTGTTGTCGGTTCGTTGAGAACAAAAGAGTCAATCATGCGGAACTGCGACCCCAACAACAGCAACAGTACTCCGATGAGAAAGTAACGATTGCGATTCATTTCCATTTCGAGATTCCCGGCAAACTAAATGGGGCGGTGACCGACGGTTTCACACGACAGTATTGAGTTCGTCACAACGCCGGCGCGTTCCGCAATACAGCCCGCAGATGATGCTTTGTCCCGATTCTTTGGATTGCTGTTATTATGGCGGTTTCAACGTAGTGTCTTGCTGCAACAGGTCCTGAACTGGAGGTTCCCACCGTGTCGCTCGCTCTCCTGATCGACGGCTACAACGTCATCGCACCGGCGGCGGCCCCCGGCCGTGGAGATACAACCGATTGGCTCGCCGCGGAAAGGCACCGTCTGCTGCAACGGTTGATCGATCACCTAGACCCAACTGTTCGTGAACGAACCTGCGTCGTTTTCGATGCAAAGAACGCCCCGCGAGATCAACCTGATCGTTACAACCATCACGGAATCGACGTTCGCTTTGCCGTCGACTTTCCCGAAGCAGACGACCTCCTAGAACAGATCATCTCGGCACACCCTACCCCCAAAAACCTCACCGTAGTCTCATCCGATCATCGCGTCCAAGCCGCGGGCCGTCGACGCAGGGCGGGTGTCTATGACTCAGACGAGTGGCTGGACCGACTGCTCGAAGGAAGAGTCCTTTTGAAGCATCGCCCCAAACCGAAACCAAACTCCCCAACCACAACCCACTCGCCACCACTGCCCCCAAAATCGCCGAGTCGCAAACGCAGCAAAACACGTCAAACGGACGACATTGCTTCGCAAATTTCGGACGAGGCACTCGAGGATCTCATCAGAAAGCACCAGTGAGGCTGGCCTGAACAAA
>NZ_ANOH01000361.1 GCF_000346505.1 Aporhodopirellula sallentina SM41
CGTGATGGCTTGATGCAATCGATGGGAATGGATCAACTCCGCGAGGCAATGCTGCCGAAGACCCGAGGGGCGTGGAACCTGCACGAACAATTTGGTGAAACGCTTGATTTCTTCGTGATGTTTTCTTCGGTGGCGGGAACGATCGGATCTCCGGGGCAGGCGAACTATGCCGCTGGAAATGCGTTTCTCGACGCGTTGACATTTCTGCGTCATCAATCCGGCTTGCCGGCGACATCGATCGCGTGGGGACCATGGGATGCCGAGGGAATGGCGGCGACTCCGGAAGTGCGTCGTCAACTCGCAGAACGCGGAATGAGCCCTTTGGCGCCTAGCACGGCGATGCATGTCCTCGACCGAGCGATACGTCGGTCGACCACGCCATTCGCAGTCATGAACGTGCACTGGGATGCGTTGATCGGCAAAATGGCTGGTGGCGGTTCGAGTTTGCTCAGCGAGTTCCGGTCCGCCGTCGGTTCGAAAGGACAGACGCAGTCGGGCGGGGGACGCGACGAAAAACTATTTTCGATGTTGAGTGCAGCGTCAGCTGACGAACGCTTGAAGGAACTCGAACGGTTTGTTGCCTCATCGCTTGCGGATGTCATGGGCATTGAAGTCGACGCGATTGAAACGGATCAATCGTTGGCGTCTCTCGGCCTCGATTCGTTGATGGGGATGGAGTTACGGTCCAAACTCGAAGCTCAGCTCGGGATCGAGTTGCCGATGTCTGCTTTGTTTGACGATCCGAGTGTGGCGTCCATCGCTCGTGTTGCAAATGAAGCGTTCGCGTCCACGACGAAGGGGACTGCGACAGCATCGGTCGCCGGCGATTCGGTTTCCGTCAATGGGGCCGCAGTCAAGGCGTCGCCTGCTCGAGTCGAACCGCGATCCAAACCGGGCATCGTTTCGCTCGGAGGATCCCAGGGTGACGGTGCACCACTGTTTTGTTTGCATCCGGTGGGCGGCGATTTGCGTTGCTACGATTCGCTCGCACGTTCGATCAAGGGACGCCCCGTCTACGGTTTGCGTGCGCAGGGTTTGCACGCCGGCTCGACGGCACACGACACCATGGAGGCGTTGGTTACCGACTACACGAGAATCATCCGAGAGACCTACCCGGAAGGACCGTACAGCTTGCTGGGGTGGTCGACGGGCGGTGTGTTCGCTTATGAAATCGCGAGACGATTGCAAGAGCAGAAGCAGGACATCCAGTCGCTGGTCATGATTGACTCGCCGTTACCGGTCGTCTTTGAAAGCGTGGACCTCGGCGACAATGCGATGTTCCTCGTCGACCTCGTCGAGTTTGCAAACTACTTTGCAGGAACTTCGATGGAGATTACGTACGAGCAATTGCATCGTCTAAGTGAGCAGGACGCACTCGACTTTGTGTTGCGACTATCGATCGATCACGGAGTCTTGCCCGCAAAGACGACGAAAGATTATCTCGAACGACTGATCAACGTCTGCAAACAACACGTCAAGATTTTGCAAGGATACCAGCCGCCTCCAAGCTATCTGATGGTCGAAATGTTGCGGCCGGAGGTGACCGGATTGCTCACTCACGCAACCGGGCATTCTTTCGACGAAGATCTGGGTTGGGGCAAGTTTGTGCAACTGCGGTTGCATCAAGTCTCCGGTCATCACTTTACGATGATGACTCCGCCTAACGTCTATTCGATGTCCGAAAAGATCGCTGCCCTGCTCGGCGAGCCGAGTCTGCCTTCTCTTTGAAGCAGCGAGTCTACTCCGGTCGGCTCCCCACCGAACTTTGAAAGTCATTTCTGAGACCCGTTTATGAATGCTCGCTGGGCGTACATCCAACTGCAGACAAGGATTGTCAAGAAGATGCTGGCGGATAGTGTCCGTTCGCACGAGATCCAGCGACAAGTCATGCTCCACAAAGTGCGCCTTTGCGCCGACAGTCGGTTCGGCCGCGAGCATGGCTTAGCATCGATCCGCAACACCGATGACTTCCGCCGCCAGATTCCGATCACTGACTTTGAATATCTACGGCCTTACATGGATGAGGTGCGGAATGGGAACCCGGGTGCGATGTTCGGTCCGAGTACCCGGTTGCTAATGTTCGCGCTGACCTCGGGAACGACGGAGAAGCCGAAACTCATTCCGGTGACGGATGACTTCATCAAGAGCTACAAGCGTGGATGGAAGATCTGGGGGCTGAAGACGCACATCGACCATATGGATTTGGCACGAAAAGACTACGTGCATTTGGCGGGCGATTGGCAGGAGAGCCAAACCGACGCGGGCGTGTGGTGTGGCAGTATCAGCGGACTCGCTGCGGAAATCCGTCCGGCCGTTGTTCGTCGTCCCTTTATCGTTCCGCCTCAGGTCGGAAAGATCAGCGACTGGACGAGTCGCCAGTACATGACCCTTCGCCTGTCACTGCCTTCGCGACGAGTCGGCATGATCGTGACGGCCAATCCGTTGACCCTGATCAGTTTGGCCAACCTCGCCGATCAGCATAAAGAAACGTTGCTCAAAGACTTGCGTGATGGAACCGTCACGATGCCAAATCAAGATGTCGATTACGCGGATTCGTTGAAGAGTCGAGTGCGTCGTGTGAGTCGACGCCGATGTAATGAACTCGAAGAGGTCGTCAACCGCACGGGACGACTGTTGCCTCGCGACTTTTGGCCGGAGTTGTCTGTTGTTGGTGTCTGGATGGGCGGTTCCGTCGGTGCCTTCATTCCCGATGTTCGGAAACTCTACGGTGATTGTGCCTTCCGTGACCATGGTTTATCCGCCAGCGAAGGTCGCATGACCATTCCGATGAACGATGAATCCAATGCGGGATTGTTGGACTACACCTCGAACTACTTTGAATTTATCCCTGCGGCGGAATTCGGAAACGACAACCCAACGATTCTTGAGTCGCATGAACTCGAAGAGGGACAGTCATATTACATCTTGTTGACCAACTCCGGTGGATTGTTTCGCTACAATATTCACGATGTGGTGCAGTGCGCCGGATACGAGGGGCAAACGCCATTGCTGACGTTCCTTCACAAAGGCGTGCATTGCAGCAACATGACCGGCGAAAAGTTGACCGAGTATCAAGTTGCCACGGCGGTGCGAGAGGCCTTCGTTGACTCGCAACGCTCGGTGGAAACGGTGATGTTGGTGCCGGTGATGGATAGCGTGCCTCGGTACATGCTCCTGATCGAATCGCAAGCAGATCAAGGAGTCGAACGTCTGGCTGAAGCGATTGATTCTCGTCTTTCGAATCTGAACTGCGAATACGAAAACCGGTTGAAAACAAAACGTTTGCTGCCGATCTTGCCTCGAACGGTTCCGTCGGGAACGTGGGAGCGTCTCCGCAACGAGAAAATCGCAAACCGCGGCGGAACACAGGAACAGTACAAGCACACGTTTCTCGGAACTTCCGATTCGGTTCTCGATCAATTGCCTGCCGGCACCCTGGCTAGCGGACGGTGATTCGTCGCCTCGGACGAGAATAACCTCGTTCAATACTCATCTGCCGACCGGCGTTTGACTCGGTTCCCATGAGACAACCGAGCGAACACCCGGCGAGATGATTTATTGAGGCACTCGGATCGGTCCTTAATGCCTAGCGTCACCTGAGCTTCGTTCGGCTGCGTATTGATTCAGGCCGTTGCGATTTGTTTGCACCAATTGGAAAGGTCGCGGAAGTAAGCCCATGGGTCGTCTTCGAATTCGAGCGTGTGAGAGGCGCCTTCGTACTCAACGATCTTTTTTTGCGTCGAACCGAAACGCCGAACAAAGTTTCGTGTCGGTTCATTCGCGGTGATCGGGTCGGTCGTTGCGAGTGCCAACATCACGGGCGTTTTAATCTGCTCCGGTTGACTCGTCGCTTGTTGGAGCAATTCAAGGTTGTTGATGGCGAACCGTATCGTGATTTGTCGAAGCGCGAGTGGGTCCTGCTCAATGAACTTTTGCCAAGACGGTGAGTTGGTGAAAAGAGCGGGATCTTGAAGTGGGACCTGAACCTTTTTGTTCAACAGCCTGATCCGCTTGGCCAAACTCAACGCCGCACGCTGAGCCCGATTGGCAGCCTTGTTTGAAAAGAGGCCGGGGCAGATGAGAACGAGACCGCTCAGCAACTCCGGATGTCGACGGGCGATGCACGTCGCGAGGATGCCGCCCCAACTGATTCCGGCGAGTATTTTGGGACGGTCTTGGGGAAGCGACTCAATATATGTCACCACGTCCGAGACCCATGTCGTCCAATGGTCCACGTCGCCGGAACCTTCGAGGTTCAATCCCGACCCGCGTCGTTCGAGGAAATGCACCGCGAACCCATCGCCGGCGAGGCTCGAACTACTGGCTTCGTACCAACCCCCGTGACTGACAATCCCATGTAGGAAAACCACATCGGCGATAGGCTCTTTCGTGCCCCAGTAGCGAGTTGCTAGGTTTCGCGAGTCTATTGCACGGTAGTATTTCAGCTCAGGGTAGATCATCGGTTGTTGATCAAGTGATGGGATATGATCGTGATTGCAATACCAAGCGAGCCAAACTGGATTCGTCGACCGTAATACCGAGTCCGGGTGCAGATATTGCCGGCGCCCATCCGCCTCGTCCGAATGTGATTGATTCGTTGATGATAAAGTCTTTCAATAAATGGCCGTCAGCGGAACCTTCTCGGTAGCGAATGTTTTTGATGGAGGTTGCGAAATGGCGACCGGCTGCGGAAAGAATACCTGACTCGCCGGGATGGCAACCTAGTTGATAGCCGAGGCCGGCGTGATGGGCCATCGCTGCGAGGTTCAAACTGCTCAAAAAGCCGCCGCATTTTGACAGTCGGATATTAAACAGGTCGCAGGTTTCGTCTTCGATCGCACGCTCGGCATCAAACTCGCTCGTGAGTGACTCATCGAGCATGATCGGCGTCTGGACGTTTCGTCTGACTTCTGAGAGTGTAGCGACGTTGTGATGCGATACCGGTTGTTCGGCGGAGGTGATCCCATACGGTTCCAATGCCTCGATACGTTTGGCTGTTTCTTCGGGCTGCCACGCTTCGTTGGCGTCAACCCGAAGATCCATGCGCGATCCGACGTATCGCCGCATCCGACCTAAACGCTCGGGGTCGCGATCAGGGGTCATTGCTACTTTGACTTTGCAATGACGAAACCCGTAAATCCGCATCGCCAGCGAGCTGAGTACTTCTTTTCGCGGTTTACCGGAGCTGATGGCACTCGAATACTGAACGCGTTCAACAGGTCGATAGATGTCGGATGTCTTTGGGACCATCTTCGCGACGTCGCTCAGCGGTGATTGGAAGAGGCGTCCATATGCATCGAGAATGCTGAGTTCCACTGCGCACCGGTGAGCGTTGGTGAGACAACGTCGCGGGTTCGGTTTTCCGGCGTCGGGTTGATAGTTTCGGCACGTCTGAAGAACATCCTCCCAGTCCGAGCAATCCGCACCGAGTTGTTTGCTCAGATTTGTCGCGGCGATTTGTTCCATCGCGCCTTCGGGAGACTCTCCCGTGACGTACTCACGCGGGATACCTTCGCCCCATCCGATCGTTCCATCCGCCAGTTCACATCGGACAATAAAATTGTCGGTGTAGGATCGTGAGAACGACGCGTGCTTGAACTCTTTTTTCAGCCGCAAGCGGACGATCATTGCAGCGAGCGAAACTATTCTCATCGCTGTTTCCCGGTAAGTTCACGGAAGTGTTTCGCGATCTGTTCACGACTGTGAAAGTGCTTTTCCGTTGCTCGTTCCAATTCGTGAACCATGCGAACAACTTTTGAGTTGTAAGGTGCAGGGACGCCCACTTCATCGGCCAATCGAACGATCTCTCCGTTGACGTAGTCGATTTCGGTCGGTCGATTTCGCATCAAGTCTTGATACACCGAGAATACAAGTTTGGGCGGATGCAACGGGCCTTGCGCAACACCGCGAACAATGGTGTCCAGGCAAGGCAAGTTGAGTATCTTCATCAATCGGCGAAATCTCAGTACGTCGGATCCGCCACATGCGTTTTCAACGGTGATCCCCGCGGCGTGGAGTACCCGAAATCCTTCCTCTAGGATCGGCATCGCGACGCTGTTTCGCCAATTCTGATTGAGTATCCCGTCACGCAAAAAGTCGGTCGCCGATAGGACCGAGGCATAGCCCATCGTGTTGAAGAGTAGCTTGTTGTACTGAACGCCTAGGATCGCGTCGGAAGATGCCACAGGGAGTCCTGACGAATCCAGTAGGCGTCTTGCCTGCTCGACAACCGTGTGTGGTACCTCCGGCGATGCCGGTCCAATCACGCTCATCCCACGTCGGGTGCACTGGATGACACCCGGCGCAATGACACCCATGTTGGTCGCCGTCATGCCTACCAACAGTCGATCGGCTGGCAGTATCTGCGAGAGAATTCGTTGGTTGATCCCATTTTGCAGCGAGACGACGGTGGCGCTGCCAATGGAGGATGCAAATCGCTCGGCCGTCTCCCGCGTGTCTTGCGTTTTGACGGTGAAAAGGATCAAGTCGGAGCCTTCGACTGCGTTCGGTTCAGACGATGCGGTGACGGGAACCGAAACGCTGCCCCATTTGCCTCGCAGTTCCACGGTTCCGTTCTGCTGCATCGTTCGAAGGTGTTCTCCTCGAGCAATCATGACGACGTCGATGTCGGGATGATTTCGTTTGATGAGACCGCCGAACATGCCGCCGATCGCGCCTGCGCCGATGATGCTGATCTTTTTGGCAGGCGTGGGATTGGGAGAAGGGCTCACGGACTTAATTCGGTTCACTGTGTTGGTTGGTCGTTGATTGCGGCGAATCAGGATCCGGTAGGGGCGCCGTCAATGTCGCAAGAGACTCCCCCGTACGCTCGAGCAAGTCGCCGAGTTTTCCGGCCAATAAAGCGGGCAACAGCACGAGATCTCCGAACAACGCCGTCACCAACATCATCAACAGGATCCAGGAGAAGTGACGCACCGGCAGAAAACCGCTGAACGAGTAGATCATCAATCCACACGCGCAGATTACGGTGGTTTGAATCAGGGCGCCTCCACAACGTTCGTAGGCGATTTTAATTGCTGATTCCTTCGAGGCACCGTTTTTGATGGATTGAATAAACCACTTCAAGAAATGAAACGTGCCATCGACGGCGATGCCCAACGCGACGCTCGCGGTCATCACGGTGCCAATGTCGATCGCAATCTCGAACCAACCCATTGCTCCGAACATGACGAGTGTCGGAAATATGTTTGGCATCATTGCAATGAGCCCCGCCGGGATGTTGCGAAGGGCAATCATCATCACCACCGCAACGAGAGCGAGTGCCGTAAGAAAACTGTAGAACAGGTCTTTCAACAGCATCTTTTGAATGCGGTAGACGAGCACGAGCATTCCCGTGCTCGATGAGGAGATGCCTTCGTAACCCGCGTCTTCTGCGTTGGAAAGAACGAAGTCGACTTTTGACTGCAGTGAGTCGAGAAATTGCCCGTAGTCGAATTCGGCTTGCCCTTTGACACGAGCACTGATCCGCCAGGATTCACCGGTTTCGGTTTCCGCGAGGAAGTGAGAATCGATCAGCTCATCTCGGCTTTGTTCGATCTGCCTTAGGAATACCGTTTTGCGAATCGTCGATCCGAGACCCGTCAACCGCGGGAAACTGGGGACGAAAGTGACCGCCGACATGGTGCCCTGCAGCACATCGATTTGCGACATTTGATTTTCAATCGCGGCGACGATCCGGAGTCGGTCGATCGGGTTAACGTTGCTGTCGTGGTCAAAGTGAATCACCACTTCGATTGGTACCAGCGGGCAAATGTTGTTCTCGACCCAATGGAAGTCCTGAACAACGCGGTTGTCTTCAGAGAGCAACGATACGACATCGATCGTGGTTCGTAGTCGCGTCAGCCCAAACCCGAAGGCAATCATCGCGGCGATGCAACTCACCCGAATGATGACGCTGTAACGCGAGATGAAATTTGCGACGAAGGCGAACAACGGATGTCCAACGGACCTTTGATCGTCTTTTTGCGGCGAGTGGTTCGCGGGTGCCGCGTTGAGTGAGTCGGTGTTGCCGCGTTTCTCAGATACATGCAACCAAATGACCATGAACCCGGGCAGCATGAGGAACAACAAGACGACACAAACGATGACTCCGACCGCGCCGAGAAAACCGAATTGTCGAATCGGTTCCACGTCGCTGATGCATAGCGAAGCCAGCCCGATCGCGGTCGTGAGGGCGGCCAGGATGCACGGGCCGGTTGCTTTTGCGATCGCACGACTCGGGGCTTTGGCACCCGACCCCAGATCGACTTCCTCAAGGAAGTAGTTTGCCAAGTGGATGCCAACGCTGACGGCGAGCACAAAAACGAGAGCGGGCAGCACGATCAGGATGGCGTTCATCGTTTCGCCGCCGTAGTAGACCGAGGCCAACATGAAGCCCTGCGCCCAAGCCCCGACCGCGATGATCGGAATGGTGAGCCAGACCGAACGAAGGCAAACCCAACACAGGACCAACGAAATCAAGATCGAAGGGATGCTGTACTGTTGAATCGATCGACTGCTTTCGTCATCGATGGCCATCCCGTCGATCGCGGGACCGGTCATGATGAGGTCGTCGATCGGGATGTCGATCGCATCGGAAACGGCGTTTTGAATCAGAGGGATGGTTTCTCGACGTTTGAAAGCTCCGTGTTCGGTGAGTTCGACGACCAACCCGCTCGTCTGATCATCTTCGCCGACGAGGATCCCATTAATCCGATCGATGGCGGCTTGCCTCGGAAGATCAATCGGCATGGAAGTCAACGAATCGATCAGCGTGTTCCCGGAGAAGATGTTGTTGAACAGCTGCGGTTTTCCGGCGGATTCACGTTGGGTTTGGATCTCGCGAACGGCGTCCGCCGCTTGGTCGAGACGTTCGTCATCGATGACGCATCCCTGCCAACTGACAACGATCATGTCGTGCGAGCCGAAGAGATCGATAAATGCGTTGAACTCCTGCCGGGCGTCCGCGTCACGGTCGATCCACATCAGGGGCGCGTTGAACATCGCCAGCAGGCCACTGTCCGATCCGTGCACCACGAACGGCGCCGAGACGATCAGGCCGAGCACCGTCAGGGCCGCAACGCGGACGTATGACGAATGGAACCAATGTGGAAGATCCGGGTCGAGCTGTTTGTCAGTCATTACCGCTCATTTGTTCAAATCGAGGTGTCGCCTTTTGGCGGCGACGGGGGCATCGGATTGCGAGGCGAAAACGCCGACACACGCACCCATTTTGGCTTCCCCACGTGAGCCAAAATGTTACGTGATAGCGACCTTGTACGACAGCCCAAGGGGATTACGATACGACGCGTTTCGGCCGTACATTCGCGATCAAATACATGCATTCCATCTCCCACTATGTGCGTTTTGGCTACCTTCATTGGCGGCTGCGCCGTTTGAACCGATACCTGCGGGGCACGGCCGAGTGTCGCGAGGTTCAGCGAACCCGTTTGATGGAAAAAATCAGGCTGAATCAGGACAGCGAATTTGGTCGCGAGCACGGTTTCGACAGTATCCGTAGCGTGGCCGATTTCCGCAGCCGAGTCCCTGTCGCGAATTACGAGACCTACCGTCCTTACATCGAGAAGGTAAAAAGCGGAAACCCACGAGCCTTGTTTGGCCCCGACACCAAGGTGCTGATGTTCTCGATGACGTCGGGAACGACTAGCAAGGCGAAGTACGTTCCGATCACCAACCATTTCTTCGATGAGTATCGAAGGAGTTGGAATTATTGGGGGCTCGCCTCGTACCGGGATCATCACGACCTGTTGTCAAAGCACACGCTCACCCTCGCCAGTGATTGGGATCAATTTCGAACGTCGGGTGGGATCCCCTGCGGCAGCATCAGTGGCCTCGCGGCGGAGACTCGGCCACGCATTACGAACTCGTTGTTTATTTTGCCGAAATCACTGCTCAAGGTAAAAGGAACCGAAAACAAGCAGTATGCGTCGCTGCGTGTCGCGATCGAATCGCCTCGTGTGGGCATGATCATGACAGCCAATCCGTTGACACTGGTTCATCTCGCACGGACCGCCGATGAGCAAAAAGAGCGACTCATTCGCGATGTGCACGATGGGACGTTGTCCGATCACATCGAGGTGCCGTCGGAGGTTCGCCAAACGCTGCGTCAACACGGTGGCGGCCCCAATCGCAAACGAGCGAAAACGCTCGAAGAAGTTGTGAACCGAACAGGCCACCTCTACCCCAAGGACTTTTGGCCGGGACTGTCGGTTATTTCCGTTTGGATGGGCGGTTCGGTCGCTGCGTATCTCCCGTCGGTGCGAGAATACTACGGGGATGCGCCGATCCGGGATCACGGTCTGTCGGCGAGTGAGGGACACATGACCTCACCGATGCAGGATGAATCCTGTTCCGGTTTGCTCGATTACGACAGCCATTTTTTCGAGTTCATTCCACGTGATGAACACGGGAGGGACAATCCAACCGTGCTCGAGGCGCACGAGCTCGAAGAGGGGCAGGAATATTTCTTGCTGATGTCAACGTTGAGCGGGCTGTATCGCTACGACATCCATGACGTGGTGCGTTGTGATGGATTCCTCGGGCAATGCCCGCGTTTGACGTTCCTCAATAAAGGAGCCCACTATTCGAGCATGACCGGCGAGAAACTCAGCGAACTGCAGGTTACCCAAGCAATCGGCCAGGCGTTCCAGGACTGCGCCCTCAATATCGATCACTACAGTCTGGTGCCGGTTCCCGGCGATCCCGCCTACTATCGGCTTTTGGTCGAAGAACAACTCGGAGGCGAAAAATTACGCGAGGTTGCGGACGCGGCTGATCGCCGGTTGAGCGAAGTGAACTGCGAGTACGAGGAGCGGTTGCAAGGGCGCCGCATGGGCGGTGTTGTGGTCGTCAGTGTGCCTCAGGGAACGTGGGCGGAACATCGCCGCATGCAGACCTCTGGCGAAGGCAATGATACGTACGCCTACAAACATCCCTTCCTGGCTGCCAAAGCGGAACTGGCTCAGCAATTTCGGAAATTGTCCGACGAGGCGATCTCGCGATCATGACCAGCGCATGATTCCGGCACCGATGCCGGACATCACCAACGATCCGGGAAGCGTACCGATCGCAGAACACCACAGGAAGCGTTGCCACCGCACACCTGCTGCACCGGGAACAAACGATCCGATATGCATTCCCAACCAGGGAACTTGGCGAATGCAAATCAGATACAATGGGTGTTCGACAGGAACTCCTCTTAGCCAACTAGGAATCCGATCGGCTTCCTGTTCTAAATCAAAATCTTTCCGCGCTCGTCGTCCGAGTCCGAATTGAATCATTGCCGCGATATACCATGCGATCCAACTCAAGACCGTGCCGATCGTCATGCCATACAACGCCCCGTTTGCGATCGAGAAAAGATCTGACGGAAATGGGGTCAATGCCATGAGTACATGGGTCGGCAACAGTATCGCGACGGCGCGAATGCCATACGTTTCTCGAATCTCCTGTATGTCGTGATCTGCCATCCACTGCATCGCAAACCATCCGGCCACGAAAATGAACACGATCGTGTAAAAGACCGGTGATCGGATCAGGCGTGCCGAAAATCGACGCGTAGTGGACATGGATTCGCACTAGGAGAGGGTTGGAGACCGATGCAGGAGGCTGTCATTCTAATGTTCGTTTACCAGTCCCACCATTGAGATGAATCGAACCATCGAAAATCCTCGCATTCTTCTTTCGGAAGGTTCGAGCAACTCAGCCAGGCAAACACTGTACGGCCTTGCACGTGATAGCCACGTGGACATCCTGGACCCGTCTCCCTGGTGTCAGTGTCGTTTTTCCACCCGAGTGTCACGGCGAATCAAATGCCCGCAGATTGCGAAAGATCCGGTCGGGTATGTTCGTTGCGTTGCGGAATTAGTCCACCGTGAACGTTATGACGTGCTGTTTCCGACTCACGAACAGGTCTACGCGTTCTCTCGTTTTCGCAGCCAATTTCTAAAACAGGTCGGCCTTGCGGTTCCTGAATTTGAGGCGATTCAGAGGGTTCAAAGCAAAGCTGAGTTTGCCCTGCTGATGGAGGAACTCGTCCTTCCGACTCCGGTCTCGCGTGTCGTTCATTCCAAATCGGAGCTGTTCGCACACACTGATTTTCCGTGTTTTCTTAAGGTCGCTCATAGTACAGCGAGCCTTGGCGTGGAACGGGTTAGCGATCCGGTGGCCCTCGAGGAAACGGTGAAGCGGTTTGAAGCCGCCGGGGTATGGCGAGAAGGATTGCCGATCGTGCTGCAGCAACCGGCGCCTGGAACGCAAGCAGAAGTGGGAGCGGTCTTTCAGGACGGACGGATGGTCGCGGTCGCCTGTGCGGATGTGTTGGCAACCGGGATCGGAGGCGGGCCCGCCCTAAGGATTACCGCGAACCATTCTCCGGTCATCGAGCACGTCGAACGGTTTGGGAACGCGCTAAAGTGGCACGGTCCGCTGTCATTGGAATACTTTTATGATGCGCACGCCGAGCAGCCGTACTATATCGAATGCAACCCAAGGATCGGTGAGAGTTATAACTCGCTAGCCGGTGGCGTGAACTTGTGTGATGCCACCGTGCGCATTTCGATGGGTGAGCAGGTGAATCGCGTGCCTGATGTTCGCCCCGGTGTGTTGACTCATAATGGATTCATTGTGACGATCGCGGATGCTTACAACGGCGCGTCTCGAATCGAGCTACTTCGCAAACTTTGGGCCCACTGGAATCGCCGTGATGGTGGCCAAAGCGAGATGACGCGTTTGAAAGATGATTGGTTGAGCGCCGTGCCGGCTACCGCAGTGATTACGATGCTGTTGGTGAATCCGAATGCGGCAAAAGGTTTGGCAAAAGGGACAGTTGACAACTATTCATTGCCTCATCATGCGGCGAGAATAATTGAGGATCTACCATCGGAGACGATCGAAGAGATCGAAACGATCCTTTCGTGATTCTTCGAACCAATCCGGAAACGGCCCAGTCCGGATACTACCCCATGCGGATACCAAGTGAATCGCATAGCTGGCAGGCGTTAACGCCGGTTGTACTGCATTAGCGGCGGCGAACGCCGTTTGGCTGGTGAGGATTCAGAAATGTTTTTTGTCATATCGTTTTCTGTCCATTGCGTTGAGTGATGATGATGCAAACCGCGGTTGAGCAAAACCTGTTGTCGAGAGCATTCGATGCGAGCGATCTCGAACGCATGCAGGAAAATATAGCCGAGCGAATTCCATTTTATGTTCGCATGCAAATCTCGTCCTACGAAGCGTCCGCGGCATGTTTGTTACACGCGCTCGTCAATGGGCGTCGCCTCGAGCCCCAACCCTTTTATTCGTTCTTTTGCAGTTCGACGTCGGAATCACTTTCGGGCGCTTTGAAGGTCGTTCGGCACAACCATCATGTCGAAAACACCGGCACTCATTTGGTGACGGCGGTTTATGATCCGACGGATTGGTTGAAGGAACTGTTTGATCCTATGGATGCGGGCACTGATGAAGCTTTGGTGCCGGGGATGGTCTATTTCAAAGACTTCGAGCGGTTTACCGATTTCGTCGCGAGCGAGTCACCTCGAAGTTTGCTAATCCGTCATGCCGGAAGCCTCACGGAAGATCAACTGGGTGGGGTGATGCGGGAGGCGAGCGAGAATGGGCGTTGGACGATACTCGATGAGTCGACAACCGATTTGTCGTTGGGCGGGCCGATCGCATCGAACATGGAAGTATTGCCGGACGTTGTGGTCTTCGGAGAGAACCTTGCTGATCACAAGTTGCCTGTGGGCTGTTTCCTGATGTCGAAACGTGTCTTCAGCGTTTGGGACAATGTGAAAGACTACAACCTGCACAGCAACACGTGGGGCGGAAACAGTGCGAGTCTTTCGACGGCGTTGGAGTTCTTGAAGACGACTCCGGAATTTGGGTGTCTTCCGGATTTGGTGACTGATCAAATGCGTCAGGCAATGTCCTCGCACCCGGCCGCGACGAAACTTTATGAGACGCACTGCAGTCCCAAGATGGCGACGATGCTCAATGTCGGCGGAATGAACAAGAACATCCGTTCGGCCTACGAGGCTCGGATTACGACGTTGTCACGTCGAGGAAAAGAGAGCGTGATCGATGCGTCGGGCACGTACGGTGTCAATCTCTATGGCCACAACCCACCCGATGCGATCGATGAAGTGCTGAAGAAGCACGAGTCTCATGGTGATTATTGGGATGAGTTGCAATCGCGATTGCATGAGAAGGCCGGTTTCGCTCATGTCATTCCCGCAGTCAGCGGTGCGACCGCGAATGAAATTGGATTGACCTTATCATTGCTTGCGTTCGCACCTCGCAAAAAGATCGTCGTGTTGAAGGGGGCTTATGCTGGAAAGACCCTTATTACTCTTTCGGCCACCTCGCGAGATCGATTCAAGTTGCCGTTTGCTCCACTGTATCCTCACGCTCACTATGTTGACCCTTTTTCCGAAAGCGGCGAGGGGAAACAGCAGTTGATGGACTTGCTCGCGACCAGAGACGTGGCGGTCGTCATCTTGGAAACGATTCAAGGGGAAGGTGGCGTGAAGCCGTGTCCGCAGGATTTCCTCGACCTTTTGGTGGTCGCCGAACGCGCGAAGCACGGTTTTGCGATCGCGGTCGATGAGGTGCAAACGGGCATGTACCGAACCGGTCGCTTTTTGAATCATCAAGGCAAGATCGATGAGCCCGATATCGTGATGATTGGCAAGGCATTGAGCAACAACATGTTGCCGGTGTCAGCGGTGTTGGTGAACGAGCGAATTTATGAACTCGCTCGTCAAAACAATGAGCATTTGGTTCAGCGGATGGAAGCGATGTACCGGTGTCAGATCAACGCTCACATGGCGAATCATGCGATTCAAGTTGGCGAGGATCAAGATCTCGCGGTGCGTTCCCAAGAGACAGGGAACTACTTCCGAGACAAACTCAAAGCAACCTCGGGTGATTTGTCGCTCGTCAAAGACATCCGGGGGGAAGGATTGATGATCGGCGTCGAGTTCGAAGAGGCGAAACTGCCTCGTCTCGTTCGCGGCTCATTTGGCGGTTTGATCGCGTCGCGATGCGTGAATGATGCGAAGCAACCGGTGTTGGTTGCATTCAATCCGGACAAGCCTTTCCTGATTCGGTTTGTCCCACCTCAGTGCATTACGATGGAAGAGATTGATGCGGTGGTCGACACATTCGATCGGGCGCTTCGCAGTAGCATTCTGGGTTTGCTAAAGCCTGTCGTGGTAAACACCGTCAATTCGAAGATCGGCCGGTTCTAATCTTAGAAGGCTGTTTGCGTCCTGCGGTGAAGTCAGCGACTGTCGTTAGTATGCCGACGAGGCCTCTGTCAGGTGCGCGTTTTGAGTGGCTCGGCACAGGTCCATGAGGATTTGTGTTTCCTTGAAGAGGTCAACCCACTGCACGTCTTCCTCGGAGTTGTTCACGACCTCACCGATCCGCGCGGTCGATTCCGCAATCGGCATTAGGAAATTGGATTCGGCAATTTCACCGAGTTCGAACGCGAGTTCCTTGAGCGAGTCGATGTCCTGTGAGTCGATCGCATCGGCCAATTGTTCAATCTGCTGACCAATTTTGAGTGCGGTGTGTTTGGGCATCGCAAGAGCGATTCCACGAGAGGTTGGGAAACCGAGCCCCTGGTCATCGGAATCGAACACGGTTCGTTTCAGGAAGTGTTCTACCAATTCGGTATCGAATTGAGTTCCGGCACATCGTCTCAATTCGGCAATTGCCTCGTCGCTCGTGCAGCCTTTGCGATAGCTGCGGTCCGAAGTCATGGAGTCGTAGGTGTCGGCGATTTTGAGCAGTCGCGAGGAAATCGGCGTGTTCTTGAAATCGATCGTTCGGTTGTTACCGGGGTCGCGGGTCATGCTGTGGTGGTAGCGAATGACCGACTGGAGTTCTTCGCAGTGGAATGTACCGGCGACAATGTCCAGGCCGACGGTGTTGTGCCGTCGCATGATTTTCCACTCGTTGTCATCGAGCGGTCCGGGTTTATGCAGAACGGTATCAGGGACGCCGATCTTGCCGATGTCGTGCAACAACGCGGCAATTTCGAGGACATACGTTTCACGCTGGCATAGCAAGCCGTCGGAGGCTTTCACGCAGAGGTCGGCGACGCGCCGGCTATGTTCCGCGGTCGCCGGGTCTCGATACGCTAGTGCCGATACGAGCGCCGTCACGGCATGGAACGGCAACTGAGCCAAGTCAGGATCGGCAATGTCGGACGTCTGAGGTTCTTCCTCGCCGAGTACCGAGATGCGTTCGGGGTCATAAACCACACTTTGGTTACGACCGCCTCGTTTGGCCACGTACAGGCACTCGTCGGCTTGGTTGATGAGGTCCTGCGTTTCTTCTGCACCGAATCGTGTTTCGCTGACGCCGATCGACGCGGTCAGACGCAGCGATTCCGGATCGCTCAATCGAACGTTCATGATCGCCAAACGGGTCCGTTCGGCTTGCTCGAACGCTTGATCGAGATCAAACCCGGGCAACATGACGCAGAATTCTTCACCACCGTAGCGACAAACGATGTGTTGTTCTTCGAACATTTGACGCAGGACTGCCGAAACCGCACGCAACACCTCGTCTCCGGTGTGGTGCCCGTAGGTGTCGTTGACGCTCTTGAAGTGGTCGACATCGACCATGAAACAAGACAACGGCCTCGCCTCTCGACGGAATTGTTCGAGCATCGGCTCCATGCGTTCGAAGAATGCCCGTCGATTCAAGCAACCGGTGAGTGCATCGCGGGTAGCGAGGATCTCGAGTTCTTGGTTCTTCTTGGTGATCTCGTCTTTGCTCTTTCGGAGCATCGTCAACATGTTTTCCAGTTCGACGCGGTGTTTCTCCACGTGCGTGACATCCTGGAAGGTAACGAGTGCCCCTTTTTGTTTGTCATCTTCACCGATGGGGCCGGCGTTGACGCTGAACACGCGGTGAACACCGTCGCGTCCGGTCATGCGGAGAATCTCCGCGGTGACGCTTTGGCGTTCCTGGATCGCACGGCTCCACGGGAAGACACGCCCGGTCTTGGCACTTTCGGTGGATTGACTCGGGAAGAACCAAGGCAGATCGGAGGCCAAGCGGTCGATCAGTTCGTCCATTTCGAAGCCGTTGATCGTCAAGAAGTTTTCGTTCGCGAGAACGATCTTCTCAGACGCATCGAGAACCAACAAACCTTCGGCGAGTGTGTCGAGTGCCTGACGCACGCGATCGGGAACGACCTGGGTTCGAGAAAACACGCCCATGATTCGCATCATCAACAGCGTGTAGGAGCCCATCCCGCAGGCGATGAAAAAGACGATGAACTTCGTGATGCCTGCATCGAGCACGCCACCGAACAGACCGGCGGGTGGTTTGCGGAAACAGAACTCGAGATTTCCCCAATGCTGATGCTTCAGCATGATCGGGATTTCCAGGCACAGGGTATCGTTCTGTGATGGTGTCGCGTCTGCCGAGGGTGAATCGTCGGGGGCGTCGTCCGAACCGGTGAATTTCTCCGTGAGCGATCGGAGTTTGGCCCGTCCGTCTTCGGCAAAATTCAAACCGGATGCGGGGCGTGGTGGTGCCGCTTTTTTCTGTTTGGCGAGCGAGGGGCGTGCCCACTCCGGGATATCGTCGACGACAATCGGACGGGAGCCGTCTGGCGAAGTGAGTTTTTGAACCGTTTCAGGTGATGTCCAGCAACGCGTGTGATCGTCGGTGGCGATCCGCAGTTCCCCGAGTTCCGTACGAACCCCGATCGATAGCAGTTGGTCGTCTTTCTTGACGATGGTTTTTAGCATCGAATCCAGGATCGGCCACCGCTGGTTTCGGATGTCGTCGAGCGTGCTGATCGCGATGTTTTGGCACGTTTTGCGGCGCGCAGCTTCCTGCTCGATGCGTGAATCCGGAATGAATCCGAACCACTGTGCACCGAGGATCAGTCCGATACCGACGCACACCAGTGCGAAGGCGAGTCGGAGCGATGCGAGGACAGCTTTAAACAAGAGTTTTCACGAAAGTTCAGTCGAGTTGACAGTAAAACAGTGAAATTCCCCGATCGATACCGAGCCATCGCTGCCTGTTTTTCAGGGCAGACATCGCACGGCTTCCGGGTTTGTCCGCCAACAATCCTGGAGTCGAGTTGAGAATATCTGGCAAACTCTTGGTCACAATTGCGGGTTTGCGTAAAATGCATGGTCATCCAATCCTTTGAGTGGATTAGCGAAGGGATTTTGAATCGATCATTCGGGTTAAATCGATTGCCGTATCCAATTTCCGTGGCTAGTCGGCTCGATAAACTAAAGACGCCGAGCGTCCGGTTTTCCGGAATATCCAGTGCGACCCGTCATGTTGGTTTCACCGTGAGAGTCGACGCGACCCCGATTATTTGATCTTTCTTTTGCTACCAAGGACGGAATCCCGATCAGCACGCCGCCCCCCCCAAAGTCCACGAAAGCCAATTCCAAAGATTCCACCGATGGCGGTACGCCGCGAAGCGACCTGCCGGATGCGATAGCGTCCGATGCGACCGGAGTAAACGACGCCGGTGCAAACGACGCCGGTGCAGCGCAGAAAGATGCGAGCTTTGAAGTCAAAGGTCTCGAGCACGCGGCGGCGAAAGTGAAAACGTTCCCGCAGGAACCCGGCGTGTACTTGATGAAGGACGCTGCCGGGGTGGTGATCTACGTCGGCAAGGCGAAAAATCTGCGGAGCCGCGCCGGCAGCTATTTTCTCAAAGCGGCCACCGAGGACGCTCGCACGGCGGACTGGATCCATGACATCGCTGACATTGACTATGTGCAATGCGAGAGCGAAGTCGATGCCTTGTTGATGGAGTCGCGGTTGATCAAGGACATTCAGCCACGCAACAACAAGGACCTCAAGGATGACAAGACATTCCCGTACTTGATGATCACCACGCGGGAAGAGTTTCCGCGCGTCGAAGTAACAAGGGAACCGAAGACGTCGGGCGTCAAACTCTACGGGCCGTTTACAAGTGCCGGTGCACTTCGCGGCGCGATCCAGGTGATGCAGCGAATTTTCAAATTCCGAACCTGCACGCTCGACATCAGCGAGTCCGACGAAAAGTGGAAATGGTTTCGACCGTGTCTTTTGGCAAGCATTGATCAGTGCACGGCACCATGCAACTTTCGGATCAGCAAGGAAGACTATCGCCGCGACATCAAGAGATTGCAAACCTTTCTCGAGGGAGGCAAGACGAAGTTGCTTCGCGAGATGAAGTCCGAGATGACCGAGGCGAGCAAGGCGTTGGATTTCGAACGCGCAGCTGTGCTACGTGACGAGATCAAGATGCTCGATCGACTTTCCGAACGAGGTGAGCTCGATACTCATGCACAACCCGAGGTTTTCTACATCGATCCTAGAAAGGGGCTGACCGGATTGAGAAAGGTGCTCGGGCTGTCCGAGACGCCACGGATTATCGAAGGCGTTGACATTGCGCACCTGGGCGGAAACGAAACGGTCGCTTCGTTGGTTCAATTCATCGACGGGCTTCCGTTCAAACCCGGATACCGCCGATACAAGATCAAGGACGTCAAAGGTGTCGATGACTTCCGCAGCATCTACGAAGTGGTCTCCCGTCGGTTTCGGAGGTTGAGTGACGCGGGAGATCCGTTTCCCGACATCCTGTTGATCGACGGAGGAAAGGGGCAGCTCAGTTCGGCGATGGCGGCGTTTCGGGATCAGGAGATCACTCCGCCGACAGTCATTTCACTCGCGAAACGCGACGAAGAGATTTTTCGCCCTGGAAATTCCGAGCCCCTGCGGCTCAGCAAAAACGCGTTCGCGTTGCGGTTATTGCAGTATGTTCGCGATGAATCCCACCGTTTTGCTCAACATTATCACCACATTTTACGTAATAAATCTACTTTCGAACGTTGAACCTTTCTGGGCATCCGAATGTCCCTTCGGGAACTAAAATGGTACCTTGCAGGCATGCGGACGCACGCGGAGGTGCATTCGAATCTCATTGAATCGTTGCGGTTTCGCTGGTCGTTCTGCGACGGTGCCCGGTTTGCGTTAGTCCTTTTTGACAATGCCGACTCAAAATACCGTCGTTCCATTCGCTCTGCTCGAACCTCTTTTTCGGAGTCCCAATCCACCTCGTGTCTCATCAACACAAATCATCGGACTTAATCTCTCTCGTTGATGATGGTCCTGAACGTAGCATCTTGGCGCGTTTAATCTTGCCTGGTTCCGTCGTTGAAGACGACCCTCTTGAAGAACTTCACGGCCTCGCCACAACCGCGGGAACAGAAGTCGTCGATGAATTGACGCAGCGGCGCGGTACCCCTGATCACTCGACCTATCTCGGCAAGGGAAAGGTCGAGGAGTTGCGTTTGATGGTTGAACGCCATGATGCGCATGTGATCTTTTTCGACAACGATCTTTCACCGGCCCAGGTTCGCAATCTGGAAAAGGCTACCAACGCCAAAGTGATCGATCGGACCGAGTTGATCCTAGACATCTTTGCGGCGGGGGCGCGGACTCACGAATCGAGACTCGCTGTGGAACTAGCACAACTCGAGTATTCGTTGCCGCGTCTCAAACGCATGTGGACTCACCTGTCGCGACAATCAATGGGGGTGGGGATGCGTGGTCCGGGGGAAAAGCAACTCGAAGTCGACCGTCGTTTGGCACAGAAACGCATCCACGATCTCAAGGTGGAGCTCGAGAGAGTCGAAGCCCGTCGAGAACGCCAGGTTGCCAGCCGCGACGAGTTGCCGACCATTTCGTTGGTGGGATACACCAACGCGGGAAAGAGTACATTGATGAACGCGCTGACCGAGGCCGAGGTTCTCGCGCAAGACAAACTCTTTGCAACGCTCGAGACACGAACCCGTCGTTGGCATTTGCCAAATTGGGGACACGTGTTGTTGAGTGACACGGTGGGGTTCATTCGAGACCTGCCGCACTCTCTCGTCGCTAGTTTTAAATCCACGCTCGAGGAAACCCGTCAAGCCGATTTGTTGATGCATGTCGCCGACGCGAGTAGCCCGAACGTGTTCGAACAGATCACGGCGGTTTATCAGGTGCTCGAGGATCTCGGCATTCAGGAGAAGGATACGCTGTTAATCCTTAACAAGATCGATTCGATTCGCAGCCCGCGGGTTCTCAATCGCGTGCTCGATCGTTACCCGCATGCGATCCCCGTGAGTGCTAAGACGGGGAAAGGCTTGGTGCCGCTTTGCGAAGCAGTAGGCGAAGCGCTCTCGCGTGAGTTTCTCGACGTGGAAGTGGATGTGTCGCATCAAGACGGAAAACTGCTCGCCTATTTGTCCGCCAAAGGCAAAGTGGAATCGCGTGAATTTCACGATTCTCACGTGACGGTTCGCGTCCGGATGCCCGCCGCGGCGATGGGCGAGGTGAAACGCTCTGCGATGCGAATCACCCCAACGCGTTTGACTCTCGCGGACGAACTCGGCAAAACAAACGGTCAACCGCAGTCGAACGACGCGTCATCGGCAAGTGAACCCGATGCCGATCGTTCACGCGAACCCGAGCGACAGACCGGTGTTGCGGAAAACGACAATCAGCAGAACGTCGATGTTCGAGACAGCCCGTCGAGTGAAGTGGCCTGAGCGAAATGGAGTCTCCCTCGAAAGCCAAGGCGAAATCGTGGATCGATCGCCGACGGTGGATCGCCGATGGAAGTGTTGCCATCGTTACGGGGGCGAGCAGCGGTATCGGTCGCGAACTCACATTACTGCTCGCCGAAAAACGCTGTCGCGTGATCGCGGTTGCGCGACGACAGGAACGTTTGGATGCATTGGTTGCTGATGCATCGAAGTTGGTGCCCGAACGTTTGGTCTATCCCGTTGTTGGTGATGTGACTGACATGTCGGTTTGTGATGAGGCTCTCGCGCAGGCTCGCACTCTCGCCCAAGGGCGGTTGGACTTGCTCGTTAACAACGCGGGGATTGGTGCGATCGGACGGTTCATGGATGCCGACCCTGATCGTATGCGTCAGATCATGGAAGTAAATTTTCACGCGCCGGTGCAATGGACGCGTGCCGCGATGGGAATGCTCCGCCATGCCGCGAAGGATTTTTCAACGCGACGCAGCACACCGGTAATCTGCAACATCGGCAGTGTGCTCGGGCATCGTGCGGTTCCCGAGAAGAGTGAGTACTGCGCGAGTAAATTCGCACTCCATGGCTGGAGTGATTCGCTGCGTGCGGAGCTGACCTCCGAGGGGATTGCCGTCGTGCTGGTTAGCCCGAGTACCACCAAGAGCGAATTTTTTGATTCGTTGGTAGGGACCGAAGCCGGACAAAAGTCAAAGAGTTTCGGCAGTTGGCCGGCCGACCGGGTCGCCCGGGCGACGTACTCGGCGATCGCAACATGCCGGTCCGAAGTCATTCTGAGCCTCGGCGGAAAGGCACTCGTTTACTCTGACCGGCTGACTCCGCCACTGGTCAACGCGATCTTGGCAAGGACGGTGGAGACTCCCGATTGAACGCCGGGCGGATGTTTGAGCGAAGCCGCGCTCGAATTAGATGCCATGAGGCGGGCAAGACCTCTGCGGTTCAAAACGAGCGTTTGCCGTTTCGCATTGAACGGTTTGGCTGGGCGACGACGAGATAGTGCAAAATTTGCAGCCGCTAAGCAAACCGCTAATGCAAAATTACAAGACTTTTGGCGAACTTCGGGGTTTCGTCGGGTATAAACGGTTTGCGAAGGAGTTTATCTCCCTGATAGCTATCCTGCTCCCGTTTTTCCCGCCTATTTTCATCGCCGAGTAGACCGCGCGTCGATCGCTGTATCGACATGTTTCGCTCGGTTGATGCTAGAGAGTGAGTGTCGCGATGAGACCTGCGCAATCGCCTGTCCTTGGAATTGTCACCTTCGCCGTGGTGTGGGGGTATGCCGGATTCTCTTTAAGGGCGACTGCTGAATCGCCAACGACGAGTGTCTCTTCACGTGTGCAGAGCGAGCAGTTTCAAGATGTCCTCGAGCCTCTTTCGCAGCGATTTGCAGATCGCCAGACCGCCGAGGTTCCCGACTTTCAACGTCACGTGATGCCTTTGCTGGGGCGTTTAGGATGCAACGGACGTTCCTGTCACGGATCGTTTCAAGGACGTGGCGGGTTTCAGTTGTCACTCTTTGGATATGACTTCAAAGCGGACCACGCCGCCTTAACGGATGAAAACGCGGGCCGAGTGGATGTCGACGATGTCGCAGAAAGTTTGATACTGGCCAAGCCAGTGGATGCCGACATGCACGAAGGCGGCAAGCGTTTTGACCGAGAAAGTTGGCAGTACAACACGCTCGCACGATGGATCGAGTCAGGGGCATCGACTTATCGATCGGTTCAGACGTTGGACCGACTGGAGATTCAGCCGGACGCGATTCAGTTTACCGGAGACGACCAGCAACAGCAGTTGACCGCGATCGCGCACTGGGCGGATGGGTCGAAGGAAGACGTTACGGAACTGTGCCGTTTTTCGACCAACGATGACTCCGTTGCAACGATCAACGAGCTCGGACGCGTCGACAGTGCATTGACGGGCGATACGCATGTGGTGGTCGCGTATGACCGTGCGGTGGTGCCGATTGCTGTGACACGGCGAATTGAATTCGACGGTAATGTTGCCGAACCACCGGTATCGGATCACGTCGTCGATCGGTTGATCGCTCAAAAGCACGAAAAGCTCGGCATCGTGCCGTCGCCGCTTTGTACGGATTCGGAGTTCATCAGGCGAGCGAGTTTGGACATCACAGGAACCTTGCCCGCAGCGGAGGAAGTTCGGCGTTTCCTAGCCAATGAGGATCCGAACAAACGCAACGAACTGATCGAGGATTTGCTCGACGCCCCCGGCTATGCGGCGTGGTGGGCAACTCGAATTGCCGATTGGACCGGCAACAACGAGCAGGAACTCAACAACGCGTTGCCGGTGCGCGGGTCGGCGTCACGCCTTTGGTACGAATGGCTTCGTGTGCGACTGGATGACAATGTTCCTTACGATGAACTCGTCGAAGGCATCGTGACTGCGCAGAGTCGACAGGACGGCGAAGATTACCTTGAGTATTGCGAATCGATGACCGAGGCATGCAAGCCCGGGAATGAAGGATTGTTCGCGTCACGTGACGGCATGCCCCTGTTTTGGGCCCGCCGAAATTTTCAGAAGCCTGAAGAACGCGCGATCGGATTTGCCTACGCCTTCCTCGGAATTCGTATCGAGTGTGCTCAGTGCCATAAACACCCGTTCGACCAATGGTCAAAAGATAACTTTGATCAGTTCGCAAAGCTTTTCGCGAGTATCAATGCGAGGCCCAATGCCGTCGCCAAAGATGCCACCGCGATACGCAAGGAACTGTTAGATGACATCACCGGTGGCGAGAAACTGAACAACGGTGAACTTCGGAGGTTGATCTACAAGCGGGCCAACGAAGGTGGCATCGTTCCGTTTCCGGAGCTGACGTATGTGAATCGCGCCAACACGGCGCGGCAACGTAAAATGAAGGGCAAAAAACGTGGTTCGATGCCCGCCAAAGTCAACGCCCCGAAGGGCTACCTGTTGGGTGATGCCGAGCCGATCGTGTTGGACAAAGATCCACGCGAGAAGTTGATGCAGTGGTTGCGAGATCCGGCGAATCCGTATTTTGCTCCGTCGATCGTGAATCGAGTTTGGGCGAATTACTTCGGTGTTGGGATTATCAATCCGACCGATGACATGAATCTCGCGAATCCGGCGAGCAATCAACCGTTGCTCGCTTACCTATCCGATGGCTTTCGCGAGAGTGGTTTCGATCTGCACTGGCTGCACCGCGAAATAGTGACCAGTGACGCGTATCAACGTAGCACGCAGACCAATCCGACCAACGCGAAGGATCGGCTGAACTTTAGCCGGCATGTTCCTCGGCGATTGCCCGCCGAAGTGATTCGGGATGCTGTTTTGTTGGCAACCCAGTCGAGCGTGCAAACTGAAAAAATGCGGACAACGTTGTCGGATATGGCGATCGCCGCTGATGTTCCACAGGGACGAAATCAGAGAAATTTTGCGTTGCAGGTTTTTGGTCAATCAGCTCGAGAAAGCAACTGCGACTGCGATCGCAGCGATTCGCCGAGTTTGTTGCAGTCGATTTACCTGCGCAACGACATGGAGATGTATCAACAACTCGCGTCCAAAGACGGATGGGTGGCGCAGGCGTGTGCGAGTCTCGGCGAGGCCGGACCGGGCCAGAGGAACAACCCGCAGCGAGATCAGATCGAACGTAAAGCCGACCAGACTCGCGTGCAGATGATTGCCCGCGTGAAACGTTACCTCGCACTGAATGATAAGAAACGAAAGGGGCAACAAGAGAAGTTTGAGAAAAACTATCAAGCGATGCGGAAACGTTTCAAACAATTCGGGTACGTCACGCCGTCGCTGAAGAAACTGTTAGCCGACCCCGATTCGTGGCAGTTGCGGAAGATCAGCGAACGCGACAACGCGAGCCTAGGTGGTGGGAAACCTGTCGCCTCGTCGCTCGATGCGATTGTCGAGGATGCATACCTGCGAGCGTTATCTCGAACGCCTGATCTCGAAGAACTCGAGATTGCGAAACAATATATCCGTGAGTCGGAATCGGTCGCGGACGGACTTTCCTCCGTGATGTGGGCGTTGGTGAACACGAAAGAGTTCATCATCACGCACTGATTTATTTCTTTTCCTTTGCTGTCCTGGATCAAACATGCGATTTCACAAAACCTGTGATGGCGTTCGTCGCCGAGACATTATTCGATTGGGTGCGCTCGGAACCGGTGCGGTCGGGATCGGCGGATTGTCGATGCCGAACTGGATGCAGATGGCGAACGCGGGAGAGGTGGCACCTCACGGGGCGCGGCGAGCGATTTTCATCGAACTCGTCGGCGGTCCGTCTCACATGGACACGTTTGACCTGAAGCCAGATGCTCCTGATGCGGTGCGGGGTGCGTTTCGTCCGATCAATACCAACGTCCCGGGCGTTCAGATTTCGGAGCATCTGCCGAAACTCGCTACCGTGGCGGACAAGTATGCGATTCTCCGCGGTGTGTCCCATACATTGGCCGCGCACCAACTCGGTCGCGAATACGTCAACTCCGGTAGCCGGCCGATTCCAGCGCTATCGTTCCCGAGTTTCGGATCGGTGGTTTCGGCGGAACGGCTTGCCGATGTGAATATCCCACCGCATGTCGCGATCCCCAAAGCCGGTCACGGGCCTGGATTCTTGGGTTTGCAAAACGCAGCGTTGGAGACGAAGGCGACGCCGCAATTTGGCAAGCCATTCTCGGTCCGTGGGATTGCGTTGCCAGGCGATTTGACGGTTGACGAAGTCTCACGGCGCCAGGAATTACTCAAGCGTCTCGACCGGCGATTCGCGGACCTCGAAGCCGACGACCAATTGCTGCAAGGCTTGTCTCGCTTTGGCGAGCAGGCGTACGCCATGATCACGTCCCCTCGAGCCAGAAAGGCTTTCGATATCAGCAAGGAACCCGAGAGCTTCCGTGCCCAGTTCGGTGAAGATGCGTTCGGCCAAAGTTGTCTGTTGAGCCTTCGATTGGTCGAATCGGGAGTTAACTTTGTTTCGCTGCAGTTGGGCGGGTGGGATACGCACCAGGACAACTTTACAAAGCTGAAGACGAACCTGCTTCCCAAACTCGACAATGGTTTGAGCGGACTGTTGAACGGTCTGGAGCAGCGTGGGTTGCTCGAATCGACGGCCGTCATGGTGACGGGCGAGTTCGGCCGGACTCCGAAGATCAATTCGCGGAGCGCCGAGGGTGGTCGAGATCACTATCCACGTTGCATGTTCATGTTGATGGCCGGTGGGAACGTTCGGGGCGGGCAGGTCATCGGCGAAAGCGACGATACGGCGGCGGCTCCGCGACACGATGCGATTTCGCCGGATGATGTGGCCGCGAGCTTCTATCACAACCTCGGCATCGATCCGACCAAAGAGTTCCAGTCTGACACCGGTCGTCCGATCACATTGGTTCGCAACGGCAAGGTGATCGACGCTCTGTTCGCATAGCTGATCGGAGCTGCAGCGTTTCTGAAAATGACGTAGCCGATGTCGCGAGGCGTCGGTGGCGTGAATTCGGTGGGCGGGATTTCGGTGGCATGAATTGTGGCGAATTCAGATACAGGGATCGGACACGTCGGATCCCCAAATGCTCTAGAAAAGGCTCGCCGGTTCTGCTTTGAGCAGTTTGCGTAACGCGAACACACCGGCGGCGTTGCACATGAATAGCGTTAGCGCGAGTACGACTCCGATCCACGTCCACGTCATTCGGATCGGAATGCTCGAGTAGTACGACGTTGCGTAGTAGAGCAGGCAGGCGAGCAACAGTGAGGGCGGGAACGCGAGCAACGCGAGAAGCGTTGATTGGGTCAACAGTGTCTTTACGAGAAAAGAATTGCTGTACCCGATCGCCTTGAGAGTCGCGTACTCACTCAGGTGAGCCATCACGTCGGACGCCAACACCATGTAACTGATCACGCCACCGACGACGACGCCTAACACGACCCCGATGCCAAAGATCATGCCGATCGGTGTTTGATAGTACCAACGTTGCCTTTCGGACTGCATCGCGTCATCGAGCGTCATCGCTTTGGCTTGTGATGCGGGACCGCCAAGCGATCGCAGACGCTGCTCGACCGCATGGAGACCTTGTTCGAGGGCCTCTGGATTTTCGAGGGAAAGCAATACCAGAGAAACGCGGTTTCCTCGTGGGCCGGGGGTCAGTGCATCGAAAGTTTCGCGGGTTCCGAGCAACGCCCCGTTTGCGGCTAACCCCGTGCCCATGAAGAACGTGCCCTTGATCGTTGCGGGACTGCCGGCGACATCAGTTGTGGTGCCAAAATCGAGTTCCCCAAACTTGATCTTATTCTTAGGTCCAAAACTCTTGTGGCTTGCGTCGTCGATCAACACGGAACCCTGGGGCCGCAATTGAGACCGTACCTGTGGCGTTAGTTCGGGAAGGTCGAAAGCCGGATCATCTAGATCGATTCCCATCAATGCAATCGCACGAAAGGACTCATCCTCTGGGCTCTGCCATACGGTGACACCGATGTCGAGTGGCACGGCGGACCGGACTTCCGGAATGCTCTCGAGCCACTGCGGCAGATCGCCTGGCACCGAGGTCGGGTCATAGACGTTGAGGTAGTCCTTTGACCGCACGATGATGTCGCACTTCATCCGGCTCAAGACGACCGTGGCGGTGTCACCGACGCTGCCGAGAAAGCCCAACTGCATGAACATGAGCAGGATGGCGAATCCGATTCCGCCGATCGAGACCGCCGTTCGAACCGGAGCATCCGTGAGGTTTTTCCACGCGAGCGAGGTCCGTCGGCCGGGCCTTCCCCGATGTTTAGTCGTCTGGGAAGACGCAGCGGTCGTTGCACCGGGAGTTACTTTCGACGTTGCCGACGCGTCCGCACTCATGTCGATGTCGGTTCATCGTCGCTCGCCGCAGCATCAGAGACGCTGTCATCGACCGGCGTGTAGATGGTTACTTCCACCTGCATACGGATCCGTTCGGCGGCGATGGCGTTGTGTTCCGGCGAAACCTGAATGGTGACTTCTGCCGTGTGACGATCAACCGGTTCCATCGGGAACGGACTCGGCATGGACGGTTTGGCAATCAGGGAATGCACCCGCAGCACCGTGCCACGGAGGTCGTTTGCTAGTCCAGAGCTTTCAATTTTGGCTTCTTGTCCGACTTCGATGCGATCGAGATCTGCGACGTTCACTTCCGCCGTGCAGATCATTTGGCTGGTATCGGCCATGTGCATCAGAGGCATGGTCGTGGTGGCTTGCCCCGGCATCGTGTCGATCTTGAGAATGCGACCGGAGATGGGGCTGACGAGTTTTGCCGTTTCGAGGTTCAGACGCAGTAACTCGATTTGCTTCTCGAGTGATTCCAGTGAGGCCGACGCCTGGGCCGCCTGAAACGCTTTCTCGGCAGCTTCGATGTCCTGCTTGGCCGCCGCAACGCCCAGTTCTGCGTTCTCGATTGCATTGCGGGCGTCGATGCGTGCGGCCTCGTATTGGGCACGGGTTTCGCTGATTTTTAGCGATTCCTCTTCGAGCTTATCTGCCGAAACGAGACGCTGGGTCGACGGATTGTCGGACGCGTTGCGAAGACGGTCGAGTTTCCGTTCGCCGAGTTCCGCGGCACGTCGAAGTAGGTCCAAACTGCCACCGGGGCCTTCCGCAATTTCGAGTTTGGCTCGCGCCTGCTCGAGTTGGGTTTGCGCCTGCTGGAGCTTCATCTGAGCGACTTTCAATCGAGCCTCAGCGGCCGCCTTTTCTGCTTTCAGGCGGGCTTTGCCTTCGGCGAGTTTGGTCTCGGCGACGTCGAGTTCGATGTTCTTCGCCCGCAAACTCTCGAGACGAACGAGCAAATCGCCTGCGCTTACCTGGTCACCTTCGCGAACCGCTAACTCCGCAACACGGTCACCGGGAGGTGCGATGACCGAAAGAACACCGCCGAGCGGTTCGAGTTGGCCTTGGGCGTGGACTTCGGAGGATTCGGACTGGCTAGCCTGTTCAGCGGAAATCGCGGTGTTTGCGTTCGACCGGTTGCCGGAGATGATTTTCGAGAATTGGGAATCGCAACCAACATGCGCCAACCCGCAAAACACGGCGAGCAGCGAGCCGATCAGCAGAGAGCTGGGAGTGGTGGGAGACCGCATGGAAATTCAGGGGACCGGAAGAAAACGAGTGGAATCAGAAAAAGCCCATACCTAACCGGATAGATTAATTCAGAATGGGGACAAGCGGTGCAAAATGACGAAAAGTCTGTACCGTATGCTCCTAGGTAAATTAACGTAGTCGCACCGCTTTTTACTATTCCCGTTACATGAAAGACAGCGTGAACCGCGAAAACGGCAAGACTGACCCTGCTGAAACAGTTCGATCGGCCCGCGATTCGGCGACTGGCAAGCTTTTTCAACGCTTTAAATCAAAAAGTGTGGAAGCTGATCGCAGTTTTGACGGGTCTGCGCTGATTGACGTCTGCGGGCTCAACCACTACTTCGGGTCCGGTGACGCTCGAAAACAGGTTCTCTACGACAACAATTTGCAGGTTCAGTCCGGCGAAATCGTCATCATGACGGGCCAGAGTGGCTCGGGGAAAACCACGCTTTTGACGCTAATCGGTACGATCCGGCGGATTCAAGAAGGCCAGATTCACATTCTCGGCGAGCCGATGAAGGGTGCCAGTTCCACCGAAATCAACGCGATGCGGAAACGATTGGGCTTCATCTTCCAGGCTCACAATCTGTTCGGATCGCTCACCGCGCTTCAGAACGTGAGGATGGCGTTGGAACTGCAGAATGACGGAACGCCCCGCAAGGAACAGAATCGGCGGTGCGAGGAAATGTTGGTCGCGGTCGGCCTCGGCGAGCGAATTCACTACAAACCCAAGAGTCTTTCAGGCGGTCAGAAGCAACGCGTGGCGGTTGCCCGCGGGTTGGTGCACCAGCCCGAGATTCTGCTGGCCGATGAACCAACCGCGGCCCTCGACAAAGACTCGGTACGCCAGGTCGTCAAGTTGTTCCAAAGAGAGGCACGCGAACGGGGAACGGCGATCGTCATCGTCACGCACGATAACCGGATTCTCGACGTGGCCGACCGGATCGTGAAGATGGACTTCGGGAACATTGCACAAGACACTAACCTCGATGAAGCCGCGTTGCTCGGCAAGATGCTGCATCGTTGCGATTTGTTTTCGCTCGTCTCAGTCGGCACGTTGACCACCATCGCTCGAAAGATGAAGCGGGAAGAACATGCGCCGGGCGATCGAATTGTGACCTATGGCGACGTGGGAGACCGTTTCTATCTGATTCGCGAAGGCGAGGTCGTGGTCCGTCGCCCTCCCTTGCCGAGCGACCCTGCTGGCCAAGGGAGCAAGGAATTCACGGAGGTGGCACGGCTGACAGAGGGCGATTTTTTCGGGGAAACCGCACTGCTGACCGGCGATACCCGAAACGCTCACGTCGACGCGACAACCGACACGGTGACGTACAGTCTCGATGCGGCGACGTTCCGAGAGGTCATGGAGAGCCAAAAGTCACTCGAGGAAGAGGTCCGCAGCAGTCTGTTCGCAGAATAAAGAGGTTTTGCAGAAGACGGCCGCCCCGTCTTGACGATTACGAAGACGACGTCAAAATACGTCACTCCCTCCGACCACGGACGGGAGCCAAGGAGGATAAGCGAATTGGCAAGCAGGTTGATTCGAAATCAATTGCTCCGTAAGGAGTTGCGGGTTCGAGTCCCGTGTCCTCCGCTCAGAAAAAGCCTCTGCGAGATCTTGGATCCGCAGAGGCTTTTTTCGTTTGAGTGTGTCTTTCGATGGGGCGTGCTGTGAACCCGCCGGAAACCTTTCTGTTATCCTGACGCCAAAAAATTTTCCGACGGAGGATATCGATGTCTGATCAGAAGTTCGCGACCGTCGAACGGTTGGTAAACCTATTGGATCCGGAATCGAATGTTATTTTTAATATGTCGATCGACGATGCAATCGAGCGGGTCGGAACGGGCGAACCTGACCGGGTGCGTGAGATCGATGGGCAGTTTGCTTTGGTCCATAAAAACGGCAAGATCGTCCGTTTGGCTCGGTCGATCGGGCGTCCGATGCGGTACTTTTTGGCCAAGCAAGCCGCCGGCCCCGTGCTGGTCATTGCCGAGCGGATGGATGAAATTCGCGACTACCTTGAAGAAGAGGGAATCGTGGACCAGTTTCACCCTTCCTATACCCGGATGGTTCCGGCCCACTACGTGACGGAATTGTCGCTGGTTGGTTGCCCCGACCCCAATCCGATTTACACGAGATACCTGACTCAGTACCCCAACGAGTTACCTGCCGACATCGATGAAATCGGCCGCGCATACATCGGGGCTCTCTCGAACGAGATTGATCGGTGGATCGATTCGATCCCTGAGGATGCACCGATCGGTGTGCTGTTCTCCGGTGGCGTGGACAGTGGTGCGGTTTTGACGCTCTCGTATCACTCGCTTCTCAAACGAGGGCAGAACGCCCAACGATTGAAGGCGTTTACATTGACCGTCAACCAGAACGGCAGTGACCTGGTTCAGGCATCCGAATTTCTGAAGAGCCTCGACATCGACTACCTGCTCGAACCGGTCCAGGTAGATGCCGCGAGCCTCGATTACAAGGATGCGATCCGCACGATCGAGGATTACAAACCGCTCGACGTGCAGGCGGCAACAATGGCGATCGCAGTTCTGAGAGAGATCCGAAATCAGTTTCCCGATTGGAAATATCTTTTGGATGGCGACGGCGGCGACGAAAACTTGCGGGACTACCCGATCGAGGAGAACCCGGAGTTGACGATTCGCAGCGTGCTCGGCAATCCGTTCTTCTACCATGAGGGATGGGGAGTGGACAAAATCAAGCACTCGCAAACGTACTCCGGAGGACAAAGCCGCGGGCACGTTCGTACTTATGCCACCGCTGCTCGTTTTGGGTTTGAAGGATTCAGCCCCTTTGCAACATCGAACGTGATCGAGGTCGCCGAGAAGATTCCATTTATCGATTTGACCAATTGGGATCACGAAAAACTTTATGCGTTGAAGGGCAGCGTGACGCGTGCCGGCGTGCATGCGATCACGGGCTTGAACATGCCGGTATTCGAGAAGAATCGTTTTCAACGTGGGACGACATCGGAAGACGATTTCTCAGCGGTATTTCCTGAGAACCCCATGGCGTACCGACAAGCGTTCGCGGAAATCTTCAACAGCTAGCCGCGCTCGTGTCCTCGTTTTTGATCGCGGATGATTCAAAATTTCTCCGAAACGACAAAGCTAACGACCGCGGAGATCTTGCGTCTTCGCGGATCAAAAAACGTTGTTTCATCATCGCGGCCCTACACATTCATGGTGGAGCAGGAGCGATCCGCGAACGGTGAAATCGAAGATGTGGCCACCGTGTTCTTGGCCAACAGCGAGTGCCCCTATCGGTGCTTGATGTGTGATTTGTGGAAGAACACACTTGATCATCCGGTTCACTCCGGAGCGATCGCAGAGCAAATTCGATACGCGCTAAAACGATTGCCGAGTGCAAAGAGTATCAAACTGTACAACAGCGGTAACTTCTTTGATGCCAGAGCAATTCCTAGAACAGACTATCGCGAAATCGCGGAACTGTGCTCGCCGTTCGATAGGGTCGTCGTCGAGAATCATCCGGCGTTGTGCAACCAAAGTTGTGTCGCTCTGAATGAGTTGCTCGATGGGCGTTTAGAAATTGCGATGGGGTTGGAGACCGTACACCCGGAAGTGTTGCCGTTATTGAACAAACAGATGACGTTGGAGCGGTTCGCGGAAGCCTGTGACTTTCTCGTTAGTAATTCGATAGCCATTCGCGCCTTTGTCTTGCTGCGTCCGCCCTATCTTGATGAGGAAGAGGGGATTGAGTGGGCAGTCAAATCGATTGAATTTGCCGCGGACTGTGGTGTCGGGTGTATCGCTGTGATTCCTACACGTGCCGGAAACGGTGCAATTGAGTTCCTGGCCGAGCAGGGTGCGTTCACGCCACCTCGTTTGTCATCGCTTGAGTCGGTTCTCGACAACGTTTTGAAGGAACCGAAAGCATATCGGGTGTTTGGAGACCTGTGGGACGCGGGTCGTTTTTCTTCGTGTGACCGATGTGTTGATGTTCGCGTGCAACGTATTCAAAACATGAACCTGACTCAGACGTTCCAAGCCCCCGTTGTGTGTGACTGTACCGAACCGGTGAGTGGTTGATGCGTGTCGATTCAGACGTCCTGGTGATCGGTTCGGGGTTTGGCGGCGGTTTAGTCGCGACGGTTTTAAGCCAACTCGGCTATCAAGTGACGGTCGTCGACAAAGCCAGCCACCCGCGGTTTGCGATCGGTGAGTCTTCAACCCCGTTGGCTGACCGTACACTCAAACGCATTGCCTCCCGATTTCAGTTGGACTGGCTCGCACCGCTTTGCGCGTACGGCACCGCACAGGACCTTCGTCCTCACGTGACCGTGGGATTGAAGCGTGGTTTCAGCTATTTTCAACACTCTGCCTATTCGGATTTTCATCCTCGTCAGAATCGATCGACGGAGTTGCTGATCGCCGCGAGTACCGACGATCGCATTGCGGACACCCATTGGCTGCGTTCGACAACGGACGACTATATTGCTGCGAAATTGGTTGACTCTGGGGTGAGGTTGATTGAAAACTTTCGGGTTCACCGGATCGAGCGATCGGAAGATTGGGTTGTGTCCGGATGCATCGCATCGGATGCTGAGCCGACTCGAGATCGTTCATCCGTTGAGTTGTCTGCTCGGTTTCTCATCGACGCCAGCGGTCCGGGGTCCGTGTTTGCACGCGACTTTATCAGCAGCGATGAAACCTCTCGACTCAAGACTCATACCGCAGCGGTCTACGGGCATTTCAAAGAACTGCAGGACTGGAACGATTTGTACGTCCGGGCTGGTGGCGATGATCAACCGCACCCGTACTTGAGCCATCGTGCTGCGGTGCATCATTTGATTGACGAAGGTTGGGTTTGGCAGCTCGGTTTCGACAACGGAGTAACGAGCTGTGGGATCGTCTTGGATCGTAACTCGCTTGTAGCAAATCCGCTGGCTAACGGTAGTGGCGAGGATGCTTGGCAGGCGATCCTGCGACGGTACCCGACACTGCAAAAACAATTTGCGGACGCTCATCTGGTCGCACCATCGAGATTGGTCGTGCGTGAGCGGTTACAGTTCCTGCGATCCGTTGGGGCTGGTTCACAGTGGTTGGCGTTGCCGTCGGCAATTGGATTTGTGGACCCGCTTCACAGCACCGGGATCGCACATACCCTGGCGGCAGTGGAGAAGATCGCCGAGATGTTCTCACGCTGCTCACAGGACGATCCATTTCCCTCGCATCAATCTCTCGGTGCCTACGCAGACCAGGTGCGTTCAGAACTTCTGTGGATCGATGAACTCGTTTCGATGTGCTACGCGGCGAGGTTCGATTTTTCGTTATTCACAGCCGCGACGTTGACCTACTTCGTGGTAGTGACTTCGGCCGAGAAAGACGAACGCGACGGTTTTCTGAGTGTGAATCATTGCGAGCTGGTCGCGGGCGTTGCGAGTGTTGCTCAACGCGTTCGTGATTTGAGAAAGAAGCACGAGAGCGAAGGGACTTCCCAGGACGAGATTCGTGACGCTGTCGATTGGATACGCAAGACGGTGGCACCATTCAATCAAGCCGGTCTACTGAACCCGGAAAAGCAGAATCTCTACCACCATACGGCTCCGTCGGACAAAACCGTGTAGCCAAACGACGCTGTGTTTCCATCGCACGGTACCTCGGCGATCAAATATGCGTTCAATGCGTTTCTGACCCCTTGGAAGTTCCGGGCATCTGTTCGCGGCCGGTGTCAGAACATCTACACCGCATCGATGTACCATAACCGTGTCCCACTTTCGCGTATGGGCAGGCTATCATGTAGCGATTCTTCTCCCGCGAGCGTATTGACCCGCTAGGACAACCTTTCAATGACATCACTGCGTAATTATCAACTTGGCTGCGAATCGAAATCGCGGCGAAGCGACTTTAGGCCGTTTTTCATCGTAATGTGGGTACTGGGCATCGTCTCCGTAAGCACGCTGGGCAGTATATTGCGTGCCGATGAGCCGAAGAAGGAATCGCTGCCCAAAGATCAAACGGCCGCACCGGAGTATCCGCTCGCAGTCGCGATTGATGGAGAAGACC
>NZ_ANOH01000362.1 GCF_000346505.1 Aporhodopirellula sallentina SM41
ATGCTGAGCTTCCTCAGCAGACTCCTCGTAGTTGGCTTCGTATTGTTGATCGCCAACGCTGGACTGCGGAGAGTCCTCGTTGTACAGGTCGGCAACGTAGTCGGAGCTGTCGGCGTAGTATGCGTCTTCGCCGAGCTCGCTCTCGTAACCGTTGTCGGCCGCATTAGCGGCGGTCGTTCCTGCTGACAGCAAAGCCGTCAACGCCAGCATCTTCCATTTGGTTTTCATATTGTTCTTCATTAGGATTCTCGTGTAGTCCGGGAACACGGGATTGATCTGCATAATGGAATCGACCATTTCATCTGGAGTATTCAGATCGAACGGATCACTAGGAACAGATGACGCAAATTGCCTGAATTGAAACGGATTGGCCGGACATCTTCTCTAAGTTGCCAGGAATCGGTCTAAAATCCCGTTTCCCGGCCGCATGATCTCGTCCGAGCGGCCCTTTTGAACGTAAAACCGAACGCCGGAAGGGTATGATTTAGGTGCAAAGCCACTAAATTCCCTATCGCGGGGCTGGCTGGTTTCCCCGTTTTCGTCCCGCCGTCGGGATACCGGTTTGCCGGCGGTTTGAATCGCAACCCGTCTCTGTGCCTTTTCCGTTTCCTACTGCGATCCCAAACGACGTTGAAACGATGTCCGATTCGACAATCTCTCGCTCCAACTCCTCTGATGACGCCGCCCCACCATCGGGCGGTGGCGGGGACGCGGAAAACGTCGCAGGGGACGGCATCAACGAGGCGACCGAAACGTCCATGACGGATCCCAATGCGTTGCCTGGCGTTCCTGCCCCGGCGACTGCACCCGATGTTGCCAACAAACGCCGCTCGGGTGATCCCAGCGCGTCGGGCAATTCGATGTTCAAACTGCGGAACCTGCGTCCCCGCATGGTTCGTTGGCGACGGCAACTCGCCCGAGTGAATGAGTTCGAACCGATGCTGCAAGCCGAAGATGATGCGTCGATTCGCAAACGCAGCCTCGCGCTGCGGTACCGCGCAATGGCAGGCGAGAAACTCAGCGCGTTGCTGCCCGAAGGCTATGCGTTGTGCCGCGAGGCGGGCCGGCGTGCTTTGTCGATGCGACACTACGACGTGCAGATCGTCGGCGGCATCGCTCTGTTCGAAGGGCACATCGCCGAGATGCAGACCGGGGAAGGGAAAACGTTGACCGCGACGTTGCCGTTGTACTTGCATTCGCTCGTCGGCAAAGGAGCCCACCTCGCAACGGTGAACGATTACCTCGCCCGTCGTGACGCGGAGTGGATGACGCCGCTCTTCGAGATGCTAGGCGTCAGCGTCGGGATCATTCAAACCGAAAACGATCAGGGGGCTCGTCGTAAGAGTTACTCGTGTGCGGTTACCTACGGCACGGCGAAAGAGTTCGGGTTCGACTTCCTTCGTGATCGGTTGTTGCTGCGTGCTCAGAACCGAATGCAAACTGAGATGCTCGGCGGCGGCGACGGCGGGTTTTCCGATTCGGGTGACCAAGTCGTGATGCGCGGCATGCACTTCTGCCTCGTTGACGAAGCCGACAGTATCTTGATCGACGAAGCACGTACGCCGTTGATCATCGGCAGTCTCGAGGACACCGTCCGTGATCAGATCGTCGAGTCTTATCGCTGGGCGTCCGAACACGCGCCGAGTTTTGAATTAGACGAGCATTTCGAGATCGATAACGAAACGAAACAATACGAATTGACCGCACGAGGACGCGGACGCGTGCGAGCGTTGCCCAAAAACGATCTCGTGCGAACGATGGGCTTGGTTGATCTGTACGAGTACATCGAGCGAGCGATCAAGGTGCATCGCGAATTCCTGCTCAACCGCCAATACGTGATCCGTCCGAGCGAGAAGGATCCCAATGTTGACGAGATCGTCATCGTCGATGAGTTCACCGGGCGTCTGGCCGAAGGGCGCAAGTGGCGGGACGGCATCCACCAAGCGATCGAGTCGAAAGAAGGATTGGACATCAGCGTGCCGACGGGGCAGGCGGCGCGGATCACGGTGCAGGATTTGTTTTTGCGATACCCGCACCTAGCCGGAATGACCGGTACCGCTGCGACCAGCGCCAGCGAAATGCGACGGATCTATCGCACGCCAGTCGTCCGAGTTCCGACCAACCGTCCGCCACAGCGAATCGAGTTGCCTCCGAAGGTGTTCGGGACGCTCGAGTCCAAGTTTCAAGCGATCGCTGAGGAAGTCCGGGACGTGCACGCGACCGGACGCCCGGTCTTGATCGGGACGCGTTCGATCGACAAAAGCGTGTTGCTGTCGAATTTGCTCACCGAAATGGGGATCGCACACGAAGTTCTGAACGCGAACAATGTCGAACGGGAAGCCGAAATCGTGTCCGCCGCTGGAGGTCTGGGGCGCGTCACGGTGGCGACGAACATGGCAGGTCGGGGAACGGACATTAAGTTAGCCGACGAGGTCGAAAGCATCGGCGGGATGCACGTGATCTGCACCGAACTTCACGACGCCGCTCGCATCGACCGCCAGTTGATCGGGCGTTGCGGACGGCAGGGTGACCGTGGATCGTATCGCCAGTACCTGTCGCTCGATGATGACATTCTCAAAGGCGGACTCGGTGTGCCAAAGTCGCAAAAACTCAAAGCACGCGGTGCGGCCAACACGGGCAGCGCCGACCGAATGGCGAACCTGTTCACCCGTGCTCAACGCAAAGTCGAACGCAAACACTTCCGGGACCGCATGGTGTTGATGCATCACGAGAAGGAACGCAAGAAAATGCAGCGTGAAATCGGCCAGGACCCGTATCTCGACACACCCGATTGATGCCTCCGATCCTGGATCTTTCACGGAAATCCAATCCTGCGGCGTGTCGCCGACACACGGCGTTTGGTTGGCCCCTTATTGCAATTTTTTTCGGCTGATGCGATCGATCTCTCGCGGAGTCAACTCGCGGAGGTATCCTCTCTCGAGCATGAGATCGAATCGTCGTTGGTTCATTTCATCGTACGCCTGCAGGGCTTCGTCTTGGCCCAGACAACGCGGCGGGTAGTGATTCTGTTGAATGCGTCGTTGGTGTGCCTGCAATGCTTTTGGCAGTCCTTGTTTCTCATCGAGAAAGACTGTGTCGATGTGGTCGCATTTGAATGCGTCTTGCAGGGCGAGGTCGTTCTTGTGTGCCATCGCGGTCATCACCTCCGTCACCGCGACGGTGGAATCGGAAGGGTAGCGTTTGGATTCCAGTAGTGAGTTGAATTCAGCGACTCGGCGTTCTTCGACTCCACCTGCCCCAGGAATTTGAAACCAATCCAGGTATGCAAGGATCGTGGAATCTGAGCTGATCAGGACGATGGACGCAGACTCTTTGGCGCCGATGTTGTTTTCGACGGAGTATCGTAGCGACGTGAATCCGAGATCGGTCAATTGTTCGAGCCAATCCGCCCACCGTGACATCGCTCGGGGAGGCATCAAGTTTCGGTCGAGCACCGTTTCGCTGCCGATGCCGCCTATCCCATGTGACGGCAAAATCCGAACGCCCAACCACCGACGCAATCGAAACCAAAACGTTACTGCGAAGGAGATCGGTAGCGGAACGACCTGTCCAATCGCGTTGACCATCAACCCGAAAGGCATCGCGTCGATCGATTCGCCGTAGTAACGCTCGCGGGAGGTCATCGTTACAACAGCTCTTTCAGTTCATCGTCCTCATCGACGTGCTTCTCGATGTCCTGCAGCGGAGGCAATCCCGCGGCGAGCAACAGTTGATCGAGTCGCGCACGACGCTCGGCCGGATCGAGAGGTCCGGCAACCGGTGCGCGAGTCTCCGCGGCGTCCTGGTCACGGGCGAACATGCCGATCGAACTGTCGTTGAACTTCCGTTTGAACTTTCGTTCGACCAGCTTGAACACGATCGCCACGCCGACCACGACGACTCCGATCGTGATCAACGCCGCTTGCATCTTTCCGGCGATCAAACCAAACAGCAGCACCGGCAAACAGATCAGTACCGTCAAACAGCCGACCCCTTTCACGACCGTCTTTTTCAGTTGGCCACCCAACGCACCGATGATGTTGCCCAAATCGATGCGTTTGGTCGACAGGATTCTCGGCGTCAGCGTCGCCAACGCTTCCTCGTCGGTCATCGGGATGCCAATCGGTCCGCTAACCGCACAGTGATCGGTGTACCCATTTTCTGCCCATTGGACGTGCCACTGTTGCCAACTTCGTTGTAATACGGCCAGATCACGCCGCGCCTGATGGTTGCCCCAATACCCGATCTCTCGACGTTTGAAGTCGAACCAAATGCCCTCGGTCACCACGGACTCCGGGGGCACGTCATTCGGCTTTAGTGCGAGCAGTTGGCGGAAGGCGTTCTTGTCGCACAGGAACAAATCGCGAGAGAGCTCTTCGAGGTGGCGATGCCGAACGACGCCTTGTTCGTTGATCAGCGTGATCCATGCTCGTGGTGAATCATCCTCAAATTCGCCGGGTTCATCCTCCTCTTCGTCTTCATCGAGTTCGTCTTCGTCGTAGATACCCGCGGCATCGCGAACCGTCTCGGGTCTGTCGCCGAGTCGCTCTTCTTTGGATTCGATCAGCCGCGTTTGAGAACGTTGAGGCGGCGCGTCGGCGAACTCCTCGTCGCTAAACTCCTCGTCGAGCTTGTCTTCGTCGGCATCCTGATCTTCGAAATCGTCGTCTTCGACATCTTCATCTTCCAGCTCGACACCCGCCGCGTTTGCGAGCGATTGCAATCCGTGCACCGCGTACTCGACGTCGTATCCTTGCCAAGCCGTTTCTAGCAGCGTGTTCAAAACGTTGCTCACGCGGGGAACGCTCAACGCCTCGTCATCGCCGTCCCAGGTGATTTTGCGTCGATCGTGGTCGACCACCACGCCGCCGCAGGATTCCGCGAACCAGTCCCCGTCGTCGTCATGCGGTTGTTCTCCGGCCAACCACGAGTCCAACGCGTCGGGGCCCCAAACGAGATTTCGGTACAGAAAAACGTGGGCCCATCGGTCGTAGTAGAAACGCTTTTCGTGGTCGCGTATCACGACAAAGACAGCAGGCTCGCTCACGTCACTGTTCCTGGGTTGATAGCTATCGCTGGTCTTAAAGCTATTGCTGGTTTCATGCGAGCCGGTGAAAACTGCCGGGAGCAGCGACTTTCTCCGTCTGTGCAGAAGTTTGGTCTCGATGTCGATCCGTTCTCGACGCGAATCACAGCACCGATCACACCGTTAATTTTCGCGCGGATCTCGATGAGAAGATTAGGCTCGAAGCCTATCCGCATCGCCAACCGCGTGCAACAAATTGAACCGCAGAACCGACATGTTCATTCGCGAACGCTGACCTCGAAATCGCTTGCCCAGCGGGGCTCGACCTGCAACGATACAGTTGTGTTTTCACATCGGCCGCCTTTTCTTCGCGACGAAACCCATGCTTTCACAAACACGCCGCTCCTGCGGCGATTCGTACAGAAATCCGGCTATCGCGGCCACGCGGCGTTCTTCAATCGTGCGATGGATGGTTTTGATCGTGGCATGGGGGTGTGTGAATATCTGCACGGAAGCGTTCGGTCAGTTGATCCAACAAACCGTTCCGAATCAAAACATCGGATCGTCCTTCTTTGAAAACAACGGCGTGCAGTGGAACGTCAACGGCCCCGGTTTCTTTGCCAATTTCGGCGGGCAAGCGACGGTGCCGTTTGGCAACCCTGATGCGAATTCGGGACTGCGGACTGGTGTGGGGATCTCCGGCGGCGGAATCAGCGGCGGCGTTGGGCTGAATTTCTCCCAAGGCAGCAGTCGCAGCAACGTCTCCTCGTCCGCTTCAGTGACCACCATGAACGGCATGCCAGGGGCGATCTCCAGCCAAGTCGTTCGGCCGTTTGTGACGGGAGTCGTCCCGGTCGTTGGCGGGCAGAATTTCTCCTCGAGCCTGCCCCCGCTTCCGCCATCACCAACCGCGGTGTTCGGTGAGTATCAACGTTCGCAGGTCGCCGAGTTGCAGCAACGCAAGGTCGCCCAACAGGATGCCACTCAAAAGAAAGCTCGCTACGTTTTCGAGCGAGGTCAGCGTGCCGAGGAGGATGGCAACCTGCGAATGGCACGGGCAAACTATCAAACCGCTCTGCGGACCGCGCAAGGTCAACTGCGTTTGGAAATCATGATGCGGATGCGAGCGAGAGGTTGGCGGTACTGAGTCTCGCCGGCGTGGTCGATACGGCGTCCGCTGCTAGCATTCAACCCGGTCCTCAATCAACCCGATCCTCAATCAACCCGGTTCTCAATAAAGACTGCGATCAATAGAGTCGGCCGCCGTTCGGTACGGGACGTTCGGGCTGCAGCAAGACCACGTTGCCGTTTTGATCGGGCACCCCGAGCGTGAGGACTTCGGATTGATGCTTGCCGATTTGCCGCGGAGGAAAATTGGTGACACACATCACTTGTTTTCCCGCGAGTTCGTCGCCTTCGTAGTTGGGGATCAACCTCGCGAGCGATTTTTTCACGCCGAGATCATCGCCGAAGTCGATTCGGAGTATGTGTGTGGAGTATTTCCCATCCGGAAACGGCGTCACGTCGACAACACGGCCAACGCGAATTTCCAGTTTTTCAAAATCTTCCATCGTCGCCATTACGTGGCATGCCTTTGTTGAATCGAATTCGCGATCCAGCCGATCGGTACCCCACGACCGGTATGAACGCATATTGGTTGAAATTTCGTAGGCCGGACCAAGCACAGCGCCGTTCCGGCAAGTTTTCGCCTGCCGGATACGCGTCGCAGAGCCTCCTTCATCCGGCCTACTCGAGAAATCTATTTGATGATTGATGTTGGTCGCGGTTGTTGCGCGATAACCGATGCTAACTCGCGTCGGCTGATTCTGGCGTGACGTTGTTGCGGGCGAATTGGTAGGCCGGACCAAGCGACAGCG
>NZ_ANOH01000363.1 GCF_000346505.1 Aporhodopirellula sallentina SM41
GCCTCCGTCGTTAAAGATCCCGCCGCCACCCTGTGCGTCGTTCGCCGCGTTGGCTGAGTTGGCGGTGTTGTTGGAAACCGTTGTCCCATCGAGTGATAGGGTGCTGGCGCCGCCCAACCAGAGACCGCCGCCTTCTTGATCGGCGATGTTGTTTTGAACGCTTCCGCCGATAATCGTTATGGTGCTATCGACGCCTGCCGCGTGAAGACCACCGCCGTTGATGCCGGTGGTGTTGCCGTCGTTCGCGGTGGGGCCTCCGAGAGTGACGCCGGTAATTGTGACGTCGCCGCTGCTGTTCTCGATTCCACCGCCTGCCCGAGTGGCTTGGTTGGATTGAATGAGGGTGCTGTCGATTGTCACCGATCCACCCACTGTCATGACACCACCACCGTTGCCGTTGTTGGCGATGGCTGAGTTGATGCTAATGGTTGCGCCCGCAATATCGAGCGTACCGCCGTCGTTGAAGACTCCGCCACCGCCTTGGTTGTTGCCGCCGTTGTCGGACGAGACGGCTGTGTTTTCAGTAATGAGGCTGCCGTCGATGCGTAGGACGCTGTCGTTCCAAAGGCCACCTCCTTCTTCGGCGGCATTGTTGAGCCGGAAGTTGCCACCGGTGACCGTGACCACACTGCCGCCACCAGCGTGCAAGCCTCCACCGTCACGGCCGGATTCATTGGAAGTGACGGTTGTGTTCATGGCCGTTACGGTGCCGCCCACAGTCATGACTCCGCCACCGTTGCCGCGATTGGCGGTTGCCGCGTTGTCCACAATCGTGGTCTCGGTGAGGTTAAGCGTGCCGCCAATGTTGAACACACCGCCGCCGCCTTGATCGTTGTTCGTGTTGACGCCGGAGTTTGCCGTGTTGTCTAGGATATCGGTTTGGTTGACGGACATTTGCCCGGGACCGTTCCACAGCCCGCCACCCTCTTGTTCGGCGATGTTGTTCTGGACGATGCCTCCGATGAGTGTCGTGGTGCTCGCAGATCCGCTCGCATGCAGTCCGCCACCATTGATGCCGGCATGGTTGCCATCTGCAGGATCAGCACCGCCGAGCGTCACGTTGGTCAACATGACCTCGCCGTTATTGTTCTCGATACCGCCACCGGCACGAGCGGCTTGGTTGGATTGAATCGCGGTTTCGTCAATGGTGACCGTGCCACCGACAGTCATCACGCCTCCTCCGTTACCGCTATTGAGCAACGCGACGTTGCCGTGGATGGCGGCATCGCTGATGACCAGCGTTCCTCCGATGTTGAACACTCCACCGCCGCCTTGGTCGTTGTTCGTGTTGCCGAGCGACTCGGCTGTGTTGTTCAGAATTTGGGTGCCGTTGATCGTCATGACTCCGGTGCCGTTCCACAGGCCGCCGCCCTCATGGCCGGCAGTGTTGTTTTGGAACAGCCCTCCGGTGACGATCGTGATGCTGTTGTCGCCGCTCGCGTGCAGACCGCCGCCATTGATGGTTGCCGTGTTCCCGGACGCGGCAACAGGACCTCCGACGGTCTCGTTGGTGATTGTCACCGAACCGTTGTTGTTTTCGATCCCGCCCCCGGCACGTCCGGCGGCATTGGATTGGATGGAACTGTCGTCGATCGTGACGGTGCCGCCGACGGTCATCACGCCGCCACCGTTGCCGTTATTTGCGACGGCCACGTTCTCCGTAATCGTCGCACCGTTGATGTCCAAAGTTCCGCCGATGTTAAAAATGCCACCGCCGCCTTGGTCGTCGTTGGGGTTGTTCGATGAATTGGCGGTGTTCTGAAGGATCGTGGTGCCGTTGATCGTCAACGTGCCGTCCCCGATCCACAGTCCGCCGCCTTCTTGTGCGGCGATGTTGTTTTGAAACGAACCGTCGTTGATCGTTGTAACGCTGGTAACGCCAGATGCGTGCAGTCCACCGCCGTTGATACCGGCGGTGTTGGCATCCGATGGGTTTGCTCCGCCGACGAAGACATTGGTCAGCGTGACGGTTCCACCATTGTTTTCGATGCCGCCTCCGGCGCGAGTTGCTTCGTTGGTAGCCAAACTCAAATCAACGAGATTGACCGTTCCACCCATTGTCATAATCCCGCCACCGTTGCCGCTGCTCCCATCGGCCATGTTGCGATCGATAAAAGTGTCGGTTACATCGACGGTTCCTCCCGCGTTGAACACTCCACCACCGCCCTGGTCCACTGCATTTCCGCTGGCGGTGTTATCCGTGATATCACCGCCGGTGATCGTCATGGTTGCATCGGCACCATTGAACAGCCCGCCACCGTTTTGCGTTGCGGCATTGCCTCGTATGAGGGCTCCAGAAAGGACCGTCGCCGCGTTTCCGGAAGCGTAGATGGCACCACCGTGTTCGGATGCTGAATTTTGGTCCGTACCAACGCTGGAGGATCCAACAGCACTGCCGTTGAGGGTGACGGTGCCGCCAAGGTTCGCAATCCCACCGCCTGAACCACCTGCCTCGTTGCCGCGAATGTTGATGTTATTGAACGTGACGGTGCCACCGACGGTCATCACACCACCGCCGTTTCCTGAATTATCGATTGCTTGATTGAAACGAATGTCGGTGAGGTTTTCGATAAGCAACGTGCCACCGTTGTTGAAAATTCCACCACCGCCTTGGTCTTCGTTCACATTGGTTTCCGAGCGTGCGACGTTCGCTTCCACGATCACCGAATCGAGTGTCATTGTCCCGGCGCCGTTCCAGAATCCGCCACCTTCACTGGCGGCGGAGTTCCCAATGATGACACCATCTTTCATTTGGACATTGCCCGCGCCGGTCACGTGTAATCCGCCGCCGTTGCCCGGACCTGAAACCGCGCGGTTGCTGTAGAAGGAGACGTTGGTCAGCGTGGTCGGTCCCGAACCTGCGGCGATCTCGATACCACCGCCTGCTCGATTGGCATCGTTGTCACTGATCGTTGAATCCGTGATGGTCAGGATACCGTTGCTGAAGATTCCACCACCACTGCCTTGGGCGGTTGTCGCGGTGTTGAAGCTGATCAAACTATTCGCGTTGATGTTGAGCACCGCGCCATTGTTATAAATCCCGCCGCCACCTTCGTTCGGTGCGGTACCGCCGGTCGCGACGTTGTTCGAAATCGTGATTCCGCTGAGCGTTGCGGTTGTTGTCGCCAACGTGGAATTGTCAATCCGAACGCCGGCACCATTGTCGGCCGTGTTGCCTGAGATCGTCCCCCCGGTGACCGTGACGGTCTCGAACTCTTTGACCCACAATCCGCGACCTAGCGTATTGATCAGGTCCACGTTTGTCATCGTTAAAACATCGTTGTCCGAGTCGCCACCATCGACGATCAGTGACGCGGCGTAGTTCGCATCCAGAGCGTTCACGTTCAATGAGTCTACGCCACTGCCGGTGTTGACGGTCAGCGAGTTCGTTGGGTTGAGAAAATCGACGCTTTCACCGAGCGTGGAGTCGATGCGGCTGACTCCGGTAGCGTTGACCAGGTCGTCACCGAGAGTGATCGTTTCATCGCCGCCGGTGAAAGTGAAGATTCGATCGGCCGCGTTCAGGTTGTCAATGATCGGTTCCAAACCGGTGTAGGTCACCATCGATCCGTCGATGTCGATGGTTCCATCGTTCTCGTTCGCAAAAGTATGCTCAATCGTGTTGGCCGAACCGTTCTCCAGAATCACCGAGTCGCCTGTGGTGTCCTGGGCGTTTCCATTGAAGAAGAGTCCGCCAGCGGGAATGGGATTGCCGTTGGCAAAGTCGACCGTGAATGCATCGTCACCACTGTTGCCGTTGATCGTCAGTCGCGGAAGATCCGCCAATGGTTGGGACAGCACGGTGATTCCGTCGATAATAACGTCGGTGTTCTCGCCGTTGAGCGTCACGCGAACGGCGTTGTCATTGTCGTCTGCTTCGATCGTGAAATCGGTCACGTTGGCGAAACTGAACGCCTCAAAATTCTGATGCGTGATTGGCATCAAGCCATCCACCGTGAGAACGTTCTGGTTAAGATTCAACGCATTGCTGAGTGCGTCGACGTTCAGAGTATCTCCCGGCGCCGTTGTGGGGTCGTTGCCGCTGAGTTGCAGACGAGTTGTGGGGCTCGGCGAAACGTTGACTGTGTCATTGCCGAGTCCGCTGTCGACGAGAATCTCTTCCAACGAAGCGTTGAAAGTGACCGTTTCGTTCGATGCGTCGTCGCGAACGAGATTGTTTTGACCATCCACGGTCATTGAATCATCTGTCACTGCGAACATCAGCACAGCGTTGTCTTCCCCGTCGGCTGAATCGTCGATGGCGATACCGGTGCCGAGCTGCCCAAACGTCACGTTGTAGTCGTCGTCACCACCCACCCCGTCCAAAGAAAGCGGGCTGGCCAGCAACAGGCTCGTGGGATCGACGATGATCGAGTCGTCGTCACCTGCACCAGAAACGATATGCATCGCCGTTGCACTGGACCCGATGAGCGTTCCCAGGATGTTGATGGTTGTACCCGTTCCGGAATCCGCGTCGCCGACGTCGCCTGCGATTTGGATCGCCATGTCCGACTCGAGTATCGACGCTGGATCGATCTCGACGTCGTCTCCGGCAAGCAATTGAACGTCCCCGCCGGTGGCATTCACCGACACGTTCGCACCGATCATGATGTCTTCGCCGCTCGCAGTCGTGTCCGCAACCGATAGGATGATTGTTCCGGCGGTCGTAATCAAATTATCGGATACCGTCAGGCTTCCCGCTGTGTTGATCGTCATCGGGCCAGCGGCGCCCACAGAAAAACCGGTTCCGATCAAATCAACCAGCTCAAGAGCAACCGCGTTTTCGGTGATGATTCCGCCTGCGGCGACTTCGCCAGCCATGCGACTCACCGCTGTTTCGATGGGATCGGATGGCGTACCGAACGCGGTGAGGGCGATAACCTCGAGCGTCCCCGATCCGCGTCCGTCAATGTTCAGTGCGGATCCGCCGTCCGAATCGAAAATGGATGCCTCGCTGTTCAAAGACGTCGTCGCCGACGACCGGACCAGGCTCAGCGATATGTTCTCTGCCGCGTTTAACGTGACGTCGCCGGCCCATCCGTCGATAAAGGTCGAGGGCGACATGTCGATTGCGCCGACACCGCTGCCATTGTCGTCCGCAGTGAGTGAGACCGGAGCGGTGCTGCCCGCACCGGTGTCGATCGATCCCCCGGCATTCATCGTGATGTCGTTGTCGGCTGCGACGAGGACACGGCCGCCCGAACTCAGCACAGGGGCGTCGAGGACGATGTTACCTCCGGAAGGCAACGCGATCCCGGTTTCCAATTCGATGTTGCCGCCCGAGGAGGCGACCGTTTCGGAAACGATCAGGTCACCACCGACACTGTAAAGCTCGATCGGCCCGCCGGTAGTGCCCACGCCGTTGAGCCCGGTGACGCCACCGATCGTCAAGTCATTGGCACCCCAAACAAAGAATCCGCCTGGTCCCGCGGTTCCTTCCAAATTAGCAACGGAGAGATCCAGCCATCCTCCAATTCCCGATGCTCCGACCGCATCGATCGCTCTCAACACGGCGTCAGCGGCGGTCAAGTCGATCGTGTTCACGTTGTCGGTCGTGATGGAACCGGAGGTCGCTGTAATCAACGCCGATCCGGTCGTGACAAGATTGCCATCGACAAAGCGAACGTTGCCCGCCGTCAACGCTGCATCACCACTGCCCAGCGACGTCGTATTCGACTCCAGGCGGATCGCATCATCCGTTCCCGCGTCGACGATCAGGTCCGCATCAAACCCTGAGCCAACCCCTTGTAGCACCACGGTGTCTGAACCACCTCCGCCGCCTGACTCGGTATGGATGGTCAGGGTTTCGGTCGGGTTGTTAAACGTGGTGATCTCGCCCGCAGTGGAGTCAACGGTGGTTTGCCCCACACCTCCGTCGGTGACCGTGATCGTTTCACCGGCGGCGCCAAAGTTCAGTGTGACGTCGGTGGCGTTGACCGTCGATGTGATCGGTTCCAAACCGGTATAGGTGATTTGAAAATCGCCGAGCTGGACTGAACCGTCGTTTTCGTTGGCGAAGTTATACGTTGCCTCGGAGAACGTTCCGCCCAAAATGGACAGTGTGTCTCCCGGCGATCCGTTTTGAGAACCACCTTCAAACAGAATGTTGGCGGTCGGTGTGCCTGAGTCCAAGTCGACGGTCAGTCGATCGTTGCCACCAAGCGCGCTGACAATGATTGAACCGCTGAACAACGCGGCAGGGACCGTCACCGTTTGAGTGCCGGTACCGATGATCCCGGCGGTTTCATCGTTTTCAAAGGCACCGACTCCAAAGACACCTGTGCCAGCCAACGTGAACTGATAATTCGTTCCGTCAAAACGAATTGTCAGGTCATCGTCGGTATTGTCGCCCGATTCGGCGACGACCAAGTTGCCGTCATCATCGATCGAAATCGCAATGTCGATCGATGGCACGAGTCCGTTGGTGTCCCCATTTTCCTCCACCAAATTTGCCAAGTCGGATGCAAGCAAACGTCTCGCCTCGAGTGATTCGACGTTGCGAACGAGAAGCCGACGTGACCGACTTCGCCGCCTCCGTGAACGCTGACGTTCTTTCGCGGTTGAGTTGTGTTTTTTGGGAAGAGGGAGCCAAGCAGTTTTCAACCAGTCGCTCATGATCGGCGTCGCTTTTGTGCGTCGAAAGTAGTTGAATTGAGGAGAGTCTGTGCGGATTGCGCGGAGCCGCAGTCGCTCGGAATCAGGAGACTCGGGCAAGATGCAATATCACGCAGGGTTTCCTAGCTTAACAGAAAGACGGCCAGGAGGGTGGTTCCGAATATCTTAATTCGGGGGAGTCGGGCATTCCCGAATTCGCACGAAGATGCGACGCACTTCACCGGTTTTTAACGCGGTTTGGCGTTCTAGCAGAGGATGGTGTGAGAACAGCGGAAGAGGGCTACTGGTCGCCTTGAGCGGTCTCTCGCAACTGCCGATAGGCTTCGTAGAATCGGTTGCCTAGCTCGATCGCGGAGTCTCGGTTGAAGTGAGTGTTGTCCGCCTTGGGAAGCAATCCGTCGGATTTCACAAACGCTGCGTTGGGCAGTTCATTCGCCACCGCTTGATGAGCTTGGTCCACACGTTTTCGCGATTCGTTCCACGGGCGTTCTGGGAACTGGCCGAGTTGCCCGATCAAGATTACCGGATCGGATTGACATTCGTTGCGGAGGCGATTCAGCACACCGAGTAGATTTTCATGATATTGACGGGATCGTTTCGGCGTTGAATCTCCCTCGCCTTGATGCCACAAGATGCCTTTGATGGTGCCATGCTTTGCGGCGGCGCGAATGCGTTCAACAGCATCATCGTACGGGTGTGTTTGGGTCGATTGATGAAATCCACCTGGTTCCCAACACTCGATGGGTGACCCCCCAACGGCGCAGGGGATCAGTCCGATGGTGATATCGGGGGATGCCTCCGCGAGACGGATTCCAAAGGCACGCCCCGGTCCCACCCCAGCGATTTTGGGTTTATCAAAATGCATCGGATCGACCGCGGGACGCCACTCTCCGTCGGCCGTCCACATCAGCACGCGTTGATGAGGTTCGCGATCGAGATCCGTTACCTCACCGCGGCCCGCCATATTGGATTGCCCTGCCAAGACGAAGAGATGGAAAGAGTCTTTGGCAGGGAGTTCGACTGTGGAGGCGTTTGGCTCGGCGTTCTGTTCGGCGGCACAAATTTGTGCACAGAAGAGCAATCCGAGTGCGACGAAAAATCGGTTCAGCATTGAGGTCATGAATGCGTCGGGCGATCCAGCGAGTCACGGTTGTGGTCCGCACTCCCTGTATCACAACACACGTGCGAGTAATCGGCGGGAGTGTACAAACAACCTATCGAGAACGGTTCTATCGTGACGCTCATTGTAACCGATTACCGATGCTCTATTGTTCTTCGCCGTGAACGATTACCTCGGCGATGCCCAGCACCGTCTTTTTACTGATTGCTTTGATGCGAACCCGTCGACCGGTGACTCCTTCGGAGGGGAGTTCAACGACGAGAAGGTTGCTCGGCGTGTTGTTTTCGGCTTCGGGAAGCCGTTCGATACGCTGTGTCCAAACGATCTGTCCGCTCTCGTTATACACCTGAACCGCGACAGGAAACGGGGGCTTCGCATTCTTGTCTGAGCGGAAGTACACCTGGATCTCGTCAATTCGACAATCGCGTTGAAGGTTGACTTCCCACCACGGTGACATTTCCTCGTGGGTCAATGCGACCTGTTCCATTTCGGCGTTGGATTCCGTGACACCGTCGACGGCGATCTCGGCGCGAGGGCGTGCTCGGAAGTCCAGCACAGGGTCTTGGGTGCTCGACTGCGTGGCGGGACGGTAGAAGGCAAGGTTCTTCGATACGTCGTATTGGAAGCCCCAGTTGTCGCCGGCTTCCTTCAGGTCAGCGGGCTTTTCCCACGCATCGGCGACTTCGGCGAGTCGCTGCACAATGTTGTCGTCGAGTCGTCCGTTGGGGCCGGGCGAAATGTTGAGAACGTAGACGGAGTTGTGTGAGTTGTAGCTGTCGAGTTGTTTGAGCAAGTATTCTTTCGACTTGGGTTTGCGGTAGCGTGGAATGTCGTCCCACCACCAATCGCCTTGCGATGTATCCGATGCCGCCGAAGGTCGCATGTAGTCGGGATGGTAAGGGTAGGCTCGGCCGGCCGCGTCGGCGAAGGGCACGTCCGCGTGAGCGAGATTCGATTCGTAAGTGTGACTCACGATCAAACAGTCCGGCTGGATCGCCTTCACGGTGTCGTAAAGCTGTTTGTACTGAATGTCATCAAAGTCCGGCAGCGTCGGCCATGTATTCCAACCGTCGAAATTCATGTAGTCGATCGGTCCGTAGTTCGTTAGCAACTCGGTGAGCTGTCCCTTCATGAACTCAATCTTTTCCTGAGTGACCGTTCCGTTATTGATCCCGTGGTGGTAGTCCAAGATTGAGTAGTAGATGCCAACCTTCAAGCCGCGGCGACGAAACTCTTTCACAAACTCGCCGACGACATCGGTTTTGACAGGAGACGAAGCGACGTCATAGTCGGTCAGTTTGCTGTCCCACAAACAAAAGCCGCCATGGTGTTTGGAGGTCAGCCATCCGCCGGCCATCTTGCTGTCGATGCAGGTTTGCGCCCACTGCTCGACATCCAAACCAGATGGGTTCCACCATTCGACGGGTTCCTTGCCCGATGCGCGTCCGGAGTGCTTTTCTTCGTTCACATTTTTGAACGTGCACATGTTGTAATGGAAGTAGGCCTGGTACCGAGTGTTGACGAAATCCAGTAGTTGGTCGGTCGACAACTGCTGTCCATGCGCAGTCGAAACGGCGTTTGTTGAGAAAAACGCCAAGGTCAGAAGAAAGCAGACTGCGGTTTTGCAAACGGTCCGGGCAGGTGACGTCTGCGGAGAGGCGTGTGGTGTTGAACCGAGTGGAGGTGCAGGACGAGAGTGGTGACGCATGGGAAGTCTCCTGGAACCTGGATGGTGTGGGGCAGGCGGGAAAAGCAAATCGCTCGAAAGATTGCGTCAACTCACTTGCCCGGTATTCGCCGAGGCGTGCTTGGTTGACATGCGATTTGCGGAGGGAGGCCGCAAGTTAGCTGGCGCGATTCGGGATGTCAAACACGACGCGAAGTCTATGGAATCGCACCGTGTAATGTGTGGTGTGACCCGTTTTTCCGAAGGGCTTCTGTTATGAAAGCCCAAGTGAAATCTATAGCACGCGATCGGGGCCTAAGGAGATGCTGTGTTGGTGAGAGATTGCTTAACAAGAGCACGTTGAATTTAGACGTATTCAACCCCTGTAGTTGGATGTCGCCAGCATCCAGGCCACCGAAGTCTGACGACATCGGCTACATCGTTTTTTGAGACGCACTCGGCTGTCCGAGGGTTGCTCTCGTTGGATGTGACTGCAGTGAGTCAATGTTCCATCCGAGGCGGTCTCATGTCGGTTCGGTGCAGCGGAATGGTTGCCCGCGTGGCTGTTTGTTGGACGCAGTCGCATCGTTCGCGACTGGATTGCTGCAGCTAAAAGATCGAGGAGAAGTCGTAGCGAACGTTGCCAAGATTTTCGACGATCAACGCGGCCTGTCGAAACTCTTGGCAAGTTTCGCTACTCGAAAATTTGGCCGTCGCAGGCCCCTCGAACCTATCAGCCGATTGGTGTTCGTCGCGGTTGTCAAGGGACAACCGAGGTAAACGCCCGTCGGCTAAACGGTTGATCGGGGCTAGCGAATGGGCTTACTCTTGCACGCCTTTGGCGATTCGATCACCGATGGATTGATCGATGTTGCGCCAGTACTCGATCGCTCGTTTGAGAACGGGTTCGGTCACGTCTTGTTTGAGGTGTCCGACCACGTTGGAGACGAGACGGTCTCGCGCGTCATCGTCCAGCACCTCACGAACGAGAGTGCCTGCTTGTCCCCAGTCATCATCGTCTTTTCGCAGCGTGTAGGCGGAGCGAACGAATTCGCCGTCGGCGGACCAAGTCGCGGACTCGGGGTAGCGTTGCGGGTCGGCCTGAGGTCCACCTTTTGAGTTGGGCGCGTAGACCGGATCCGTCACGTTATCGACTCGCAACGCGCCGTCCTTGCTGTAGCTGTGCACGGGGCATTGGGGACGATTGACCGGGATCTGTTTGTAGTTCACGCCCATCCGTGCGCGGTGGGCGTCCGCGTAGGCGAACATTCGGCCGAGTAACATTTTGTCTGGGCTCGGCCCGATCCCGGGCACCATGTTGTTCGGTTCGAAGGCCGCTTGTTCGATCTCGGTATGGAAGTCGGTCGGGTTTCGGTTGAGCGTCAGCTTGCCAACTTCGTGCAGCGGATAGTCCGAATGCGGCCAAATTTTCGTGAGGTCGAACGGATTGAACCGATACGTCTTCGCATCCTCGAACGGCATGATTTGGACTTTCAGCGTCCAAC
>NZ_ANOH01000364.1 GCF_000346505.1 Aporhodopirellula sallentina SM41
CGGTCTGCTGCCGATGCAGCCCGGTCCACTTCTTGGACGAGCACCAGATTGCTCTCGCCATCGTCCTCCACCAGGAACGCACCGCCACCGCCCGGGATCAACATTTCGTGCGAACTCTGCACGGTCGCTTCGAGATCATGCGGATAATGGTTTCGGCCCCGAATGATCAGCAACTCTTTCCGCCGACCCGTTACATACAATGCGCCGTCGCGAATGAAGCCGAGATCGCCGCTGCGCAGATAACCACCCTCATCGGAATCGGCCAATCGTCCGTCAAACGTCATCGCGGAATCTTCGGGTCGGTTGTGGTAGCCCCTGGCGACGTGTGGCCCACGAATCCAAATCTCCCCAACTCGGTTCTCCCCACACGAAACTCGGGTATCGGGATCCACGATCACGACCTCCTCATTCATCGGGGGACGGCCACAGTTAACCAACTCAATCGGAAGCCCATGCGGGTTGACTTCGTGAGTCCCATTGGCCGATGGAACCGGTGACGGATCGACGCTGGTGACTCGTCCGTGCTTTTGTAAATCGTCGGGGTCCACATTGCAGGTGGAGAGTTTTCCAGGGCCATGGCCTCCGGCGACCAACAACGTCGCCTCCGCCAAACCGTAGCAAGGATAAAACGAGGAATCCGAAAACCCGTACACGCCGAACCTCTCAGCAAAACGACGCATCGTCGATGGTCGAATCGGTTCGGCTCCTGAGAACGCGACCCGCCACGTGCTCAGGTCCACGCCGTCAATCTCGGTCGGCTTCACCTTTTTTAAACACAGCTCGTAAGCAAAGTTCGGCGCCCCACTCACGACTGCACCATATTTACTGATCGCTTGGAGCCAGCGTGACGGTCGCTGCAAGAACGACAGCGGTGACATCAATACGGTCGTACCACCAACGTACAGCGATTCCAGGATCCCACCGATCAACCCCATGTCATGATAGGCAGGCAACCACGACACACCGACCTGGGCCGTTTCGCACGAGAGGCCGAAGCCTTTGCGAATCATCTCGAGGTTGTGCATGATGTTGCCGTGACTGACCATCACACCACGCGGTTCCTTCGTCGAACCCGAGGTGTACTGCAAAAACGCAGTGCTATCCGAACGCAGCTCCGGTGCAGTCCACTGCGACGCAGACGCCTCCGCAAGCTCACCGATACTCAGCCATTTTTGGTCACCAATCTGCCCCGTCGTCTCCGAATCGGCCAACAACTCGATCACGCGCTGCGTCGCCAACATTGCGGCAGGCTTGGCATCGTCCACAATCGCCGATAAGCGAGCCGACGGGCGACGCGGTTTGGGGTACGTCGCCGGAATTGCCAGAACCCCGGCGTAGGCGCATCCCATGAATGCTTTGATGAACTCCAATCCCGGAGGAAACACCAACGCGACACTGTCGCCACGGTTCACACGCCCCAACAAGCCCGCCGCGATCTGGCGAGCCGCCACGTCGAGCTCTCGGTAGCTCAACGTCGAAGATTCGTTCTCGTCTTCCAAAAACCGAAACGCGCAACGCTCAGGAAAAGCTTGGCTGCGGGACGTCAACATGTCGACCAACGTCCCCCTGCCGCTTCCCTCATCATGGGGGCAATCACTAGGCGGAAAAATATTCATCGCATCAAGGTTTTTAGGAAAATTCGATCAACAAATGTTCGGTGACCAATCGATCACCACCACGGCCAAACAAGCCGCAGTTTTTGGGGACAAACCGCTCCGAATATATCAAGCACACGTCATATTCTTACCAACAGCACAACACCCCCTAGCTTATGCACTTTAACATTCTAGTCTAGGCATTCCGCATTGGATTGGCTTTTTCATGGGGTTGCGACGTAAGCAATCCCCCCGAAAGAGTTTACCGTTGTAATCAATTCGACGCGCGCTTCCGAGAGGCCAATTCCGCAAGTAAAAACATACCGCCCTTGTCATTTTTTCAGACAAGCAACTCTTTGATGGCAAAACCACTCGAAGCTCGGACAACCCGCTTCACCCAAATCAGCCATCTCCCCCGCTCGGACTGGCACTGCGCAATTGAATAGCCCGTTGCGCCGTCACAATGGTTAACGGCCGACTGCAACCGGGAAGAGATGTAGCAACACTCCCCCGATCACTCCCGTTTCCCACTATTCCGCCAAAGGCACCTGAGAGCCCCTTGCCCCCGTGACCGGCTCTCTCATGACTGGAAAGCAGCCGCGCCATTCTCGCAGATTGCACGAACAGCAAACGCGATACCACATACCCGCTGCCTTTTGCCGCACCCCAAATCAGCCGCCCTCATCGCCAACACTAAACACTTGACCACACGCCGCTTCAATCCCTTGCCCTGATTGAATGCCATGCCCTGAATGATCAACCGCCGCGATCTCATCGCCGCAGATTGACTAGGCTGGCATAATCGCCCCGGTGTCGAGGACAATCCCGATTTGCTATTCAACGTCATTGACGAACCGAGCGAACGAAGCAAACAACCGCCCCGCTTCGCATCTGGAAGTGGTTGAACGTTTGAAAGCCGACCTGTCTTATGGGAACCGGACGCATACCTCCACGCGAGACCGAAGGTAAAATGCGGGAACGCAATCCAATCCGAAAACGCCAGATGAACGTCAACGCGAGAGCACTAGCGCAGATTTCCATGAACCTTCCGACACGACGAACCTTCCTAGCCGGCTCGGCATCGGCAGCCTTGTCACCGACGCTTTTGGCCGGTCCTGTTCGACACCGGTCGGGCAAAAAAGGGCTCGGCATCACTGCCAAGAATCCCAACTGGGTCGAACGCGTCCAATCACTCGACCTCGATTGGTTCTATACGTGGGGCGCCCGATTACCCAAGGACACCCCCGAGGGACTCCAGTTCATACCAATGCTTTGGGGATGGTACGGCGATAAATCCATCAAAGCCCTCGATCAGATCCAGACCGCATCCCAAAACGCCTCCGACAAAACCTTGCTGGGCTTCAACGAACCCGATGGTAAAGCGCAAAGCAATATCTCGGTCGATAAAGCCATCCGAGTCTGGCCAGAACTGATGAAAACAGGTTTGCCACTGGCTAGCCCTGCTTGTGTTCACGCCGATGGAAAGTGGATGCAAGAGTTCATGACCAAAGCACAAGCGAAAAAGCTGCGCGTTGATTTCGTTTGCATCCACTCATACAGCGGCCCTAATCCAGGCAATTTTCTAGCAAAGGTTCAAAAGATCTACCGCATGTACGGACGCCCGTTGTGGATCACCGAATTTGCGATCGGCGATTGGTCAGCAAAATCGGTGAAAGAAAACAAACACCATCCGCAAAAGATCGGCAACTTCATGCGGGCGGTACTTCCACAACTCAACCGCACGCCCTATGTCCACCGCTACGCTTGGTTCCCCGCCAGCACCACCAATCGGGCGCTCGGCACCTCGGCACTCTTCAAGCCCGACGGATCACTCACCGGACTCGGCAACCTGTACCGAGAACTCTAGTTTCGGGAAAAGCAAACCACCAAAGGTCCGAGCGAGTGTTGCTTATCGCCGTGATGTTCATCATTGGCGATCGGTGATCGTACGAGCCCGCAGTCTTTGTCCCGCTGGCGGCGTGCGAGTGACTTTTACGTTTTTGATCGCCTTGTGTGTCTCCTGTTCAAAGAGCGTGACAAACCTGTCGGTGCGATTCACGCCCGCGATTCCAAGAGGCAATCGCGAGACACTTTCACTACTGCAAACGCAAGCTCACAGTGCGATGCCGTCTCCTATGCCGCGGAGAAGGCTTTGTTGATCGCTGCCTGCAAGCCTGGGATGCTAACTGGCTTCTGAACCCGCATTATTCACCAAGAACTTGTTGAATAATGCGGGTTCAAGGCTGTAGCGAAAACCGCCAAGACTTTCGGTGATTCACGCCCCTCCCGAAACTCTCGGCGAATTTCGCTACCCGAGAACGAGGCTTTGACGCACCGCTAGGAATGTTCCAACGAAGCGATTCAGGATGGAATGACCGGTGACACCCCCGCGACGCGACTCGCCGTGATCGTGAAACTCCTCACGGTCGACGACCCCAGCACAGCTACATTTTGATGAGGCCTATCGAGTCGATCGCATCACGAATGATCCCAGCACTTCGCTTCAGAGCGGACGATTCGTCTTCGGATAGATCAAGCGGAACCGGTGCGATCACGCCCTCACCGCCCAGCAAGTGCGGCATTGAGATCGTGACGTCCGGCAGCCCATCCATCCCCTCGATGCGAGAACATACCGTCAGAATCGAACGCTGGTCGTGCAAGACAACGTCAACAAGTTGGGCCAACGCACTACCGATTCCATAATACGTCGCTCCTTTGCCTTTGATGATTCTGTAAGCGGCTCGACGGACCTGGTCATCAATCTCTGCTCGGCTGGCATCGTTAAGTTCCACGCCCCGTTGTTCGCCGTACTCTTCCAACGAAAGACACGCGATCGTTGCGAGCGACCACGAAAGCACCTCCGAATCACCATGTTCGCCAACGACATATCCGTGCACGTGATGGGAATCGACACCAAAGTGCATCCCCAAAAGCGTTCGGAAGCGAGCTGTATCTAGCATCGTCCCTGATCCGACCACACGGTTTGTCGGAACACCACAGGCCAAGGCAAATTCGCCGGCCAGGTGCGTCATGATGTCAACGGGATTGGTCGCAATAATCAACACTGCATGGGGCGCGTGTTCGACAATTTTGGGAATCACATCGCGAAACACTTGCGCGTTTCTCTGTAGCAATTTCAACCGTGATTCGCCGGGTCGTTGATTGATGCCCGCCGCAACGATAACAACGTGACTGTCCGCAAGGTCCGAGTAATTCCCGGCTCGAAGGGTCAATGGATGCGAGAACGGGACCGCATGGAAGAGATCATCAGCCTCCGCCGCCGCACGCGCATCATCCAAATCCACCATCACTATTTCTCGGCCAATTCCCTGCATCACAAGTGCGTACGCGGCCGTGGAGCCAACAAAACCGCTGCCAACAATTCCGACCTTCATTTCAATTTCCTGGTAGGAGGCGTTTTGTCAACCACGTGAATACTGTTGACAATGTGTGTGACTCCGTCGACGCGTCGAGCGCTTTCTTGAGCAAGTTGTTTGAGGTAATACGCCTCCACCTCGCCTAGAAGCTGGAGTATCCCGTGTTGATACTCACACCTTATGCGTCGCAGCGAAGGTTGTTGGCTTCTCGCCAGCTCGTCGCAAACGCCCTGTTTGATTCGGACTGATCGGTGCTTCGCAGCAACTGCGGACTCATTGCCAGGACCGCATGGTTCAACCAGAGGACTCATTTAACAACACCTATCGCGAAAGGAACATGTTTCAAGGTACGACGGGACGCTACTTTGCAATCCTCATTCCACTAACAAAAGCCTCATCCGAAGACAAAAGCCTCATTCCACTCACAAAGGATTGCGCAATCCGTTCCCACGCAAGCGGACGAGGCAACGATCCCTGTCGCATGGGATTCGCGACCTCGTTCACCACCTTCGCTTCCTCATTTTCTGTGCGATTGGTCCGCACACTTGCCCAACGGTGCGCACCCTTTTTATTGTACGCAAGAATGACACAGCATTGTTGATTCTCGTTCTAGGTCGGCCCACCGATGACAGTTGCCAAGGACTTCACCGCATCAAGCTGAAATCGGTACACCGGTTGCATTGCCGCGAATGACAACAAGTTCAACCAACCGATACGGAAGTGATCATGACAACAACGAGATTCCATCCGACGCCGCACCCATCGAACGCAGGATTGAGATCGACGATAGCTGGCCTAATCCTTCTGTTCACGCCGAGCGTCTGCTTGGCAGTTCCCGATGGCACCGTGCTAATGATGTACGCCGACAATGTGGTAGGCAGAGTTGCCCATCGAATCACTCATGACAAGTACACGCATACGGCGATCGTGCTTGATGGTGTCGTTTACGAAGCGACGGTCCCGACCGTGAAGAAAAGTCCCTTCCCTGGACATCACGGGCGAACCACGCACGTGTTTGCCTACGTTCCAGAGCGGCCTTTCTCGGCAGATGAAGTTGCGAGAATGAAGCAATATGCTGAGTCTCACCTCGGACAGCCGTACGGTCTCAAGAATTACTTCTGGAAAAACTCAAGACCGGATGGCCGAACTTGGTGCAGTGAATTTGTCAGGGATGTCCTAGACAGTTCTCAGCGCTACCACCTGAGCTACCGTGAAGGATTCGAACCGCAGACGCTTCTGAACACAATCGATAGTGAGTTCTCCGGTCCCACAATCGTTTCGGAGCCTCCATATTCTCGACCGGTAGCTTCAAGGCGAGTGTCCAGCCGGTAGCCCGGAGGGGACGTGGTCGATGACCTCGCCCGCTTTGTCTCCGGCGACCTCCCACGATAGTTCAATCATCGCCGTCGTGATCCCAAGCACCAAGCGACCACCCCGTTTGTGCCGAGTTTCTACTCCAGCAAGACATCGACAGCATGGGACTCACCCCACACGCGATCGTGAAAACAGCAAGGCACGTTATGGAGACCGAACGCTTCAAGCTGCCACCGGACAGTTTCAGAGCAAGCGTGCCAACTCTCGACTCCTGATCGTCGGCCATAGTCAAAACAGTATCTGGTAGTTGACTCGGTTCCGAAGCGGATGAATGCTCGAAAACCATCAGAGTTGCCAACACAATGATGGGGACAAGAACGTTTTTAGCCGTGACTATCTTTGACTCCCAAACAACCAAATCGGTTTACGAAGACGATCTACGACGACCGTCCATGGAGACACGCCTCGTCGAAACCAATTCGGCGACAAAAAACGCCGCCGTCGCTAATCTCGAGACGGAACTGACACCTCCGGCACAATTGTGTCGGGGATCGATAACTCTTTATCATCGCTGCCCAAAGCAAAGTCACTGATCGCATAGTCATCTTCCTGTTTCCAGTTCACTTCGAGGCGGCGATCTCCCAAAACGATTTCCCCTAGCTTCTTTCGCAGGAACTCTGCTAACGCCGCATATCGTTCATCACCCGCGACATTCACCCGCTCTTCGGGATCAACCCGCAAATCAAACAACGCCAACTCGACATCTGATTTCGGCGCATCCAAAGCCCAACGGATATTCTGATTGGGCCTGTAACCGGAGCCTGGTTTTCCGTTTTTGAATCGGGTGCGCATCGAAAACGCGAAATCACGCGACCGAAGATACGCTCGGGGTCCGTAGACATGGTTCATCTCGCCGAGAACATAGGCCCGTTTCACCACGTCTCCCGAGAAAGTCCGCTGCAGCGAGACGCCATCGAGATGCTCAAACTCAGCTTTGGTGGTGTCACATCCAGCAGCCTCAAAAAACGTTGGGGCAAAGTCGACGAACTCCACGAAGTCATCGCAAACGGTTCCCGGGGGAAATTGCGACTTGTCGGACGACACAACAATGACGGCGTTGTGATTGGAATGGTCATACGGGCCAAACTTCGACTCGATTCCTTGTTCGCCGAGATGCCAGCTATGGTCTCCACAAACGTAAACGATCAGATACTCCTGACTTCGCTTTTTGCAGAAGCCTTTGAATCGTTCGACCGCAACCCCAACCATGGCATCACCGAACGCGCAGAACGCGTAGTAGTCCCGAATTGCCTGTTGCTTCGCCGATGGAGAAAGGTCGTCAAACCTGTTCTTGGCGTGTAGCGTTTTCAACTGCGGCGGCAGACGTTGGAGTTCGTTCAGATCAAACTTCGGAACTCGGTAGTTTTTCCCTTCGAAACGATCACGATACTCTTGCGGCGGCAGAACCGGAGTGTGTGGAAAGTGGAACCCCACGTTCAAAAACACCGGTCGATCGGATGCTGGCCCGTCGACGGTCTCACCATATCCCGTCTTATACGATCGCCCGACGTTCTCGAGAAACCGCCCAAACTCATCGACGGTGTAGCCATCGAGTGTTTTCTCGGGAGGTTGTGAACTACGGCCACCCACAATGTGCCCCGCTCCCGAAACCGTATGCAGAATATCGAGTTCTCGTTCAATCCGTTCCCTTTGCGCCAACTCCTCGTCATCCAGATCGCCGTCAACTAGCACAGACACGACGCTTCCGTCGGGATAGTAGAAGCGATCTTCGGTCCCCACTACCTTCATCTTGCCATTGATCTGCCGGCGACGCTTATCACGATACCAATCGGTCAGACCGTTGCGTTGCAAATCATTCTTGGCATCAACTTCGAAATCCCAAAAACCAATATCCGACCACGTTAGCCCCGGTCCCCAATCAAAGATGTAGTACCCCGACTTTCCGAACAAAGCCGTGTGATAACCTTGCCCCTTCATCACCTGTGGAATGACCGGGCGGAACGTCGACACTGCGTTGTGCGTCTGTTCAAAACCGTAGATCCCATTTCGAAACGGATATCGCCCCGTGATCATTGATCCCCGCGAAGGCGCACAACCAGGCGAGTTGCAATAGGCATTGGAAAACAACACCCCTTCAGCGGCCAGGCGATCCACGTTGGGTGATGAAACAAAACCGAGATCGCTCTCATCGCTTCCTCGCACGGCACGATTGAAACACGCCAAGGAATCCGGGCGTTGGTCGTCGGTAATCACCCAGAGGATGTTGGGCAGGTCACGTGTCGGCTCCGAACAAGTCGCCGTCGGCAATCCGCTCCAGCCCCCGAGCACTGCGATAGTTAACAGCACACCGGCAACCCCGCGCAAAGATACGTGAGACGGATGCAGCTCGATCAGACATGGCTTCATTGTCAAAACCCAATTTGATTGCATCACCGCGCGATCCTTTGCGGCTCGACGGTGCTTTTGATGTTCGCGATTCAGATCACTACGTTCCATTGCCGCATCCGCTGCGACTAGTCACAAACCCCAGGTTGGGTTAGCGACAAACGCTCTCGAGCGAAGCGGCGCGGAACAGTGCTTAACGGGAAAGACACTCTTTCAACTTGCGTTCGAGTTCGCTCGTTTCGGTGTACCGCAACACCTTCGGCGGATCAGTCCCACGTGCATAGGCAAGTCGTTCCTTCCACACCTTTCGCAATCTTTCGAGTTGACCTTGGAATTGCGGTTCGTCGATCACGTTGTGCAGTTCCTGCGGATCTTCTCCGATGTGATACAATTCTTCGAAGATGGGTTCTTCCCCCTTCAAAGGCGATTCAACGTAGTGCCGATAAACCGCGATACTTTCGTCAGCGACGGCATACAGCATCTTTCCGACAGGAATCCCTAGCTGCTTGGCAGTGACAATTTTGGCGGACGACGGAAAGCTATCATTCGCGTAGTAGCGAATGTACTTCCATTCTTTGTCTTGAACCGCTTCGATACGTGGGTTACCGAAATGCGTCGCCCACAAATTCTCCGTAAAGATTGCGTCGTGTATCGGTTCCGAAGATCCATCAACAAGACTGCGTATACTTTTACCTTGAAAAGCGGAAGGCACATCAATTCCGGCGTAGTCGAGCATCATCGGAGCAATGTCGATACTCTGAACAAACTCGTCACAACGCCGTCCTCGCGCCGGTTCGCTCGCCATCGGGTTGCAAACGATAAAGGGCACATGAGTCGTCTGCTCATAGCAGAGAGCTTTCCCGCCCAAACCCTGCTCGCCGGTGAATAGCCCGTGATCAGAAGTGAAGATAATGATCGTGTTCCGATCAATTCCCTCATTGCGAAGCTTCTGACGCACATTCCCGACCATCCGATCGATCCCGGTCATTGCTTGCATGCGGCGAATGATTCGTTGTCGCGCCGTTTCAGGTTTATCCGAGTAGTCATAGCCGGTCTGACGTTCATCGGCTCGCAGAACGTCAGGCGGTAGCTTCGGCTCTTTGACATCTTCTTTGGCGATGTAGTTCGCTGGAAGTGGAATTTCGATGTCGCGATAGAGATCTTTGTAAATTGCGTCATCGCTCTCCCGCGATTGCATCGTTCCCGCTCCCGCATCATGCGGCAGGTTAAAGCAAATACTCAGACAGAATGGTTTGTCATCGGGACGAGAATCTAGAAATCGAATCGCCCCCTCGAGCCGATGGTCGTTCGACAGGAAATCGTCCACCCCTTCTTGCACGATCTCGACCTGAGTATCTGACTTCGCCGCGTGAAAGATTTCATGCAGTTCTTTGGGGTAGAACCGTATATGCCCATGGCCTGCATAGAAGTAATCAAACGACCGATCCATCAAACCACTCTCGTAACCACCCTCCCCGATGGGCGAGTGATTTTTGCCGACATATCCCGTGTAGTAGCCATTCTCTCGCATCACGACCGGATAGGACATCGTCCATGCTTCGGGCGACACGCTCGTTCCTGAGTTGAAATTGACGCCGTGCTTGCGTTCGAACTGACTCAGCAAAATCGATATCCGACTCGGCGTACAGATTGCGCTGGTAATGTACGCTCGATCGAAAAAGACACCGTCTCGAGCGAGCTGATCAATATTGGGAGTATGCGTCTGTTCGTTCCCATCGCATCCCATCATCCCGTAGGACTGATCATCTGTCAGAATAAAAACGAAATTCGGACGTTCGTTGGCTGACGCGGTTCCCCACAGGCACACCCACATCACGCAAAAAGCAAACGCTCCCACTGCCCGTCGCCTTCGCACTGTATTTGTCGAGTGACTCATCGGTTAGGCGCTCCTTCTTCCGTTTGCACTTGGACGATCAGAATGTCGAAGTGGTCGTTCTCTGGTTTGTCAAAACCTGGCCACTGAGTAATCGCTTTTTCAATCGGATCAGAATACTGACCGGTGTGCGGGTTCCACCATGTGCCCGTCATCTCTGCACCGGCATGCTTTTTCGGCATACGAACTCCGATGTTGATGTTCTCTTTGGGCACATAGAAAATGAAGAGATCATCATCGTTGTGAAGACAGAACCCGCTATTGCTCTTCTTGTCTCCCGCCTTCAACTGAGCAAGGTCGAATCGTTCGACAAACTCCCGCATGTGTTTGTAATACTGCAAACGCGGACGATCCTCAGGGGCCATCGCTTCGATATCCGCAATGAAAACGTTCCATGCTGCCCCCTGCCAATAGTGCGTCGGATAGGTTCCCGCGAATACACATTGGAAGGCTCGTTCGAGACAAACCTCCGGCGACGTATAGCTACCTTCGAAGACGACGTACGGGCCACGCTCATACCCACCATGCTCAATGTTCAAAATGGGTTGGTTCGCAAACTGCGACGCGATCTTGCTCATCACGCTGTAGAGCTCCGACGACCAAATTTGAACTGAGATGAAGTCCAGTTTTTTCGGAAACCGCGCACAATAGCCGTAGTCATGAACCGTCACCAAACGTCCGTAGGCATCCATATCACGCAACCGGCCAATCCGATCCGTGATGTATCCAACATCGTTGTGACCGTAGCCGAGAGCCTCTTTTGAGATATCCCAAATCAGGTTCGGGTACGCCTGATAGCGTCGCACCACGTAGTCGAAGTACCGATTGTCGGCTTCTGAACCCGCCTCAGGCCAGTTCACCCTTTTGTTCCAAACATAAATCATCAGGTGAGCCGCGATCCCCTTTTCATCGAGATACTCGATCACTCGGTCGAGTCGTTGGAAATACTCCACATTGAGTCGCGAATGATCGGGTTCGTCGTTGGTTCCACCAAAAGGAAACATGCTCGGAGCCCCGTAGTCATACCGCTTGTCCAATCGCTCATCCTTGGGCCACTTCACGTCGAAAGCGAACACGTTCATCACGACTTGATTGAACCCGTTCTTCGCGATCGTATCGACGAACCGGCGAGTGTTCGGGATGTCTTGGGCGTTGTCCGCGTCAAGCGCGAACAACCAGTCCGCTTCGATCGCAATGGGATAATACCCACCGCCATCCTGATAAACAAAGTTTCGAACATTGTCGGGGTCGAGAGTTACCCCTCCTCGCCTTCCCTCACGGGCAGGTTCAACGTGCACCTCGCCCGATCTTCCATCCAGTTCCGCGACGGCCCCGTGCGTTTCAAAGTTCCACACGCCAGCTTTGGGAGGAGTAAAGCGAATGACGAAGTCCGAGCCTCCGTTGTAAAACCCCGGCACTGTCAACGACTCCCCATCGGCATGCCGCAGCGTCGCCGAAAACTCCACCTCAAATGATCCATCAGTGGGCTCATCGAGATGGAAGTTCAATTCGTGCACGTCCCATTGCCGTGCCTCCGCATGCGTTTCGGCTGCGCTGCACACGCGCACCTGGCAAAACAACGCGACAAGAATCGCGACAGCAGTGAAAAAATAATGTTTCATAGCAGCTTTCTTTGAATGCACCCTTGTAAAAAAATGGAACGTCAGGCGTGTTACGAATTGCCTCGCATCGCATTTGCCTCGCACATCGACTCTCGCTGTGAATGGCAACGGGTGCTGGTCACAGCAGCACCACATCGTCCGATACACAGAAACGCAAACGGCTCTCGACCGACTGATTCTCGGCCAATGATCAGACAGTCCTGCTGATCTGTTCTTTTGCACATGACTATTGAACAGGGCTATCTCACAGAGAGGGACACACTATCGCTGGCCAACCCTTCCGACTCGGCGCGAATCGATATCTCACCCGAGGCCTCCGCCGACCTCACTATCAGCATGCACAATCCATTAAATGCTTTTCGTTGATCGGCAATGAATGGAGCCGTAGTCGCCGCGTTGCCGTTGCCAACCGCCGCGATTGATCCTTTCCCTTCGACGCGAAAGTGAACCAGATTTGATGCCAGCGGACAAAGATTTCCGTCCGCGTCCTCGATGCGAACGGTCACATAGGAAAGGTCCTGCCCGTCCGACGACAATTCTGTCCGATCAGGAATCAGTTTGATCTTGGCAGGCGCGCCCGCGGTCTTGATTTCCTTCTCCGCAACAGGTTTTCCATCGATGTATCCAACCACTCGGAGCGAGCCTGGAGTGAAGGGAACGTCCCAGGACAAACGATATTTCGACAACAGATTGTCTTTCTCGTAGCGGTTGAACTTGACGTGAATCTTTGTGAGATCCTTGCCCTTGATCCGGCGTCCGGCAGATTGCCCATTGACGAACAATTCCACCTCCTCGCAATTGGTATAGGCGTAGACCGGAATCACATCGTGTTTTGTGTGCTCCCAATTCCAGTGTGGCAACACGTGAACCATCGGTTCATCGGTCCACTGACTTTGATAAAGATAAAACCGATCTTTTGGGAAACCGCACAAATCCACGGTTCCAAAATACGAACTTCGCGAAGGCCAATCTGCATTCCAATAACCATTGGTGCTATTGTCTTTGCCTCCATAAGGAGTTGGCTCACCGAGGTAATCAAATCCGGTCCATACGTATTCGCCCAAGACTTCTGGGTTCTTCTCCAAAGCATCAAACTCAATGTCGGGAGGATACGCCCAAGGTGGGCCAATCAAGTCGTAGCTCGTGACCTGTTTCGACTCATGAGTTTGATATTTCTCGATCGGCAAATGGTAAACCCCGCGACTACTCGTGCAGGACGACGTCTCTGAACCGACAACCGGAGTATTCGGCAAGAACTCATCGACCTGTTCACCATAGGCGAGCGGTTTGTAATTCATCCCTGCGATATCGACCTGTGCCGCCATGCCACTCGCGTAGGGCCCAGGGAACCAGTTAAACCCGCATGTGGTCGGTCGGGTCGTGTCTAACGATTTCACGTAATCGTTCAACTCTTTAGCGATCCGGTTGCCGTCTTCTTTGCTCGACTGTTCGAGAATTTCGTTCCCGATACTCCACATGAAAACAGACGGATGGTTGCGATCGCGGCGAACCATATCTTTGATGTCGCGTTCCGCCCACTGAGCGAAAAACTTGTTGTACCCGTTGGGGACTTTCGCTTTCATCCAAACATCAAAAGCTTCCACCTGAACCAACAAACCCAGTTTGTCACAGAACTCGAGCAACTCATTGGAGGGCGGGTTGTGGCTGGTACGAATCGAATTCACCCCCATCGCCTTCATGATCTGCAGCTTTCGCTCGATCGCACGCCGGTTAACGATCGCGCCGAGTGGACCGTTATCGTGGTGCAAACACACTCCTTGAATCCGCGTGTGCTTTCCGTTGAGCAAGAATCCCTTTTCCTTGGAGAACTCTAAACTACGAACTCCAAACGTGGTGGAGATCTCATCTAAGACCTCGTCCCCTTGGGTGACCTTCGTCACGAGCCGATAAAGATGAGGAGAATCGACATCCCACAACGCAGGTTTTTCAATCTCGATCTCCGCATGATTCTCAGCTTTGGCGACAAGTCTTGCTGAACCAACACTTTCTCCGGAGGGATCCATGACTTGGTACTCAATCCCCACGTCGCCATTATCGACTTCCCCTAACAGAGATGTTTCGATCGATACCGTGGCCTTGTCATCGGCAATCACAGGTGTCGTAACAAAAGTCCCCCACTGAGCAACCCGAATCGGATTTCGAACGTCAATCCAAACGTTGCGATAGATCCCCGCACCGGGATACCAGCGAGACGACAAGTCCTCTGGTGTTAACCTGACCGCGATGGTGTTCTCGCCTTCAGCGTTAAGGTATTCGCTAATGTCGTACTGAAACTCGATGTACCCATAGGGACGATTCCCTACAAACTGTCCGTTCACCCACACGTGAGCGTTGTACATCGCGCCGTCGAAAGTAAGCAGCACATCCTTGCCTTGAGAATCGGTCGGGGTATCAAATGTCTTTCGATACCAACCGGTTCCATGAAACGGCAACCCACCGCAGCGGGCGTTGTACTTAACATCAAACGGACCTTCGATCGCCCAGTCATGAGGCAACTGCTGCGGGCGCCACGACGAATCATCAAAGTCAACTGCCTCCGCACCCGGAGCCTCCCCTTTGTGAAAACGCCATCCAGCATTGAACGACCGCCGGTAAAAGTCGTGAGAATCGGCGGCACTGGCATGCATGCTCGCGAGGGTCAAAAAGATCATTGCGATCGAACGGAACATTGTGGGGCGTCCTTCAGAGATTGGCTCAATGCCGGGTTGCAGGGTGTTGAAGAAATTGAGTTTGAGTTCGTTTTTCGTCTATTGCGTATTTCTTTCAGTCGTCCAGGGAACGTCTTGGCGAACTCACATGACAGTTAGGATTGATCGAAACGGATTGAAGAACGCTCCGCCAATATGCGACAAAAAATCAACTTGCCAATGTTTGGTGCGAGGTTATGGCGGCGGTTCTCATGCAGATGAAACGACCGGGTCAGGTGCCTATTTGCTGTTCACGGCGGCGCGGATCACGACGCTTCCGATCGCGCCATCACCTCCGTCTGGGAAACGGATTGAGATCTGATTTTCGGACTTCAACCATGCCGGATCGAGAGCCACAAACTTGGTCATTGCGTATTCGCGATCAACAAAACGCTCCGCACAATCTTCCAACGGAACCTCCAATTCCATTCCGTTGAAACGAACAATCGGCGTTCTGTCTGATTCCGGTGAACGTGTCAGCCCGATCCGCAGTTGTGCGTAATCAATCGCGGCGTCCTGTGGAACGACGACCACAAAGTTGGCCGCATCAACGGGCAGAGCCACCTTGTCTCCGTAGCAAACGATCTCGTTGACACGACGTTCCTGCAGAATGGGAGCATCATGGTCGGCAATGATCATGATTGCCTCACGCCCTTCGACGCGGAGTCGCTTCGGTAATACGATCGTGTCTTCGGTGTAGGAAACGGTAAAGTCGGGCTTCCTTCCAAATCGCCGGATCTCAACCGATTCGGCATCGATCCCATCGAGCTCGACGGTCTCCGGTGAAAAGCTCTGATTATTCACCACCAGAAACAGTTTCTTGCCATCAACAAACGCTCGGACCTGTAGATCGGGATCCTCACAGAGAGCCTTCACGCGTCGGCCCTGCAAATCCCGAAAGAACTTGAAGTACGCCAACATATCAGTTTCGACCCATTGCGACTGATCCTGATAGCCGCGCGGCACGTACAACTGGGCGTAGTATTTCGGCCCCCAATTCCATGTGTTGGGCAACAGGAATGGAACCGTTTTCTGAACACAGTGAGGGTGTTCGACGAATGCCAACGTATTCGCGATGATGCTGCTGACGTGACCGAAGCAAACGACCGACCGCTTCTTCATCTCGTAGTCCCACGACGCCGGATCGGCATCGGGATAGTGTTCCGCCATGATCTGGCCCGCCACGAATTCACCATCGAATTCCCCTTTGGGATCGCTTCCGATGTAGCCACCTTGCTCACTTACGACGACGTCAACATGCTTGCCGTGTGTGTTGACGGTGTAGTTCTGGACAAGGTCGAGCGTTCCTTCGAGTGCCACCCCCGACTGAATCCTTCCTCGCAACTCGCCGTCTCGCCATCGAAGGTAGTCATAGGTGTGGAACGAATAGAAATCCATTCTCGCGTCGGTTCGGTCGATGAATTCTCGCAGCCCGCTAAATGATCCGTAGTTTTTGCGATAGAAGTAGCACACCGGCAAACACGGACCGCCGACCTTGACCGAAGGCGTTGCACGATGAACGAGAGCCATCGTTTTGAGATGCCAATCGGCCAGATGCTGTGTTTTTGGAAACGACCAATGCGGTTCGTTGACCGGCTCGTAGTAACTCGGACGATCAAAATCGTTGAAACCAAACTTCAACACCGCGGCGGACAAGTAGGCTGCGGCGTCAATATTCTTTGGCAAGAACTCTTCGTGCTTGGAATCACGCACCGATTCATCGGTCGTGAACTTCCCCATGTACTCGGGGAACGCATTGTGCTGACCATGCGCGGCAACGTTCAGGTTATCACCGAAGTCACGTGCCATTCGCTCCGAAGCCGCATCGATCTTCTCGCGTCTGAAACGCGAAATATCTGGATACCCTGGGCGATCTGGATCCTCCGGCATCGATTTTGACGGATACTTCACAACTCCCAATCGGCGACCGAACGATATCCCGAGTTCGCCGACGAGGTATTCATACATCTCGTCGTCCTTGACTCGTTTTTCAAAACCAGTGCCCTGATCGCAGATGTTGAAGTAACGCCGGCGCTCCAACTCCGATATGCCCTCAATCTCGCGGGTCGTTTCCGGTTCAATTTCAATCAGCACGACGTCGTCCGCATCAGCTTCCCCTCCGCTCTCACCTGATTGAGCATCACGGAGAGGAAAAAGAATGCAACCGATCACCATTGCCAACAAAAAGATCCCGGTCATACGGCACGCAAAGGACATCCTCCCGGATGCGAAGGATGGCGACTGGGCATCGCTCAGGTAGAACTTGCTGTTCATTGGATTGATCATTTCGCTTCGGCTTGTTGATTCAGCTTTTTGGTCGACTCCGCGGCACGTTGTCGTTGCTGCTTGGTGAGCCCCAACCGGTAGTACATCTCCGGCTTCCAATAGATGTGCGAACGTTTCATCACGGGATCATCGACATCCAGACTCAGATCGCAATCAAACCGCGTCAGCACCGCGTGGTTTTGCTTCCACGTCGTGACGGTTGTGAAGTGCGAGATGCCCCATGTGATCCCACGCCCATACTCGGTGTCCGTGAACGCATCGGGAATGAACGGGCCCCCCGCATTTGGCATCATCTGAGTAATCGAGGCGATTTCAAAATTGACACCATCTTCAGCGTACTGCACCGTCGAATGCTCGTTCCCATCGCGGATCACCAACGCGGCGATTCCCTTTTTAAATGGGAACAGTGTCGTTTCGTGACCTGAATTGATCACGGGGTTCAGAGGATGTTTCTCGAATGGGCCTAGAGGATCGTCCGCAATCGCGAGTCCCTGCATCCGCACCAAATTTGGATCGCCGTCAAAATCCGACTTGTAGTACAGGTAGATCCGACCTTTGTAGACCAGCGGGTATGGATCATGAATAGAATACTGATCCCACTCGCCTTCACCCCCGTTGGGTATGACGATCTCGTTATGCGGGGTCCAGGGTCCGTCGGGCGAATCGGCGTACGAAACCGCCACCGGACAATCGTCGCCTCGCTTGCCACTGGCTTCCATGAACCCTTGGTAGTAGAGGTAGTACCTACCTTTCCACTGCAGAATGTCGGTTGTTGATACCGACCGCCAACCCACGTTCGGTTTGGGTGGTCGCGGAATTGCGATGCCTTGCTCTTCCCAAACGAACCCGTCTTTGCTCGTCGCGTACCAGATATCGCATAGGTCCCAATCGCTCGAGGGTATGGTATCGGTAGAAGCATCTGCGCCCTGCGGCGGCGTGGGCGTGTGACGTTTGGTGTACCAAACGTAGTACTTGCCGTTCGCGAAGATAACTTTCGACGGGTCGCGGCGCGAAATGGTGCCGTCGTGCCCGTTGTAGTCGAATCCCTTCAATTCGGTGTATTTGAACTGCGAATAGAGTTCATTGTGTTCAGGCCGCGGCGCCGACCACAGCGAGTAGTTGCGTTCCATCGCGGCGCTGAGCGGACGATTCGGTTTTTCCTTGGGCAACTTGAACGGAAACCCCGACTGCTGAGCCGCTGCTTGGGATGCAGCAATCAGCATCGCCGTCAGGACGAAAAGGGTGAAATGGGTTGTTTTCATGATCATCAAAATCCTTGACGGTGGGGAAAATCGCCGCACCCGTTGTTAAATGTCAACATCGAGCCCTAGCTACCCAGATTCTATTCCCGTGACCGGCTTTTTGTAGCGGTTCAGTCACGTATCCGACTGGACTTCGCGAAATATAGACTTCAGGCGTCTAAGCACACCTCAATGAACCGAACTGGCTTCAGCCAGGCTTCCGATTCCGCTTCTTCAAACCGCGACGGACATTCATTGGTTTCCGCGTTCACGGATCGATTCTTAGTCAACGACTTTTGACTCGAGCCCAGCATGGACCGCATCGCACGCGGGGCGGGGTGATACGATACACCGCATACTTCGGCTCGCCGATTCGACATTGATGGTTTGCATCCAGCCGGTTCCACCGCCGACTGCATCGTGTTCTGTTTCACTCTCATGAGCAATCCGCTATCGCCCGGCCTCAAAAATCTCTTGGATCTCCTCGGGATGCAGCGCTGTACTCAGCAAAACGAATTCGTCGATTCTGCCGTCAAGGTTGCGAATCGGTTCGTCGCCTGTCTTGCGTGGTCGCAGCCAATTGCCGATCTCCGCCGCGCCGATCCGAAGTGGTTCAGCACGCGGAAGACGATTCCAGGCGGTTTGCGTTCCATTCACAAAGTGACGCACCGTCTTGGATTGCGAATCATACGTGGTCGCCAGATGCGTCCAGCGTCCGAGAGGCGAAAGCGAAACCAACGGCGTCGAACCGGTTTGCATTTGGCGACTGAGCTTGACGCTGGATTGACCGATCCCCAGCTTGAGATCACCTTGCCTCGCGATTTGCCAGTGCGGCCGCCACGAATCAAAAACGTCGGTTAGCAGCAATGCTTGATTGACTCCCCGAAGCTCGTCAACGCGAACCCAACACGCGAAGGTCAACTGGGGATACCTCCCCGGGACTCGCACACGAATACGATCTGTCGTGTTGTAAAAGCCGAGCGCCTGCTTCTGCGGCCATCGCCCGGGAACGACTTCACACCCGACGACAGTCGCCTTGACTTCTAATCCTTGCACTGTTGCCAGATTCGTCACCCCCTGACGCGAAAGAAGCTGCTTGTCCCCTTCTTCAAAATTGAAGTAAACCACCAGATCGCTCCGGCGGGAGAACTCTTCGCTCCATTGCTGCCAACGCCGGTACCTCGCCGACACCGACTCATCAATTGCCGAAGCGGAAGGAAATCCGAATAGATCGAAGCTTGCTTCCCGCAGCCCGAACGTTGGCCCGACCTCCACGCTTTCGCCTTCCACCAGCGATTTGCCGAATTCGTTATCGGAAGTATTTCCAACGTCTTTCGGGAAGACATCAACCAAACCGTCGATCACATGAATCTTTGACACACCGTCGGCGGCTGACGAAATTGCAAACTCGGTTCCGCGATCCACCAATCGCACCGAATCGGTCGTCACGCTAAATCCTTCGGCACCATCGGGAACGCTCGCACGCAACTTGCCCTCCCGCAAATGAGCACGATCCAAGGACAACAAATCCAAATCAACAGGCCCTTCGAGGAACAGAGTCACACCGTTGTAAACGCGAATTTCCGCGAAACCTGAATCCAACTGCAACCGCCCTGGAGGTAATTTCATCGGAGGCACATTGTCTTCACGCCACACATCACCTGACGTTTGCGCGATCATCGCAATGGTTTCGTCGGGCACCGGCAACTGCTTGGTCACCGGACGTGTTCGAGGCGATTGCCAGACAAACATCAACAACAATCCGGCCGCCAAGACGCAGACCCCGGCCAGGGCCCATTTCAGTCCACTCGTTTGCGACGCGCGAGCGGCCTGCCGCGCAAGACCGCCTCTAACATCCTCACCGCGTCTCTCACGAAGGCCTACCTCGCCCGGTCCGCCGCTCGAACTGACCAAGTCAACCAAATCCACGATCGCAGCACCGTCGAGTTCCTCCTGCAGGATAGAGTCCAACCGAAAGTGATCTACCCACTCTTCCAAGAACTCTCGATCCGCACGCATCAACTCCTGAGCGCGCAGAGCGTCCTGCCGCGACAGAGAACCACTCAGCGCCGACTGTAGCAACCGCTCAAATTCTTTTCGCCGGTCCATCAAACCTGTGTCCCCATCTTTGACTCGATGCACTGAAGCAACAAACCACGAATTCGATACAACGTCTGGCGGATCGAACCGGCCGGACGGCTCATCTCATCGGCGATCCGAACGACGGACATGCCTTGGGTGTAACGCATCTCCAACAAAGTCCGCTGCGCGGTCGGCAACCGCTCCAGACAGCCCCGCAGGGCGCTGCGTTCATCATCAAATCCGATGGATCGTTCCGTCGCCGCGTCGGCCAGTTCGAGAACAAAGGATTCATCAAAGACCAAGCGATCACGCGAATAGGATCGCATCCGTTCGAGCACCTTGTACCGAGCCACTTGGCTCGACCACGCCCAAAAGTCAGTCCCGATTTCGAAGTCACCGGCCTTCTTCCACAGCACCATGTTGACCTCCTGCAACAGGTCATCCACGTCGTCATTGCCGGCCAGCAGCGAACGTAGAAAACCGCGAAGCCGCGACTGATGCTTGGCAATCAGCCCGACAACCTCCGACTGCGGATCGTTCAATTCATCATCGTTCAATGGCTGTTTCGCTTTCTCAACGTTGTTCACTGCCAACCTTCCCAACTGGCCACATTGCTAGCTGGCTAGATTGCTAGCTGGCCACATCTCGCCCACCATTCGCTAATGATCGCGAATCAGGAAGTGTCAACAACAAAACCGAACGGCCGGTCGTCCCGCCATCCGGTTCAGCAACGGATGATTTGCGGCGTGAACCGGCGGAATCCACTCAGCCGGGTTCAGTCAACGTCGCTCCCCCACCAACGCGATTTCGCGCCGGGGTTCCAGTTCGGCTTCAAGAAACCGGAATGCTGTTTCTCGAGCTTCTGCATTCGGGTAGAGCTGAGCTTCTTGATCTTCGCATCGAATTTATCTCGATTGAAACGCGGGTCGGGCTGCGGGAATTTGGCTTTTGTATCTGCCAAATACTGGTCGAGACGTTTTCGCAACGCATTGACACGTTCCGGATAAAGCGAGGCGACGTCATTTTGCTCGCCGACGTCTTTACTCAACTGATAGAGTTCATTCCTACCGTCTTCGTGGTAGTAGATCAGCTTCCAATCACCCGACCGAATCATCGACGATGGTTCGCCGCCCTGGTTTCCGTAATGTGGGTAGTGCCAGAAAAGATCACGAGGCGGAATCGTTTTCCCCTCGAGCAGCGGCACCAAACTCACCCCATCGACATGCTGCTCGGGACGCAGCGGCAAGCCCGCGAGTTCCAGGATAGTCGGGTAAAAATCCATACCGATGACGGCAACATCCGATGACGAACCGGCCTCAGTCATGCCGGGGACATGGATGATGTAGGGTTCGTGAATCCCACCTTCCCATTGCCGACCTTTGCCACCGCGAAACGGCAATAGGCTGGTCGAGTACGCGTCTCCCGAAGAAACGCCACCGTTGTCCGACGTGAAAATCACCACGGTGTCTTTGTCCAATCCGGTCGATTGCAGTTTCTCCATGACGATCCCGACGGCTGTATCCATCGACTCAACCATTCCCGCATAGATCGGATTGTCTTGGACCTGACGCACCGCCAAGCGGCGATCAAACTTGAAACGACTCGCCTGCCCAACCAAGCCCATCGACTCAGCCTTGTCACGGTATTTTTGGAACAGCTCTTTCGTCGTTTGAATCGGTCCGTGAACGGTATAGAACGACAAAAACGCGAAGAAAGGTGACTCACGATTTTCCTCGATGAACGAGGCCGTTTCATTTGCCAATCGCAACGTCAACAATTCACCATCGGGACCGCTCTCCAACCTCGGGTTTACCCACGGCGCGAAGTAGCCTCCCGCAGGCGAACCTTTGTCCCATCCTCCCTTGTTGATCGAAAACCCATGATCTTCAGGCCACGATCCTTCTGCCCCCAAATGCCACTTCCCCGCAAAGAAGGTGCGATACCCGCCATCCTGCAGAGCTTCGGCAATCGTCACGTCTTCGTGCGGCAAGCTATAAACGTACTCGGGAGGCAAAACCGGATCGTCGCGGTTCCACTGAGTCCCATGCGCCGCACCGATCCAATCGGTGATCCCGTGTCGGGCCGTTGATTTTCCCGTCATGATGCTCGCCCGCGACGGACTGCAAACACGGCACGCGGCATAACCCTGGTCGAACCGCATCCCCGACGCGGCCAACGCATCGACATTTGGCGTTTCATAGAACGTGCTGCCGTTGTACCCGAGATCACCGAACCCCAGGTCATCAACCAAGATGAACACAAAGTTACGTTGCCCCGCGTTAACGACACCGGAAAACAGACTCAGCAGCAAAACAAGCAGATATTTCATAGAACCTCGCAACTCACTTTTCGCATCGATCAGGAAAAACATGGTGGTACGAAAGAGCATAGCGTTCCCCTGCGTCGTTATCAAAACCGCGAAACGACCAAACATCGCTCGCGATTGAGAATCGAACAAGCATTCGCCTCAATCAACGAAAACAAGATTATCCGCGTTGGGCCATCATCGACCGGAGAATCAGCCCGCTCATTTTAGCTACGATCTAGGGTCGGGCGATGAGTTTTCGGATTGGTTCTCTGCGTACAGCACCTCGCATCATGCAACTCTTGATTCTTTTCCTATGTGTCGCAGTCCTGCTCGTTGCGATCAGTGGCTGGAAACTGCATCCGTTTCTCGCGCTACTTGCCATTGGATTGCTCTACGGGATCGCCTGCGGGTTGGGACCGGTTCGGTCGGTTGAGCTGTTGACCGAAGGGTTCGCGGGAACGCTGCAGTGGATCGCGATCATCATGGTCCTCGGCGCCATGATCGGAGAAATTTCCAACGACACCGGAGGCGCATCCCTGATCGCGCGTTCGACGTTAAAGCTGTCCGGAGAGAAACGCCTCCCGTACGCGATGGGCATCACCGGCTACATCATTTCCATCCCGGTGTTTGTCGACGTTGCCTACATCATGATGCAATCCGTCACCGAGGCTCTTGCCGCAAAGAGCAAACAAAATATCCTCGGTGTTGGTCTTTCGCTCGCGACAGGACTGACGGCGACTCACGCCTTGATGCCACCGACTCCCGGACCTCTCGCGGTTGCCGGCATTTTGGATGGCCAATTGGGACGGATCATCCTGATCAATTTCTTCGTCGCGTTTTCCGCAATGGCGGGCGGCTTAGCGTGGGCGATCTTTTACTGCCGCAAAGTGGAACTGGACGCGGACAGAATCATTCGCGAAAGATACGCCTCGAAGTCGAAGGATACGTTATCCAAGGGCGTTTCCTCTGACAGCAAATCACAACCCCACAACCAATCCATCTGGATCGCCTGCCTACCCATCTTTGCGCCGCTGGTGCTAATCGCAATCGGTTCATTCACGCCATCGGAATCAACAAATCACTGGTCCACGATGGCCCGCTTTTTGGGTTCTCCCCTCGTCGCACTTTCGATCGGCGTGATCCTAGCGACGCTGCAATATGGACGCGACGTCAGCATGAGTCGGCTATCGAGCGTCACCGAGCGTGCAATTGAAAAGACCGCGCTCGTCGTCATGCTCACCGGCGCGGGCGGCGCATTCGGGCACGTCATCAAAAACTCCGGCGTCACCGAAACCATTTCACAATACGCGTCAGAGATCGAATCGGTCGGCTTTCTGTTTCCTTTTCTGCTCGCATCCATTATCACAACAACGACCGGGTCGATCACCGTTTCGATGATCACGACCGCATCCATTGTTGCCCCCGCTCTCACGACGCTAGGCATCTCTGCCGAAATGGCCGCGGCATTGATCGGCAGCGGTTCGTTCTGCGTCTTCCATGTCAATTCCAGCTTCTTTTGGCTGTTGAATCGTCTTCACGACGCGCCTCCAACGGTGCTCCTAAAAACCTACACGGTTCAATCGCTCTGCATGGGCTTGGGTGCACTCGCCGCGGTGCTGCTCTTGAAACTTTGCGGCCTGCAGTAGCCGTCGCTTTCTCGGAGAACGCACCTTGTCCTCGGTCGCGATGTCACCCGATTCGAGGCGAGTTGTTTGCAACGTCGTACGTCAACGACACGCGTTCGCCCCCAACGCAATTCACTCGCCGCTACGCCTGACGAAGTGCATCGACAATCGGAACGGTCGCCGCCTGCACCGCAGGCGCCACCCCCGCGACAACGCCGACCAGAGCCGAAATACTAATTCCGGACACGGCTAAACCGATCGAGGGACGAAAGGCGATCGTGGCCCCCTCGGCACCAATTGCAAAGCCGCCACCCCACAGTAAAGCCAGAGCGAAGAGAGTTCCGCTGAAACCGCCGACGATACACAACAGCGTACTTTCCGCGAGCACCAAACGCATCGTCCGCACCGGACGCACACCAATCGTTTGCAGCACCGCGTACTCTTTCATGCGGTCTTGCACACTCATTACCGTGGTGGTCGCAACGAGTGACAGAACGAGCCCCACGCATGCATAGCCGAGCCAATGTGCGAACCCGATAAGGTCCACCAAATCGGACAGAGTGCTAGCCTGAAAAGCACCTTTGCGGCGAGTCTTGGTCGCCACCGCACCGGTTCGCAGTTTCGCGTCGATTTCGGAAGCCACTCGATCTGGATCGGCTCCTTCGGCCAACGTGACTTCGTGCTGGGTCACCAATCCTGCCGCATCGAGACCGCGGGTGTACTGCAGAAACGCGAGACTCGTATAAATCAAATTCTCTTCCGACGGAACGCTCGACTCAAAGACCCCCGCGACTTTGACAGAGATCTCTCCGATCGAAAACTGATCACCAGCGTCGAGCCCTCTTCGCTGAGCAACGTTCCTGCCCACGATCGCCGCATCACGCTGGCTCTCGAACCCATCCCAACTCCCTTCGACTAACTCGATCGGACGTGACGAACGAATCTGTTCAGGATCGGCACCGTTGAAAACGACGATGTCTAAACTCGCACGACAGTTGTTCGTCCAAACCTGAATCGGCATCACATCACGGACACCAGAGACTTCCTTAATTTTGCCCGCATAGTCTTCAGGCAGCCGACTGCTCGTCGGACAAAATCGGTTCTCTTGAAATACGATCAAACTGCGGTCCGCGTCCTCTCCCGTTGTCAAACGATTGAGGCCCTCCTGAACCGACCCGACAAAGCAGAACACGAACATCGCCACCGCGGCACCTGACACAGTCAACAGCGTTCGCGTTCGATGTCGCCAAAGCGTTTTCAGGACGTAGGTAATCATTGCGTTGCCACCGAACCGCTCGCAGGCGTTTGATCCTCGGGCACCAAGACCGTTTTTTCTCTCTCAACAAATTTGCCGTTTTGCAGCAGCAATCGGCGAGAGGCAATCTCGGCCGCCTCCGCATCGTGCGTTACCATCAACATGGTGATGTTCAACTCCTTGTTGAGCCGCTGCAGCAGCACCTGTATTTGCTCACTGGTCTCGGTATCAAGGCTCCCGGTTGGTTCATCGGCGACGACCACCTTAGGGTGCGAGACGATCGCCCGTGCGATCCCCACACGTTGTTCCTGTCCCCCTGACAATTGCCGTGGGTAATGCTCTGCACGATCACTTAACCCCACCGCTTCGAGTGCCAACTCCACACGTTGTCGCCGCTCGGTCGATGACAGCTTTAAAAGAAGTGTCGGCAACTCAACGTTCTCGTATGCGGTCAGAACGGGGATCAAGTTGTGAGTTTGGAAGATATAACCCAAGTTCGCAGCTCTCCAGTCCGCCAATTTGCTTCGCGACAGTTCGGTAATCTCCGTCCCGTCAACGAAGATCGTCCCCGAATCAACTCGATCGATCCCACTGACCAGGTTGAGCAGCGTACTCTTTCCAGTTCCACTCGGTCCCATCAGGGAAACGAACTCTCCCTGCTCGATCGACAAATCAACGTCATCCAACGGTGTGATCGTCTCGTCTCCTTTTTGGAAACTCTTCGACACGCCTCGCAATTCTACCAACGCCATTTATTTCATCCCTATTCTTTGATCGTCACCACGAATCAATACCGGTTTACCATCCGTCAGCGGTTCGGAGCGATCCACGACGATCTTTTCGGTCACGCGCAACCCCGATTCAACCTCAATGAGTCCTTCGTTGCTTTCCCCGCCCAAAATCACTTGTCGTTTTTGAGAGCGACCTTCCGAATCGACGATCCAAACATACGATCCCGCGTCGTCCGATTCGATCACTTGCTTGGGCGCGAACAGACGTTCGGATTGTTGAGTCTCTTTGCCGGAGGTCTGAACCTCAGGCGACATAAACGTGGCGGTTACCAACATTTCCGGGCTAACCGTGGACGGTGGACGCATCAACTCGACCTTCACTTCCAAAGTGTTCTTTTGCACGTTCGCGGAACTCGTCGACTGCAGAACTCGGCCCTGCAGCTTTGCTTTCGATGATGCGGTTTCAATTTCGACCGGTTGCCCCGGAATCACCATCGGAACATCCTCCAAACGAACGTCCACCCGCACCTGCAAACGTTCCGGATCGTACATTTCGACAACCGTGCTCGAACCTTGCCCCGGTGCGGTGCCTCCGCCTGCGACATGCGTGCCAGGCGACGCCACCAAACGCAGTACCCGACCATTCATCGGCGCACGTACGATGTTTCGATCCAACGCGAGCTCGGCGAGCCGTACCTGCAAACGAGCTTCTTCGCAGAGAGCCTTCGCCGATTGAACCTTGGCCTCCGCCTCTTCGAGTTGCCGTGTTTCTTCGACCAGCAGTTTGAGTTGCCGCTGCAACGCGGCCTCCTTGTCCTTCAATGCGTCCACCTCGCGCTGCAAGTTGGGGCGGCGTTGTTGCAGTTCGCGCAGCGTCGCTTCGGCAGCCGCGTAGTCGCTTTCCGCTCGGGCAATCACTCTTCCGGGGACCGCTCCCTTGGCAGACTGTTTTCCCTCCATGCTGCTCCGCGCGAACGCCAAGTTTGCTTCGCTCGCCTCAATCAGATACGGCAACTTCGCAAGTTCCGTTTGCGCCTTCGCTAACATGCTCCGAGCATCCGACAACTGCACTTCCAAATGCACCGGGTTGTCGCGACGCACTCGTGCGGCATCGAGTTCGGCTCGAGCCCGCTTCAGTTCGCCTTCACGAATCGCCAACAGGTTCTCCGCTTGCTCGACTTTCAATTCGGCATCGATTGAAATCAGCATCGCGATCGGTTCGCCCTTGCGGACTTGCTGACCTTCGACAACGAGTAACTCCTCGATCACGCCCTGAGTCAATGCGGCGACGCGTATCGCCGTGGGCCTCGGCTCGACCCAGCCGGGTGCCTGAAACAACGCCGTTCCCGCCTTTTGTATCACTGCCCGCTTGGACACAACGGGAACCACGGTTACCGACGGCATTGGCATCATTCGACGCCCCGCCGCCGATAAAAATGCCCCAAGAACCCTACCAGGATCGCAACCGGCAGCCCGTAACGCGTCAACCAACGTCGACGGCGCACCGGTCTCGCGTTCGGTTCACCTTTCGGTGACCGATCAATCGCGAGACGACTCAAATCAAAAGGCTCAGACATAAGCAACCAAAGCGGGCGTCGTGAGGGAACAGCAAGACCGCGTCGATCAGTCCTTCTTCACGAACACTTGATCGGCCACAACCGTCAGATTGCCTTGCTCGTCTTTCTGAGCAGTGCCGCTGACAACGACCTTAGACAGTTCTTTGACCGACAACAGCTCGCGAGCATCTTCGGCGAGTGGTCCTCCCGATTCGTCAACGATCTTGACCGTCGCGATGTTGTCTTTGACCTGATCTTGAGTGCAGCAATAGTCCCAAGGTGTTGGACAACCTTCTTCGTCGGCGCAATAAGGCACGCTCTCATCCACGATCGTGAACGCAGCCAACCCGTCAACGAACGGTTCGGTAGAACCGCCGATCAATCCGACCAAGGTAATCGGTTGGCCGTCTTCGCCCGACGCGTTCGCATCGCCCACTGAGACCGCACCGGACGGTTCGGCATCGACGAGGTACTGGGAGGTTGGTTCATCCGTTCTGTCGGCCGATGGAGATGCACCACAGCCAACAACAAAGACCAACATGCCCGCAATCAAAACACCGTATACACTCTTCATATCAAACTCCTATTGAACCCTATCGTTGGGAAAAAAGAGCCCTCGTCCGACACGTGATACGAACACGATCCAAACATGAGAAACTCCACGAAACAATCAAACTGATTTCAAACTCGTCGCAACCTCAGATCGCAACGCTTTCAGAGCAGGAGGCAACGCACCCACCACTCCCAATAAAACTCCGACACCGCAGCCGATTAATATCGCCACGCTATCAATCCGCAGAGCGAACGCGCCCATCGTGAACCGCACCGCCATTCCGTTCAGGGCGGTCAATGCCAAGACACCTGATAACAGCGATCCGGACGCGGCGAGCAACACGCCTTCTTGAACTAAACTCAACACAATCGCGCGTCGCCGAAACCCGACCGCTTGCAGTGTCGCAATTTCGCGTACACGGCCCGCAACGGCACCGTACATCATGTTCAGACCGGCAAAGATTCCTGCGGCGGATACCATCACAACAACCGACCACGCCAACAAACGCACCGGACGGTAATGCTGCTGCAAGGAAGCGTAGTAGTCGGTTTCTCGTATCGCGCGTATCTCGAGATCGGTGCGTTCTTTGCAAAACAAAGAAACCTCGCCGGCGGACCCTTCGGGTGAAAGCAGCATTGCCACCAAGCTGAGATCTTGACGCTTGGTGGCCGCCTGAAAGTCTTCCAACCGGCACCAAATCTCTGACTCGTACGCCGAACCTCCCGACGCAAATCGGCCGCTCACTGTCCACTGCTTTCCCTCGAATTCGAGGGTCTTACCGAGTGCGATCGCATCTTCAGAACTGCCGAGCTTTGCGGCCGCTAACCGCCCCACGATGACTTCACCTGCCCGCGGCCAACTCCCCTCGACCAGACGAACGGATCGACGAACCAAAGGTGTTGCCAACGTGACGCCACGAACCAAACCGAGACCGGCCTCATCCAACTCGTTCTTCACGCGTGTCCCCATGTAAAGCTCAGGGGAAACATGCGTCATACCGAAACGTGAAACCGTTCCGCCAACGCTCGCGGTCAACAACGCAGGAATCTGTGCCGCGATTGCTGAGTTTTCAATGTTCTCCTCGGAATTGACCGAATAGACGAGAACAACATCGTCGTCCCCACTGGTCGATAGCGATCGTTCGAGCCCTCGAATGAATCCGACAACGACGAACACCAACATGACCACCGTCGCGAGTGCGATCAACGTTAGCAAGGTACGCAGCGGCCGACGGGCCAAATTGCGAACACCGTATTCCCAGGGAAGCAACATATCAGTGAATCCATCACCGTTCTCGACGGCTCATGTGGACCTAAGCAGCGATCAAAAAAAGCCAGACACCAGCGCAGCCTGCAACACCGAAGCGACACGAAACCGAATCGCGCAGCAGCTACCTTGCAAAGCACATACAAACACTTGGTTCATCGCGAGAGAGACTCGCGTTTGAGATCAGCTCAGGCGATCAAATCAGCCAAGACTGGTGCGCGACGCGCACATCGCGACCACATGAATGTCGCCCTGACACGACCGCACTTGATCGCGGCAAAAGAGTGTTCGACCGAAAAGAAAATCCACTCAACACGTCGTTGAGAACCAGCCATTCCAACGGCACATCCGCCGGAAGATGAGGCCCGCTGATTTCAACAACGGCGCCCTCGCAGATGCAATCGTGCATCCCGCACCCGTCGCTGCAAGGCGATGATTGTTCTCGTTGCTCTTGCGTGGACGCAGCATCGTCATGGCAACAACCATGACATTGCGTCGTCGCGGGCTGCTCATCGGCAACCGCCGTCGCTCCACAAGGAAGACAACGCAGCGGACACGCCAACAGATTGACGATCAGCAATACGGCGAGAAGTGGTGATTTCATATCGGCATTCTATCTATGGCCCCGCCGACAAACAAGCGCAATAAAGCACCTTCCACACGGTTACCAAACTCGATTGAACGAGAAACGTGAAAGAGAGACAGCACCTCAATCCCCCCCCTTTGGTTTGATTGCGACCAATTGGTTGCAATTCGCTCACCCATTCTTTCGGCCCGACGCCCCGGTGCGAGAACACCAGTACAGCAACAAGAACATGCCACCGATCGTGCCGTGAATTAACAACGTTTCTTCGGCCCATGAGACGTCTCTTACCGGTACCCCAAACTCGTGGCACAGCGTTTGCGATCCCTACGACGCCGCTGATACGACGCGAACGTTACGTCGCAGTGACGAGCAAACGTTCCACCTGCTTTCAGCGATGCACTGAGTCCGCACCTTGCCGGTTCCCGAAGACATTCGGAATCGTTCCGCAACATTCAACCTCACCGAGCAAATCTGATGAGCCAACCAAATCTCCGACCGTGGCTCGACCTTGCATCACGGTTCCGGGGCTTCTGCCATCCCTTCGCCCTTCATCTCTTTTGCGCCGGAGGGCTCAACAAATGATTGCGTCCGCCTTCTCAGATCTCTCCCGCAACGCCCCGGTAACCATGCCGACCATGCCGACGACCTCAAGGCATAGTCATCAAAATGGGATCCTTCGATGCGTTGGTAACACACCGTTGGTCTCTTTGACACGCTACCTCGACGAACCTTCCGTGGAACTTCACGCAAAACTCGAGGCAGCCAATCCGGGTGGCAGTGCGAAAGACCGCCCGGCGTTGCAGATGCTTACTCATGCATTCGAAACCGGCGAGCTTTCACCGGGTGATACCGTCGTTGAGTCATCCTCGGGAAACATGGGCATTGGTTTGGCTCAGGCATGTCGGTATCACAACCTGCGATTCATTTGCGTCGTTGACCCCCACGCTCAACCGCAAAACGTCGCAATCATGAAAGCGTATGAGGCGGACGTGGTTCGTGTTACCGAACCGCACGACGGTAGTTTTCTCGCCGCACGGCTGCACCGCGTACAAAAGATCCTGGCCAAAACCCCAAACAGCTTTTGGCCCAACCAATACGCCAATCGCCAAAACCCAATCGCACACGAACTGGGGACGATCCGAGAAATTCTCGAATCAACACAAGGTGACTTCGACTATCTGTTCGTCGCAACTAGTAGCACCGGAACCGCACAAGGTTGCCGCGACTATCTGAGAAGGCTCAACCACCACGCCAAAGTCATCGCGGTGGACGCAAACGGCAGCGTTCTCTTTGGCGGCTCCCCCGGAAAGCGACTGATCCCTGGAATCGGCGCCGGCCATCTTCCTGCGTTGGCGAAAGACCAGACGTTCGACGACGTGGCCCGCGTCTCGGATATCGACTGCGTCGTCGGCTGCCGTCGTGCGTCGCAACGAGAAGCAATTCTCGTTGGTGGTTCCGCAGGCGGTGTTTTGGAAGTAGTTCGAGCACACCAGAACCGAATTCGCGGTAAACGAATTGTTGCCATCCTGCACGACTCGGGTACTCGGTACCTAGACACGGTATTCAGCGATCAGTGGGTTCAGTCGGAACTCGGCGTCACACCAAACATGATCGAAGAAAGGATCCACGCTCCCGCACTGACAGCTCCGGCACCGAATCATCCGCAAAGCGAGACCTCGTCGTAATGAATCCTCAAACCATTCCCGCTCCACTCGGCGAGTCCGCATCCTCCCCGTCGATATCCAGCCATGCTACTGATGCGGCACGATCGAACAGCGACTCCTCGGCCGACACGCGTGAACCGGATGAACCTATTCTGCTCGGGCGAGAGTACCGCATCGGTGTTGTCGGCTGCGGGCCTCGCGGGCTGTACTGCCTTCAATCGCTAGCGGACGAACTAGCGCAGATGCAACCGCTGCCGACGTTGGCGATTTTCATATTCGAACCTGCCGACTTTCCCGGTGCGGGTAACGTCTATGATCCCCGTCAACCGCGATATCTCAGGATGAACTTCGCCGCCAAAAACATCGACGCGTGGCCACCGCGAAGCCAGCCCGATGACCAACGCCTTAATTTGGTCGAGTGGCTACGTCGCGAAGCAGGCGAGGAAACTCACCCGAACTCTTTCGTGAGCCGCGCCTCGGTCGGCCAATACCTTCACCGTTGTTACCATCAAGTGATCGGGCAACTCGCCTCGTTCGCCACTGTCACGGTGATTCAAGAGGAAGTCTCGTCGATCGATCGCTTGACCGACGCCTGGCAAATCAGGACCGATCGCATGCTGTCGAGCGTCGACGAACTCCTGATCACGACGGGACATGGCCAGTGGGACAAACCACCGGAACCCAGCGTCCCCATTCAATCAACCTGGATCCCCACCTTCCCGGTCGGAGAGAACTTGTCGATTGATGTCGTGCCTCCGCAAAGCACCGTCGCTATTCGCGGTTTTGGCTTGACCTGCATCGACGCCACGCTCGCAATGACGGAAGGACGTGGAGGAGAGTTCGAACGTTCCGGCCAAGACTGGCGTTATCAATCAACGGGACAAGAACCTCAATGCCTGTACCCATTTTCTCGTTCGGGTCGACCGATGCTGGCCAAGCCAGACGAGTCCCTTTTCCATCACCCTGACGAACTTTGCGAGGTCTGGTCGGAAGGGCGTAAGTCGATTAGCAAAATCTCCCAGCCGATCACGTCTCAAGTGCTCTCGCACACGTTGTGGCCGCTGATCACCGATACCGCAGCAATGGCTTTACAAACCTGCACTCGCATTCCAACGACGACCGCAAGCGATATCCGATCGTGGTTCGACATTTGGTGCAGCGAAGAGATGAACGGGGACGTCGCTTTTCACACGATGCATGAATCCTACCGAGTCGCGACGGGCCAATCCGATCCCAATATCGCCTGGGCACTCGGAACCGCCTGGAGAAACCTCTACCCCGCATTGGTTGATTGCATCAGCTACGGCCGATTGGTAGCCGAGGTATGGCCGAAGTTCCGTCGTATCGCCGTCGAAATGGAACGAATCGCGTTCGGGCCGCCGGCAGAGAACGTCGGAAAAATGCTGGCACTGATCAACGCGTCTCTCGTGGATCTGCGTTTCGCATGTGGTCGGATCGAAAAATCCAGTGAAGGTGATTCACGACTATCGCTTCGTGATCGCTCTCGCTCAAACGCCTCCTGCCATTCACTGACGATCGACCGCTGCGTGAATGCCGTTCTCAAATCGCCACGACAATGCCTCTCCGCGCCCCCCTTCGATTCGCTGGAAGAAAAGGCAATCATTGAACGCCTCCAAGGTCCATCAACGTTGCGTGTGGACGCCGACGGCAAACCACTGCGACATAATTGCGATTCGCCTGACCGGTTGTCCATTCTCGGTCGTGCCACCGAGGGCTGCATCCTTGGCAACGATACCCTCAGCCGTACACTGCATGATCACCCTCAACGTTGGGCATCGAGCGTCGCAGCCAATCTTCGGAAAGTAAACCTATTGACATGAGCATCGCCGCAAATCCTCACCAGGCAATCCAGTCGGACGAATGGAATCGTTTGCAAAGCCACTGCCGTGGCGTGACTCCTCTTAACGCGCGGTGGGCGGATTGGATGGTCGATGCTCTCACCCTCCATTCCGCTTCCTTGCATCGCTTGATCGAAGAACATGGCTCGCCGATTAACGTGGTAACGCCCGTTCCGTTGCAGCGTAATCTGAAACAACTGTGCGATGTCGCGTGTGAGCGTGAAGTCGATTTCCGACCCTTTTTTGCTCGCAAAGCAAACAAGTGCCTGACATTCGTGGACGCGGCCAAACAGATCGACGCGGGCGTCGACGTCGCGAGCGAACCGGAATGCCAACAAACGCTCGATCGCGGCATTCCTGGCCCGAACATAATCTGTACCGCTGCGATCAAAACGTGGTCGCTGATCGAGTTGTGCGTTCGCAATCAGGTCACGATCGCGGTCGACAACGACGACGAACTCGACGTGGTTGACGCGGTCACGTCCGACTTATCGCTCCCAGCAAACATCGCGATCCGGCTCAGTGGGTTCTCGCACAACGAAACCAAACTTCACTCGCGGTTCGGTTTTGACATCGATTCGGTCCACGAAGTTGAAGACAAAATATCGTTGCTCGCTGCCGACGAAAAAGTGAAACTCCATGGACTCCACTTTCACCTCGACGGCTACTGTGCGGACCAGCGAAAGTCCGCGATCAAACAGTGCCTGCCATGGATCGATCGCCTTCGTTCCCAAGGACACGACATTCGCTTTCTAGACATCGGTGGCGGTCTCCCCATGAGCTACCTCAACGATAATGAGCAATGGGACAGATTCTGGAAGTCTCTCCGAGAGTCACTGCGTGGCCATCAACCTCCAATCACCTACCGCAACCACGGTCTCGGACTGCGTCATGACCACAATGGCATCACCGACACAGCGAACACGTATCCGTACTTCCAACAGCCCGTACGTGCCGAATGGTTCGCCGAAGTGTTGGACGCGGATTCGGGCGAAAACTGTTCGATCGCATCCGCCATCAAGAAAAGCTCTTTGCAATTGCGGTGCGAACCCGGGCGAAGCAGCCTAGACGCTTGCGGGATGACGGTAGCGAGAGTTGAATTCACCAAACATCACCCCAACGGCGATTGGTTCATTGGCCTCGGCATGAATCGCACCCAATGTCGAACCGGCAGCGATGACTTTCTGGTCGACCCGGTTGTATTGACGAGCCCGAAGGACTTCGACAACGCGACTGAAACCACAGCAACGCGTTCTCCTCGCAGCGGCTACCTCGTAGGCGCCTATTGCACCGAGTCCGAGTTGATTCAATTGCGAAAGCTGCAATTCCCTCAAGGCATCCAAAGGGGAGATCTTGTCGTCTTCCCCAATACCGCCGGTTACTTCATGCATTTTCTCGAAAGCCGGTCGCATCAGTTCCCGCTGGCAAAGAATGTTGTCTTCGACGAGGACTCGGCGGAAGTGTTTCGCCTCGACGCGATCGATGCAAAATCGCTATAAGCGCAAACGGATTTCAACCAAGTGAATTCGCCAGGCCCGTAGCTGAATTCGCCAGAATTCAGTCCACCGAAGGCTGGCGACATCGGCGACATCCTTTTCGGATCAGCGTCCCAAAGAAGTCGGTTCGGTCGACCTCGTATCTGCAAACAACAATTCGCTGTCGATCACGTCACTCACAATTTCTTGGTCGATCTCGCCCTCTTGATCTTGGCTGTGCAACACCGAAATGTCGCCGGTGGTTTCGAAGACGACCGCGAGAACTTGGTCGCGTCGAAAGGCGTTTGCCTCGCGGAGCTTCGCGCAAACGTCCCCTCGGGTAACATTGGCCTTTCGCAGATTCTCGTCAATCATTCGCCCCCCAGCCATCAACAGAAGGGGCTCATTGTCAACGAATTTGCTAAACCCATCGAGTCGTTGCCTCAACAACGCCAACAAAAACTGGCCCAAGAACAGACACGCCAAGGCCACGATCCCAATCACGAGCGATGGGTTCGACGATGATATCGTGGAGGCAAAAAGCGACCCCACCGCGACGGTCATCGCAAAATCAGATGCCGACATTTTCGAAAAGCTACGCAGACCGGAGAATCGCGTGTAAGCAAGTATCACCGCGTAAATGATGACCGACGAAACGACGACCATCGTGACTTCACCGAGGCTCGCCGAGGTCCATTGGTCGAATGCATTCTTCATCGATACTATCCTGCTAATAAGAGAAACGTCGCGAACCTTCAGAAGAATGAACACGCCGACGCGCATGCTCGCTACCATTGCATCAACGCAAATAGCCATAACGCATCACTACCGGGCGACCGCGACTGGCCGACAACATCGGTGTCCCGCGTAAGCGATTCCAACGACGCTGGCCTGACAACTGCAAACGAACCGCAAATGATGTACCACACGAGAACGACATGAACTTATTCACACGTCGCGTATTTCTTCAAACGACTGCGATCGCTGCTGCCGCGACGGCATCAGGGCAAGCCAGGTCTATCGATCGCTTCGAACGAAATGAAGCTCGCGTTCAGGACATTTCGCTGAGCGCGTATTCGTTCAAACGTTCCATGCGATGGTGGAAGGGGACACGCACCAATGGAAAAATGGACTTGCTTGACTTTCTCGACTACTGCGCGGACGCCGGGGTAGAGGCTGCAGAACTGACGTCCTACTTCTTTCCATATCCGTTGAACCTCGACTACCTCAATCAAATCAAACGTCGCGCCCATTTGCTCGGCATCGACATTTCCGGTGGCGCGATGGGCAACTGTTTTGCCAACACGCCAGGAAGCGAACAGGCGGATGCAGACATGGATTACTTCCGCCAATGGATTGACCGCTTCGCCGACGTTGGTGCTCCTGCCGTGCGAGTCTTTGCGGGGCAGGGCAGGCAACCCGGGATCGACAAACAGCAATCCTTGGCCAACGTCATCGCCAATCTGCAACCAGCCTTACGTTACGCGGAATCACGCGGTGTGATGCTGGGCCTAGAAAACCATGACATGCTGCAGAACGCCGACGACCTGCTCCACATTGTTGAAACGATCGATTCACCATGGTTGGGTGTCACCTGGGATTCCGCGAACCTATCCGCCACTCCGGATCCTTACGCTGAACTCGCCAAGATTGCTCCTCACGCAATCACCGCTCAACTGAAACTATCGACGCGTATCAACGGGCAACCCGTTGCAGCCGATATCCCGCGTTTGCTGTCGATTCTCCAAGACGCCAACTACCGCGGCTACGTCGTCCTCGAGTACGAGGAAAAGGAACCACCCGAGATAGCGATCCCCACGTTTATCGCTGACGTTCGGACCGCGCTGGACGCATCGTCAGATCAAACCCAGCATTCCGAATCACCCGCGAACGACTGACACGAAACAGGCGACTATGTCCCGACCAGATCACTCGTTCTCCTGAACGAGATCAAAATGCACTTCACGCATGGGCAGCCAAAAATCGTTCTTATGATTCGGGTCATTCGAACGTACGACATTGAGACTAATCTGCAACTTCTTCAAGGCCGTATCAAACTGACTCTTCGTGCACCCGGTACGTTGCACGGTCTGCTTTCGCAACTGACCCGTATACATCGGTTCGACGCGAACAATCTCATAGACCTCTTGCACCAGCGGGTCTAGCTGTGACACGTCTTGAAAAGCAGACGGAAAGTGTTCCGTTCGGAAATACTCCATCTCCATCAACACCGCATCCCCGCCGGCAATCTTCCCGTAGAAAACTTCGTCGGGGTACGTTTGGGGAATCCGCGTCTTCCAATCCCAAACTGCCGTCACCTTGGGACTCCAACCGCCGGCCTTGGGCTTGTCCTCTGACAACGCGGTGTGGTCCCAAAGAGACGCGTATTGCGATCCCTTGCTACCAAAAACCGTAACGACCTTCTCGCTGAGCACCAACTGATAGGCTTCTTCGAACGTCTTTATCATGATGAGGCCGCTGGTTATTTCAGTTCGCTGTTATCTCAGTTCGCTGAAGAGGAACATCTCACGAGCAAGCCAAGCCGCCAAGGCCGTTCGCCCCCGGGTGGCGGATCTCGCCACCTTTTCTTCGCAGAATTCGGCCGCGTTCAGTCGACGCGTTTCGTGATCTCGATGAGATGATAGCCGAACTGAGTTTTCACGGGTCCGTGAACCTTGTTCAACTCGCCGGTGAAAACCACGTCGTCGAATTCCTTCACCATCTGGCCGGGACTGAACGTCCCCAACGCCCCACCCGATTTTCCCGAGGGACACGAGGAGAACTCAGCGGCGACTTCACCGAAGTCTTTCCCGTTCTCGATTTGTTCTTTCAGGTCCAAGCAAACTTCTTCCAACTCGACCAGGATATGACGTGCACTTGCAGTAGCCATGCGATACTCAATCTTTGATAGATGCCTTTGTTTCCGAAACGGCACACTTTGCCGCTTCAATCGAGCACATATCCTGCGCTGAGATTCCCGATTGGGAAAGCCGCCTACCGCGACGCGCGTCACCCTCGCATTTCACGCGACTTCTTTTGCGCCCGCTGTTTGGCTCGAAACCGCTTCTTGCGTTTGGCTTCTTTTTCTCGATCGCGTTCTACTTTCTCGGCTTCCTGCTTTGACGTTTCCGCTTTTTCGCGTTCCATTCCCTGCGGAGTTTCGAACGTGAGCGGCCCGAGACCTCCCGAGCGAATCTCGGTGACAAAGATCTTGGACGCTCGCTCCAAATCCACTTGGTTGTTTTTTCCCAAACAACCACGCTTCCTACCAATCGCTTCGATCAGCTCGAGCTCTCTCGAGGGCTGCGAATCCAAATCAAACCGGTCGACCAAACGATCAACATAACGATCCAACAGATAGCGAGCTCCAAAAAAAGCAACGTCGCTATACTCCATGGCAGTTTCTTGGATCGACCCCAGCAATGCCAACCGGTAGCTACTGTACGTATTTTGAAGATTTGGCCACAGAACACCGGGCGTATCTAAAAGGGTCACACCGTCACCGATGTTAACACTCTGTTGCTGCTTCGTGATCGCCGGCGTGTTTCCCGTCTTCGCAATCTTGCGACCGGCCAGAACGTTGATGATGGTTGACTTCCCAACATTCGGGATCCCCATAATCATCGCTTTTGCTGATTTGCCTTCCTTGTGGGGCACCATCTGCGCAATCGCATATTTGATTTTGCGAATGGTTGGTACCTCTTCGGTCGTTACGGCGCGAGCACGGACGCCGGCAACCGCATTGAAATGCTCCTGCCACTGGACCGTCATCGCTTCATCGGCGAGATCACTTTTGGCGAGCACTTTCAAACACGGTTTGTCGCCACGCAATTCGGCGAGCATCGGATTCTCACTCGAATACGGGATCCTCGCATCAAGAACCTCGACGACGACATCGACCTTGGGCAAGACGGCCTGCATCTCGAGTCGCGCCTTGTGCATGTGGCCGGGGAACCATTGGATTGACATAGCGTTGGGCGTCCTCTTAATCGATCTCAAACGGCGAAGCGGCGAAGGCAATAGTCCTGGCTTCGATCCCCGTGATGCCTCTGCATCGTGAAACGTTGTATTGAAACACGCCTGCAACTCCTGGGATAGGCGTCTGTGGACGAGGGTGAACCGCTCCTGCGTGAGAAGGACACCATCCGGCAGGGCCGCTTCCACCGGCAAGAGCAACGAAGTGCAGCGTGATCCCCTTCCGACAGCATCGTCAGGGAAGCAACGGCACCGGTGGATGTTTGCCTCCTGATCACGCCACCACGATCGATCCCCCGGCAACAGCACCACGGGACAATCGCAGCAAAACGCGATACGAACCGCCCCCTGGTGCTCCGAACAGGCACACTGTTTGCATCGTATCAACACAGAATTGGTTCAGGAAAGCCGCATCGTTCACTGCAGCATTATTTGTAAACGTCCACCGCCTGCGTCATAATCGATGACGGACGGCGGACGGAGGTGATCGAGCGGTTACGTCTACTTTTCATACGTCTGCTTTACATAACAGTCAGCGAGCTGTTCATGGAAGTCTTCGGCTTGTTGTCAAATCAGCGGAGACCGAAAGATGGACAAGAGTCTGTTGAACAAACCCGAAGGGTCGTTTGAAACAACCGTCCCGAGACGATTCCCTGTTCCCTCATCTGACCACGGACCTCCCGCGAACCAACCTGAGAGCCACCCCTCGAGGTCAAAATCCAGCGTGCCGCTCGAGACGCCCTCCTGCGATGCCAATTTCAACGGCCCGTGCGCTCATGAAGTCGTGCGAGACCTGTTGCCGGTTATCGACAACCTCGACCGAGCGATTTTGACAGGCCGACACAGCGGCGACTTCGATGAGTTCATGTCATCGATTGAGGTGGTCCGCAACCAGCTATTTGACACACTGACTCAACATGGTCTACAAGAAATTCCTGGCACATGGTGCCCGTTTGACACATGTCACCACGTGGCGGTCGGCCAAGAAGACGACGATGGGCACCCACACGGTTCCGTCGTCGACGTGGTCGAACAGGGATATCGTTTTGGTGAGCGAGTCCTCAGGCCATCGAAGGTGATTGTTTCTCGTAACGATTCCTCGAACCCAGGAGAATTCGAATGAACTACTACGTGATCATCGAAACAGACCACGGTTACACGATTACTCGCGTCCCGGAAGGCATGACTGCGGAAATGGCTGCGAAGGAAGCCGACGGGATCCTCGTCGATGACGCCCTGTATCGCTCGTTCGAAGAAGCAGAAGACGCCCTGGCTGCCTTCCCGAGTCCCTTTCCGGAAAAGGCCTTCGAGTAGTCCACCCAGGCGACTCCACGAGCCAGTGAGTTCCTCGCCTCAATCACTCGAAATCACTCCAAACTCCCCGGCTCCATGTTTCCCAGGTAGGCAACATGGCCGGGGAGTTTGCATTGAATCCCACCGTGGTCGCTCTCACCAACCTCCCATGCTCTGACGGGCCATTTCACGAACGTGCACGCGGGAGATGTCATTCTGGCATCCTTGGTTCTCCCGATCAAAAGTACCTCGCAATGCACTGGAGTTTCGTTGCTGCAGACGTGCCTTTGCTTGCTCAAAACGGGTTTGGCACAGCCGTTGCTTTTCTTATGGCTCACGCAGTTTCGACTGCCAAAAATGCAGAAAAACAAGAACCTAACCTTCTTTTGACCTTGCTTGAAAGGAGCATCTAAAATGTTAGCAACACGATGGGAACCCTGGAGCGAATTGAATCGTTTGAGCCGAGAAATGGACCGTCTATTTGGCCGCAGCGGAAGCGTCGCCACTGGCGTGAGCACATTCCCCGCAATGAATGTCTGGGGCGACAACGACAACCTCTACGCAGAGGCGGAGTTGCCTGGTTTCTCGCTCGATGATCTCGAGATTTACGTCATTGCCAATCAACTCACCCTGAAAGGCGAACGCCGACCACCTGAACACGATGGTGGCACATGGCACCGTCAAGAACGCGGGTATGGCAAGTTCAGCCGGACGATTGAACTCCCCGGTGACATTGATGCGGAGCGAGTTTCCGCCGAGTTCAAAAACGGCGTCCTACGCGTCACATTGCCAAAGAGCGAAGCGGTCAAACCACGACGCATCGACGTCAAGGCAAACTGAGGCAACGCGAATTCGACCATCGAGTGGCGATCGATCCCTATCGAACACCACTCGATGACCAATACGCAAAATACCATTGATTGTAACGACCTCAACGATCAAGGAGCACAAACATGAGTACCACAATGACAACGACAAACCAAAACGTTTCTCACGATACCGAACGTTCGAAAGATACCAACGGAACCGCTCAACGTGCGACTTACCAACCTCGATTCGATATCTGGGAAGGTGATGATGAGTTGGTTCTCTACGGAGATCTTCCGGGCGTCGATAGCGACAACCTCGACGTCAACTTCGAGAATCGTCAATTGACGATCCATGGCCAAGTCAGCCATTGCCATGACGAGGAAGGATACCTCTTCAGTGAATATGGCGTCGGTGATTTCCAACGCACGTTCACGATCGGCGAAGCAATCAACGGTGAGGCGATTTCGGCTGAACTGCACAACGGAGTTCTAACCCTCCGGTTGCCAAAATCCGAACACGCCAAACCCCGCCGAATCGAAGTGCAAGTACGCTGATTTGTCAGTGATGATGCCTTGCCTGACACCGGTCGGGCAAGGCAAGCAGGGGTTCGTGTTGCAACTCGCCCGTTGCCACACGGACCTTTTTGATGCCGGCACTTGGCTAGCTGAATTGACGGTCGCAACGCGAGACGGCGTCCAAGCTCGTGGCCCACACCGCAGTGACGAGACGCGGAGATTCGGCAACATTGACGAACCTCCCGCGAGGGACACCGCACACGCACCGGCAGCCTAGCTCCGCAAATTCGCAAGATTTTCAGATGCCTGCGTCACATTATCACCTATAATTGCCGAAATAAACGACGGCACGTTTCGTGCACATCTGTTCCGTGAACAAGGGATGTGTGAAGTAACTTGCAACCATGCAGAGGTGATGCGATGGATTATGTCGGTTTTGTCCTGAATCGGGCAGGCGAATGGCTTGAGCACTGGATCGCGTCAATCGCGACCACGGAGGAGGAGTTCGTCGACGAAGTTTCCCCCGTTGAGTTTGTCGGCGGTCCGCTCGACGGATACGAGCATGCGGTGAGTGCGTCCAAACTCTACCACCTTCCGCCATCGGTACTGATCCCGATCAGCGTTTCTTTAATCACGCATCTGACCGACACGCTCGAAGAGCAGTTCTCACGTGTCCCGACAGGTCATCATGATCTCCCTCGCTCTTTCGCGAGTTACGACCTCGAACCCGATGGCGCCCGGTGGCGTTATCGGTTTAGCGGACATGTCATCACGGACGACGTGAAAGCACCCGACTAGTCGCCCCCCTTTCCTGAATCACATCGCCCTGTCCTGCATCACATCGCTGCCCTCCCAACGCAGAGGATTTGATCATGACTACCACGTTTGCACAAACCTCTCGAAATCCCGGCCCAAAACCCCAATCGACCCCCGCGTCCGACCGCACGCAACGGGGAACTGCCGCGCGATCGACTACGCTGCGGGACGCGCAACATCATCGCATCACGCCCGTGGCACTGGGAACGACGCCCGGGGCACTGAGCACGAGCCGAGTTGATGACACCACGCCGCCTGACGCGCAGCATTCCCCGGCGATCACGTCATCTCCGTTTGAACTGCACGTGGCTTCTGACGTCCCGACACGCGGTGCGTTTCGTCGCAAACATCGTCGATGGTCAAACTTCTTTCGTGACTTTTGGATCGAGAAATCGTTCACGTTGTTCTCGCTCGTCACATCAGTTGTGATTGCCACGCTCTGCACCGCCGACCTTGTCTCGCGGTGGCCTTGGATGCGTGCCAGCCCTCTTTTCGACTGGAGCTTTCTTTTTGTCGGCATCGCGATGTTCATTCTCGGATGCCACGTTTTTTCAGACCAGATTTAAACTCCCGCACCAACCTGTCAAACAGGAGGAAATGAAAAATGAATGCTTACTTACGAACTCTGCTCGTCACGTTATTCTCGCTTGTTTCCCTCTCAGCTGTTTCTGCAGAAGAAGCATCGCCGACAACGATCGACGCGGACGCATCGACGCCAATCGTTTCGAAAGAAAGTGGTGGCATCCTAGATGAATCGACGCAAGCAAGCCTTGGTGTGATGGTGGCTTCGCTCCCGGAAGTCCTCGCCAGCCATCTTCCCGAAGCACTGCCCAACGGTCGTGGGATTTTGGTTTCCAACGTTGTCGAGGGGTCTGCGGCGGACGCGGCCGGTTTGCAACGCAACGACATCCTCGTTCGATACGACGACCAAGATCTTTACTCGAGCGAGCAATTGATCAAGCGTGTCCGAAACGACAAACCGGGTGATGAAGTGGCGTTGGAATACATCCGCGGTGGAAAACTTCAATCGACCAAAGTCGTCCTCGACAAGACACTCAAACCGCGACGCACCCCTGTGAATGAATGGTCGGGAATGACCCCGCCGTTCAACTTCCCATGGTCGTCCATGCTTCCTTCTTTCTCGACGAACCAAAACATTGCAGGAAATGACAACACTGAATGGAACGAGTTCGTTTCGCTCAGCGTCGTGAAAGAGGCCGACGGCACCTACACCGCACGCATTACGTTCAACGACGAGAATGGCGAGTCAGTGTCACACGAGTTCAAAGGAAAGCGACAAGAAGTAAGAGACGCGATCAACGCCGACACCAGCCTGCCGGAACATCGTAAAAATCAACTACTGCGTACGCTCGATGACCGAGCAAACGATTTTCGCGATTCTCTATTGAATGGCCTACGACGCAACCATTGGCAGTCCCGTCCATTCAATTGGCAAAGCTTTCAATTTTGAACCGAGGTGAAACATGAACACTCCTCGATGCCCCACCTGCAACACCGATATGGACGAGGGCTTCCTGCTGGATCAATTTAGCGATTACCGCAAAGACAACTTGTTTTGGGTAAGCGGCACGTTCAGTTCATACATGATGGGCCACGAACATGTGCTGCCTGTTCGCAGTTGCCGTTGTCCCAACTGCGGCCTACTGCTCAGCTACGCACTTGAGCGAGCAAACGCACTCTCGCCGCACTCCGATGCACTAACACCCTCAGAATCGAGGCAAACGTCCTCAACGCAGCGACGTTCATGCGACGAGGTCGCGGTGCCCGGCTAACCGGTCGAAAGTCGTTTGTCAGCGTGACATGATCGCTAATCCAGCAACTGACGCTGTTCGGTTATGCCCAGCCGGTCTTTCGAGATTGGCGTTTTCATGAAGGCGAAGACGATTGATTGTCGATTCGCCTTCGTGCATTCTGTCTCGGTCCCAAAAACACACCTCCACGACAACGGCACCGCGCTGCAAGCCCGGCCTCGCAAACCCGGTTCTACTTGGCCTGTCCCCTTTTGAAGATACGGTTTGTGTGGAAGCGTTATCTGCCTGTCACCATCGTTGAGCCAGGCGCCTCGTTGGCGCATCCGGCCGTTTGGGGCCCTGCACCTGCGAGCAACATTCGGCGCATTCCGATAGCGATGATGCCTGCTTGTGCCAACGACCATACGATTAGCACTCCCCACCAATGCTCCACTGCGGACGCCCCCTCCGGAGACAACGCGAAGCCGCCCAACATCGCGATCATCCCAGGGACGGCAGTTGCCACTAAGATGACAAACGTCTTTCCGATTCCCTTCGCGGAGGCCCCCAACAACATGCTTGCAACATCGAAAATCCCGTAGACGGCGGCATATCGGAGCAAGAGAACCGCAACCGGCTCGATCTCACCACGTTCACTCGCAGTCAATCCACCTAGCGAAACTTGCAGTAAAAAATACGGAAAGCCAAGGAGCAGCACCGCCAATATCACGACACCCGCACCACCGATAACCAACGATCGTCTCATGACTTGCCCGGCCAAGGCGATACCTCCCGACGCGAAAGCCTGCCCGGTTACTACAGTCACCGCGGTGGCCAATCCGATCGCTGGGATCGATAACAACTGGTAAAGACTCAGTGCCGCTGAGGTCGCCGCGAGCCCAGTGACGGATGCCGCGCCGATCAACAACATGAGCAAACTGAAAAGTGCTGACCGCACGAGCTGCTGAATCCCCAACGCAGATCCGGGCACGGCGATTTCGTGGATGAGTGCCGCATCGGGTTTCCACGACTCAGCAAAATGCCGTCCGAACGAACGTACTCTCGAAAGCAGAACGGCAAACACGAAAACCTTGAACCACATTGCGATCACCGTCGCCGACGCCGCTCCCCAAACCCCCAACGCCGGAATTCCCAGTCCACCGAAGATCAACCAGAAATCAAGGACGACGTTCAGGGCAGAAGACGCCACATTGGTTCGCAGAATCGGTTTGGTTATTCGACGACCGACAAAAAATGCAGTAAGCCCCGCTTCGAGCATGGATGCCGGTGCCACGAATAAAAGCGTCCGAAAGTATCTCGCCTCCTGCAACGCTAGGTCCGCCTCGTGCCCAAACGCTTCGAAAACGCGTGGGCTGAGCCATCCGACAAAAACGAGGATCGGAATACACGCGAGCGTCATCCAAATACATTGCCACACCAACGCCCAGGTTCGCCGATTCACCGCACCACGATCGCGTCGTCTGCCGAGAGTGATCGCCACCAAAGGGGTAATGAACCCCATCATGGAAACCGGAACGCAGGCGACCGCCCAATAGAGATTGCCGGCAGACACGGACGCCGCCGACGAAGTCGGGCCATACCACATCAACAAAGTTCGGTCGGTAAACAATGTGATCGAAAAACAACCGACTGTTGCCGCAAGGGGTATCGCAACCGCGAGAATCGCTCGGTATCCGAACGAATGACTATCCTTTCTGCTGTGGTTTTCGCTCGACAAAACGACCTATCCGTTGTCCGAGGTAAGTGATTGGCTCAGGAAATGCATACCGAGTTGAATCTGTATCAGCTTCACTCTTCGCTCCACGAGCAGGAAACTCGCGATGTCTGCAACTCCCGCACCGACCAAACTCCACCTTCCATTCTCGCGACCTTGGATTCTCGCCAAGCAGTTTGTGTGGCGGTTCTCGGAGACGATCAACAACTTGGCAAAATCCATCAACAGTGCCGAACAACAGATGCAACGATCCGGTGCAATGATCCCCCGGTGCGAACCCGTCGTTATTATTCCTGTACGGAAAAAGGGATAGATGGCGATTCCCTCAAATTCAGATTGGCTAACCCATCAATGGGTCGTGGCTGGTATCGTCTCGGCATCCTCTCGTTTCATCCCGGTACCCTTTATCGACGATTTGGTCCGCGAGCAATGCAGACGGTTTGTAGTATCCAGGACCCTGCACGCCAATGAACCGACAGAAAACGTTTCACTCGAAACGCTGCGGCCTTACTACAGCAGCAGCGATGGTTGCCTCACAGGTTGCCTCGGAACACTCGCCAAGGCACCGCTGAAAATCATCTTGTTTCCAATACGCAAGGTTGTTGCGGTCGTGACTTCGGTTCGAGGCGTTCCTCTGGAAATCGTGAAGATGGTGCTGCTCGGACGCACCTTGAATCGGCAACTTCGCGATAGCCCCAAGAAAATCAACAACGCCTACGCGATGCGGATGCGAATGGCATTCGAAGATTCGTTCTCAGGAATGGACTTTCGAATGGTCAAGGCTGCCATGAACGATGCCCTGTCACACGTGAGTGGGTGGAAGTCATCGGCAATGGAAACGGCTCGCCAAGCAGTAGCCCGGCAGGATGAAGCACGCGAACCAATCAACGCCCCCAAGGAAGTAGAGACCGGAGCGCAGAAAGTCCAAGAGGTTCTCGATCGCCCCGAGTTCGCAGACCTGTTCACGGAGTTTGACAAGCGGTTCGACCAACGCATGATCGTGTAGCCAAACCGATCGAACAAGGCATCATCGTCCATCAGCAAACACATTCAAAACGGTTCAGCGATAAAAACATCGCTGGACCGTTTTTCGTTTTCGTGCTCACGAAAACCATGCACTTTCGACTCCTTTCGTCAGCGATCCGGCGAGAGCCGCGACGTTCCCCACACCGCCGTTGGCACACCTGTTGCTAATGCGTCCTGTTGCCAATGCGTCTAGCGACGCGGTTTGCAATCGCAACACAGGTCGCCCGTTAAACGAAACCGATGCATCACCGTCAACCGACGCATCCAGATGCATACCAATAACAAACATCAACTCTTATCAATTGATGGGGATAAACATAATGAAGATCGGCATTATAGGTCACTTGAAACACCCCATTGCCAAACCCCACGCAGGCGGCCTGGAGAGCTTCACAGACGCGTTCGTCCGACGTCTCGTCGATAAGGGACATGAAGTAACTCTATTCGCATCGGGAGACTCCGATTCGTCGCTTCCGCTGGCACCGATTGTGGAATCGTCCACGATTCCTGACAGTCTTCGTCGGCTCGGTCGCGTGCACTATGAGTGGGTCGAGAGTGTCGAAGACGAAGCCTACGAACAACTGATGAACAAACTCGGACAACATTCGTTTGATCTGATTCACAACCACTCCCTCAGCCCCATCCCGCTTCGCTTTGCGGGCCTCATCCCGACTCCCATGATCACCACGCTGCACGCCCCTCCACTCGAACGAATGGTCGGGGAACTGCAGGCACGTGGAGCCTTTCAATGCGGACGCTTCGTTAACATTTCGAACGCGAACGCAAGGGCATGGAGCCCCCATATTCCAAACCAGTCCGTGATTCACAACGGCGTCGATACACGGTTTTGGAAACGCTGCGGCACCGACCGAGAGAAACGAGCAATCTGGTTCGGGCGTATCCTTCCCGACAAGGGAACACACATGGCAATCGACTCTGCAGCACTCGCGGGCCTACCGATCGACCTCGTCGGTCCGATCAGTGATGACGAGTACTTTCAATCTGCAATCGTCCCAAAACTGGGACCGAACGTGCGTTACCTCGGACATCAACGCCATGATGATCTGTGCCGACTCATTGCCCGGTCCTCAGTCACCTTCGTGACACCTTGCTGGGACGAGCCATTCGGTCTCGTGGTGGTCGAATCACTTGCTTGCGGAACCCCGGTCGCGTGTTTCGAACGGGGGGCTATCCCGGAGATCGTCGACGATTCGGTCGGGCGAATCGCCTCTCCCGGCGACATCGCCGGACTCGCGAACGCTGCGAGTCAATGTTTGAAGCTATCCTCCACCCGATGCCGACAGGTCGCTCGGCAGCGGTTCAGTTTCGATCACATGATTGATTGCTACGAGGACATGTACCTGCGTCCTCAAGCAGGAGTTGCCGCATGAGCGTTCCACGCGTGGGCTTCTATGTCCACTACCACGGCAGAGGGCACAAGCATCGAACGGAAGCCATCTTGAAGCACCTCACCATTCCCTCGTCGGTAGTCACCAGCCGGATCGATAAACTGCCTTGGTCCGGCCCGACACTTTCCGAAGTCATCGGCATCGAATGCGACAACGAGGGGCTCAACGAAGAAGGCTTGGACTATGTGGCGGACGTACCGTCGCTGCACTTCGCCCCGCTGTGGTCACACAACATCACCGACCGTGTCGCCGCATACACTAAGTGGCTGGCGACTGCCAAACCGGATCTAATGGTTGTCGATGTTTCCGCCGAAATCTCTATGTTGACGCGATTAGCATCGGTACCTCAAATCGTAATGAGACAGCATGGTGACCGTAGCGATCCGGCACACATCAACGCATACGCCGCTGCTCATTCATTGCTAGCTCCGTTTCCTGAGATGATGGAAGACTCCATCACGCCCGCGTGGATCAAACAGAAAACGGTCTACCTCGACGGGTTCTGTCGCCACACGAACACCACATCCTCGGATACGACAGACAAGCCGCTTTCTACCGAGCGTGAACCGAACAACACGATCGCCTTCCTGTTTGGCCGTGGCGGCAGCGGTGACGTTCATTCGCGACTTCGTGACGCTGCCTTGGCACTACCGAGCCATCAAATCCTCGTGGTCGGAAAAGAGGCTAACGAAAGCAATCACCCATCGAACCTGCACTATCTCGGCTGGGTCGACAATGCCTCGGCCTACTGCCAGAGTGCCGACGTGGTGGTAACCGCCGCAGGCCACAACAGCGTCATGGAACTCGGCCATTCACGATGTAAATTCATCGCGATCGCCGAACCACGGCCCTTCGCAGAACAAATCCGAAAGGTTCAGATCCTACAGCGTGAAGAACTCGCCGTCGGATTGGAACAGTGGCCCACGCCTCACACTTGGCCTTCGCTCGTACAAAGCGCACTGAGCCTGGACACCTCGAAATGGGACCACGTGTTCCGCAACGATGGAGCGAAACAGGCGGCCAAACACATCGAACAGGTCGCCCTCTGGTCACACAACAAACGTCATCATTCGGAAACCATCTCAATATGATCATTCACGCGTTGACGATCGTTCGAGGACGTGAACTTCACCTGCAAAACCAGGCCCGAGGATGGATGCAGTCGGTTCGCAAACCGGATCGCTGGATCATCGTTGGCATGGACGAGGACATCATTCCACCCGACACGGGCGGAACGATCGACGTGATCACCGAGCGAGTCGACACGATCAACGAATCGTTGCCTCTCGCGAAAGCTCGCAATCGTGCCGCCCAACTCAGCGACGCCGACGCGATGGTTTTCTTAGACGTCGATTGCATCCCATCGCCAAACATGCTGACCACGTTCGAAGATGCTATTGGTGAATCCGATCGATTGTGGATGGGCAGTCCTCGCTACCTTCCCGCAGGCGCGACGACCTCCGATTGGTCGATGCCGGAACTCCGAGAGAAGGCGATCGCCCACCCGTACCAACCGAGGCTAACCGAAGGTGAGTGGCAACCGTCGACCGAGTACGAAAAGTTTTGGTCGCTTTGCTTCGCCACCACGCCAGACACCTTCCAAACCATTGGTGGTTTCAGTGAGGATTTCGCGGGCTACGGCGGTGAAGACACCGACTTTGCCTTTGCCGCGCGCGAGGCCGGCGTCCCTTTCGGCTTCGCCGGAGCGATGGCCTACCATCAACACCACGCAGTGTGCAAACCGCCGCTGAATCATTTCGATGCGATCATCCGCAACGCGATTCAGTTTCGAAGGCGATGGGACTGTTGGCCCATGGAATCGTGGCTAAACGCCTTCGCCCGCCACGGCTTGATTCGTTTCGACGCCGATTCGGATACGCTCGAGCTAATCCAGCGGCCCACCAACGAGCAGATCCAAAACGCGACCGTCATGACACCGGCCGGCTTTTAACGCAACGGTCCTCGCAGTGCTCGCGAGGGCTATCGAAGAGGTCGTTCTATCTCGGTCGATCACAATTTCGGTTCGCCAGGTTGCTGCAACCGCTTGAGCGATTGACCGCTCGACTGTTCACGCATTGATCACCGTTTGCGGGACCACAGGGTCGAGAGTCTCGACCTTTTCCCACACGTGTATCTGTAACGGAGGCACGTTCAACATCACCGTCTCCGTCGTTGGCGGCCCAAACAGCGGCCTCGCAAATTCGCAAACATCAGGTCGGAACTGATAGGCAATAAACCGTCCCCCGGGAGCGAGCGACTGATGGACCGATTGCATGATCCGCTTGGCAACGGGTTCCGGCAAAGCGCTAAACGGGATTCCCGAGACCATGACATCGACCGTCGCGATTCCCAGGTCTCTCAAGACACCGCAAAGATCCTGTGCGTCGGCATGCTCAACGTGCAATCTGGGGTCGACGATCTCCGCCGCCGCTGCTGCTAACTCTTCAGTCTTTTCAATCGCAACCAAGCGTCCACCGGTCGACAACTGCTCGAGCAACCCGAGCGTGGTGCCACCCGCGCCCGGCCCGAGTTCCACGATCGTGTCGGCCTGCCGAACACAATCGCGATCGGAGATAGCCTGAGTCAAGTAAGGCGAACTCGGACAAACCGTCGCTACCTGAGCCGGATTCCTCATCCAGGCTCGTAGCACCCAACCGGCACGCCGGAGATACGACAGCGAATTCGGACGCGTTACAGCATATGACATTGTTCAAACCCTCAGATCTTCTTTTCTACAACACAACAGCGACTAAAAAACAATCGATTCACAACACACTCTGAAACGTCGTTCAACAAACTACTGGGATGACCACGAAAGCCGGACACTCCGACACCGCACGCCCCAGTAGCCATGAACACGACAACCAATGGCTTACTCGACATTGAAGCGACGAAAACGAGCCATCAGAAACATATGCACTGCGTAGCACATCAACCCGAAGCCGGTGATCCCCAGCAATACTTTCCCGTACGACTGCGACGCGATCATTGCCAGAGCATCGCTCATCCCTGCGATCTCACCGTCAGACGTTCCACGGTACGCCGATGCGACCACGAATCCACCGATGATTGCAAACGCGACCGCTCGAGTACTGAGTCCTATACGCCCAACATTCAAAGCCGCCTTCCGAGCCGTTTCACTCATTTCCGCGAGCCGATACTTCGTCATGAAGCTCGCAAGATACGCTTTGTAGATGAAGTAGCCTGCCACACCAATCGTGACCCCACCCGCGATCCCCAAAACAACGCGGCCCCATGTCGATTCGAGCAAGAAAGCACCGGACGAACCTCCCGAACCGCCACCAAAACCCAACGCGCGACTGCCGGCAAAACAACCTAGCGACAGGTAGGCGATGCCGCTGACCGCGTATCCGATGCGTTTGCAGATACCTTTGGCCTCATTGCCCGCACCCTCGGTGTCTTTGGCCGCTTGAGTCCATCTCCACGCGGTGTAGCCGATCAAACCGATTGCCACGATCCCCAGAAGGATTCTACCGAAGGGCTGCTGCCCGATTTCCTTGATCGCTTCGCGCGAACCGGAGATCTCGCCTCCCGCACCGATAGCCAACTTGAACGCGAGAAACCCAATTATGAAATACACAACACCTTTCGCAACATGCCCGGCACGCCCCAGGGATTCAATCCATGAAGGAACCTTGGGCAATGATCTCGTCTTAAATCCATGCCATGTTACGCTGTGCTTGTTCGTCCCGGCCTGAGTGGTCGCCATCCTTATATCCTCGTGAACGTTGTTAAATCTATTAAATGCCACGGTATGAATAACGCGTCGTTACGTTCACGTGTTCTTCGCAACTCTCATGCCATGAGTCATTCCTGAGAGGTGGACAGACCGCCTGACCGGGGTCTTATGGAATTAAGAGACAATTCATCAGTCGATGGCGTTGGGCGAGCTTCCCATGGGAAAAGCGGGGCGCCCCTTTGATTAGTTGTTTTATTCAGACCAAAGCTGCCGGGGAACGGGCTCGGAATCATCGCAATCCCCTCACATGAGCAATCGACGCCCACACGTAGAACATCGGATAGAGCAGTGAAACGAGGACCAAACCGAGAGGGCTGTTCGGATAATCCCAAAACAGAATGGCGACGAGGCAACCGGTCCAGATGAGACCGCCCCAGAAGACCGGACGCCACCAACGCAAAGGTGCGAGATTCGGGTAAATCACCCAGACCGGCAGCACAGTCATGATGCTCAACCCCCACAACGTGATCGCGGTCACCCATGGGCTCCACTGCGTACTGAATACGCCGGCATAGATTGCATACAAGTTCCAGTACGACGGAAAGCCGCGAAACAAGCCGCGAGACTCGTCCTTCGCCTCGCGATGAGCGAACCCAAGCAAACTCGCGCCCATCGCAAACATCACTGAACCACCGAACCCCGCCGGCATCCACCCCATTCTCCAAATCAGCATCAGCGGAATGAACGCGAAGGTGAGATAGTCCAGTAAATCGTCAATGACGCGGCCATCGATCGATGGTGCGTACCTCTTCACTTCGAATCGCCGCGCCAAAGGTCCGTCAATCGAATCAATGAGCGTCGTCAGCATTAGGTACGCGAAGACCAACCGCGGATCACATTGCGGACGAGAAAGTTCGTGCATCGCCAACGCGGCGGGCACAATTCCCGATGCGGTCAACAAGTGCACGAGGTAGGCAGATAGCGAGGCGAGGCGAGGCCGCTTCGTAGAGTGACCCGCATGACGATCGCTTTTTCGGTCGAACTGTCGAGGCGGATTCACGTTAGGCACCGCAACGTTCGTATGCGATTCGCTTGGTGGAGTAGAGGACGGGTCAGCGAGATTCACAAAGATGTTCCTTTGGTCATGCAAAAAACCTCGCCGGGCTGACCGGCGAGGTTAGAAAATTGTAGTGATCCACGTTGATCATTTGCGATTGATCACCGCAAACGTGGTTACTTTTTCTGCGATGCAAATAGACGCGTCGGCTCTTCACCGGTCACTTTATTTTGCAACATTTTGCTCGTCAGCGAGGCCTCGAAACGAACATTGCCGGTACCCGTCGGTTCTGCGGTCACGGTGTACTCAACACGTTCACCCGGTTCCATCGTCTTGATCGGCTTGAACTTGATTTCATTGCCTTCGCTTTGCGAATCAGTTGGCCCATCGGCGGACTTGAACTTGAGGTTCTTCGGCAACATAGCAACCAACTGAACGTTCTGGTCGGGGGCATCGCCTTCGTTCCAAACCTGGATGATGTACTCGACGTTACCGTCTTGCTTCACAGGGTCTTCGGCGTCCACCACAGCGAGTTGCAATGCGGGCAAACGAACGACCTCGGCAGTAGCCATCGAGGTTGCGGTAGTTTTCGCAGTCGACTTTTCTTGGTCTTCTGCCGCGTCCACGGTACAAACGTGACGTGCACGCACCTTCGTAGCGACCTTATCGAGATTGTCGGTACGGATCGCGTAGGTAAACTCAGCAGCCTGTCCCGCTTCCAAACGATCGATTACAAACGACTCGGTTTGCATCTCCATCTTGTTATTGTCTCGCGAGTCGGATTTCTGGCTATCCGCGGTTTGATTATCGCTCGCAGGAGTCGGTTCACCCGACTGACCACCCTGCGCGTTATTCCCTTGGTGCTGCTGCGTCTTGTAGTCGCTCATGTCAGCCAAATTAGCCTTTGCGGGCCACTCGACAGTAACGTTCACCGACTCCGCAGCCGCATTGCCTGTATTGGCGATGGTGGCAGTGAAAGTCACCAAATCGTCTGCGTAGACGCGTTCGGCTCCGTCGACCTGAACCATCAAGTCAGCAGCAATCACTTCGGTTGCGGTTTCTTTGCTGCGACTCTTCAACTCACTACCGTCAGCCTTAGCAACAGCGCGGCTGCGAAACGTTCCGGACTTGCGAGCATAAACACGTGCAACAAATTCACGTGTCTCACCGGCGGCGAGTCCATCAACGGGGAAGGATAGTTCACTTTCACCGTCAATCGTTGCGAGCCCATCGCCGAGCGAGTCGGTGATTTCGAACTTCCCAACGTCGCCACTTCCGGCGTTCTTCACTTTGTAATTCAGCTCAATCACGTTGCAACGGTTGGCTTTCTTGGGAGCCATCTTGGTCAACTCCAACTCCGGCTTGACGATTTGGCTCGTCAAACAGATCGCAGGGGTGTAGCTGACAACTTCCAAACAACTTCGCAGCTCTCCCTCTTCATCACCCGAAGCCTGGATGGTGAACTCTCGACGTTCACCGGGCTTTAGCGTGTCGATCTTCATTACCTTATCGCTCGACTGCGACTGGTTACCTTGATCCTGGTTGCTCGAACCTGAGTCCGACTGCTGTTTTTGTGACTTCTGATCCTGACTCGACGAGGATTCATCACTTTGTTTTGTATCTTCTTGTTTGCCGTTCACCGAAACGGATTCGATTTGAAAACCTTTCGCGCGACGCTGCTTGAGCTTGATGTCGTGCAAAACCGTTTGGTCGGACGCGTTGGTCACTTCGACGGTGTACGTGAACTGTTCACCGACTCGCGCCGATTCGGGCATATCCGCTTTGATCATCAGCAAACCGCCACCGGTTTGCATCGTAGTCTGGGCGGTGGCAACACCGACACTCGACATCATGAACACCAACGTGGTGCATGCTACTAGTCGTAGGGAACGACGGAAATTCAATGGCATTGTGTACTCCTCAATGCGTTGTGAAACGTAAAATCAATGGAACGGCAACCCGCCGTTCATTGCCTCTCGTGTTCGCAACGTTCATGCCAAGTCATTCAATCCGTGGAACCTTCACAAGAGTTAAACCGTTTCGGCAATCGGTTCATCTTCCTTGACGGGTTCGCAATCATCGCCAGGACGACAAGGGTATTCACCGAGCACCACCGCGATCGGGTACGTTTCATCAAACCGAGCAAACACTTGCCGCATGACGATCAACAAAGGCACAGACAACAAAACGCCAGGAAGCCCCCACATGAATCCCCAAAACGCGACGGCCACCAACACAACCAGGCTGCCTACCTTTAACGTTCGCCCGAGGATTGCTGGCGTGACAAACTGACCTTCCACCGCCGTGGTCGCCCAGAACGCAACCGCCGTCAAAAGAGCCCGGCCGAATGAATCAAACTCGGTTCCGGCTGCCACTAGAACGATCGCGGTGCCGGCTATCGGACCAAGGTATGGCACAAAATTGAACAACGTCGCCATCGCTCCCCAAAGATAAGGTGTTGGCATTCCCACGGCCCACATCACCAACGTGACGGCAACGCCGAGCCCGATGTTGATCATCGTAATCTGACCGAGATACGTGCCCACGCTGTTTTGAATCTCTGCCAGGGTTTGCAGAACCTTCTTGCGACGGCCTCCGTCAGGAAGGACGTTCAGTATGCGATTGAGAACGTCATCACCATTGGTCAGCATGAAGAACGTCAACACGCCGATCGCGGCGATGAACGCGAGCACGTGTCCGGTTTGGTTGATCAGATACGAAGGATCGATGATGCTCGGCTTCTCAACCGACACGGTGACCTCCGTGGTGTCATCACGCACTCCTGCCGTCGCCTTGCTGAGCTGCGTTTCGGCACGCTCCACGGTCGCCAATGGCTCCGCAACCTGGTCCACTTTTTCACGCAACCGGTTGACGCTCTCAGGAGCCTCGGCGAGCCATGTTTGCAGCGGACCGTACAATACGGTGGCAACCACCGCAGTCATTGTGAAGAAGGCAAAGATCACGATGGCGGTGGCAGCCACCTGACTCAAACCCAACCCGCACAACCGAGCGACGATCGGCCGAAGTGTCAAATAAGCGATCAATGCGATCGCGAGAGGGACAAACAGATTGCTCGCCACGTAGAGCACACCCAGCAACAGAATCACGGCGATGCAGATCACCCAGGGTGAGGTTGACGCCGTGAGCGCGTGATAATTCCGCCATTCCGCGTCCGACTCAGGGTTAGAATCGTATCGCAGACGTGCTTGTCTCGGTGGAACAGCTTGTCTCGGCTGGACAGTTTGCTTTGGTTGAAAAGGGCGTTCCCGCGTCGTAGCCATTGATCGATCACCTTGATTCGCAGTGTTTCCGGCTCGGCGTGATGAACGCCAGTTTAAAGCTCACAACTCCTCGGGACGTGAACCTCCCGCGAAACAACGCAAACCTCGTTCCGGCGCAGATCTTGCACCCTTCGTCCAGTTGGTCCGGTTTGCAATATCTACAAGGACAACCATGCTTTTATCGACAATCGACTTCATCCTGCTCTTTATCCAAGTTTGCTTGGTCGCTGGCACGCTGCTGAACCTCAGCTCCCATCCTCACTGGTTCATTCGAGGTTGGGATTTCCCGCGTGTTCAGATCATCGCAATCGGCTGGGCAATCGCACTGCTGCACTTTGCCATTGCCGCCGCGCTGCCTGGCCAGCCGCCGGTTTCCGATTGGGTGTTCCTCGCCTTGGCGATCGGTCTGACGTTGTGGCACGGGTTTCGGATCCTGCCGTACACCCCTATTTTCCCGAAACAGGCCAAACCGACGCAAAAGCAACATCGCCGAGAACGCGACCCCGCTTCGTTGCGAATGGTGGTGTCCAACGTGGAAGAAGAGAACGACCAATTCGAACAGTGGACCCAGGTCATTGAAGATGCGGATCCGGACATTCTCGTCGCGTTGGAAATTGACGAGCGCTGGGTAGACAGCGTTTCGCCAATCCTCGAGCGTTATCCTTATCAGATCATCCAACCGCAGAAGAATTGGTACGGGATGATGATGTTGTCGCGATACCCGATCGTCGAACACAAGATTCGCTTTCTCGTTCAGGAAGACATCCCGTCGATCGACGCGATACTTCGAATCGAAGATGGTCGGCAAATCCGCGTCATTGCCGTCCACCCCCGCCCACCGGAACCATGGAGAGGCAACGACGCGACCGCACGCGATGCCGAACTCACGATTTGGGGGCAAGAGCTCGCCGAGGAAACCGGACCGACTCTGATTGGCGGCGACCTCAACGACGTCGCGTGGTCGGCAACGACGCGGTTGTTCCTCCGCACCAGTGGCATGCTCGATCCTCGGCGGGGTAGGGGGTTTTTCAACACATTCCATGCAGACCATTGGTATTGCCGGTACCCGCTCGATCATATCTTCCATTCGCCTCACTTCACGGTCAGCGACATCCACCGGTTGCCTCATATCGGTTCGGATCACTTCCCGATGCTGATCGATTTGCGTCTCGAACCGGAGCACCAAAACGAGCATGAAGTGCTCGATGAGAAGGCGAACGATTCCGATGAAGTTGACCTTCGGATCGAACGGGCTCGCGAAAATGATGAGATCCAAGGAGAAGCAGTTCACCGCGAACCCGAACACGCCATCCGAGACTAAAAACCTCCCCGAATACAAACCAGCCGATCGGCGTTCGACGTGGTTCACACAGCACCACCGGATGAACGCCCGCCGACCGAACGATACGCCGGGACGAAACGATCGGCCCCGAGCGGCATTCTTGCCAATGTGATCGGGTAGCGGTCAGCGAATCGACCGGCGTGAGCCAAGGCACACCAGTCTTCTGCGCCGAATTCTGCGGTGTCACGTTCCCTCGACGCTCATCGTCGACTGCATAGAGCGAATCGTCGACGTGAACTTGGGTTTGGCACGACGATTGCCTATCTCACCCCACAGTTTGACTCCCAATCACGCCTGCAACATCACGTTAGCCGGCAGAGAATTTCCCCTATTTCAGTAGGCAACAAGATGAAGACTTTGCTTAGTATTTTGACCCTTGCTCTCGGTTTGAGTGTCGTCGGATGTGACGATTCCGTCTATGACGAACGAGCCGAAGAAGTCCGCGACACCACCCAGCAATACGCTGACGATGTTCGCGAGAACTACGACAACGCTGCCGAAAACATGGAAGAGCGTTACGAGTCGGCACGCCCCGCTTGGGAAGACCAAGCTGACGAGCGAGCCGAAAACCTCGAAGACCGCGGCGAGCAAATCGCAGATGAAATCGAGGCTGAAGGCGAACAACGCGCCGATCAACTCGAAGAGATGGACGACAACGAAACGGTCCAAGAGGTCGAATAATTCGACAGCCTCCGCGATTCGGTCGGTCCGCTCGCTGATATCAGCGAAGACAAACCTCGATCGCGAATTTGACGTTTACCCACAACAGCCGGTCTTTCGATCGGCTGTTTTTTTGCACAACGCGAGCGAAGATGAGACATCTCTTCACTGAACACAATGCACTTCGGTGAACGCCATGTCTCAACAGAGCATGGCGTCCTCTTTCGTCGTGCCGGTGCGAGTCAGTCGCTCGCTTTCGAAAAGGAAGGATCAATCAAGTGACCGTTGCCAACGACGAACAATGGCCAACTCCGTTTAAAGAATGGCTGACACGGACTGCGTCCGCTGCGGACGACATCGCTGACTCAGGCGTACGCCGTTTGAAACGACGCTTCGGCCACGAAGACATCCCCAAGATCCAACCGTACATGGGGTACGCAACGTCCGAACGCATCTACCTGCATGGACGCGTCCTGACCAATCCTCCGATCGACTCCGATTACCAAACCGATCACTGGTGGAGAAATCTGCAAAATGCCGTCCAACGCTTCGTCAGCAATGAAGTGCCTGGCGTGACCATCGAAGGAGCGTTCGATGGGCACACGGCCACCACCACATCGGACTCTGAAGGCTACTTCCACTTGACGCTGGACCGTCCACCTCAGGAGAGCGCGGCATTTTGGGACATGGCGAAACTTCGCATCAAAAACCATCCCAGGGCGCGGCGCGAAAGTGATCAGACAACCTGCCATCTTCTTTCGGTCCCCAGTGAGGCCAAGTTCGCCATCATCAGCGACGTTGACGACACGATTCTGCACACCGGTGCCACGAATATCGTGACGATGGCCAAGCTTACTTTCTTCGGCAACGCCCGCACCCGTGCTCCGCTCGATGGTGTTGCCGCACTATACGAACGTTTGCAGTGCGAAGACGGCAACACACCGATCAATCCAATCTTCTACGTATCAAGCTCGCCGTGGAACCTCTACGACTTGCTCGAAGACTTCCTGGAACTGAACGCGATCCCACGCGGGCCGTTGCTTCTACGAGACTTGGGTTTCGACGAAAACAAATTCTTGAAATCAGGGCACGAGCATAAACTCGACAAGGCACGCCGCCTCATTCGCGCGTACAAGCATCTTCCCTTTCTTCTCTTCGGAGACTCAGGGCAAGAGGACGCCAGGCTTTACGCGGCGGCGGCCGAAGAATTTCCCGATCGCATCCGTGGAATCTTCATCCGCGACGTCGATCCGATGATCAGCAGCAGCCACGACGCGAAAGTCGATCAATACGTACGCCAGGCCGCACAAGCCGGAGTACCGATGTACTTGATCAAAGATAGCGTTCAAGCTGCCGAGATCGCAGCCGAACACGGATGGCTCGACCGCGACGCCTTGCCCACAATTGTCCAAGCAACCCGCCGTGACACCGAACGTCCACCCGTCTAGTAGTTGACGCACCTCCATTTCCTCGTAGTGGATCTTGTCAAAGATCCTCAAGCAGCAGGATCTTGAACAAGATCCACTACCGCCTACCCGAATGCCAGGCTTCGTCTTTGGCAATGCCTACTGATTTCGGATGATAAGGTCGATCATCGACTGTGGCGAGTCGACCGCACCGACGGTCGTCACCTTGGGAAACATGATCTTTGGAATTTTTCCGGATCCGGCGCGTTTGTAAAGTTGCACGTGTCGTTGGATATAGTCGTGTGGCACGGATCCGTTGAGAACCTCCGCGATTTTTTGCTCGTTCACGAGCGATGACGCGTGTCGCCGTGCTTGGGCGTAGGTCGGCTTCGATTCAAACAAGTAATCGTGAAATGCCTCGAACTGCGTACGGTCGGTCAACCATACTGCGACCGCTAGTTTCGACAAATCGCATGATTCCGCATGGCTCGAATGAGTGGTCTGAACCGTGGAGTTGCACTTCCGGTCGAGCGGCACCGGGAGTGTGATGACCGCGAGTTTCTCTCCGAAATGCTCACGCGCGGCGTTCAGCGACGCGTGAGTGCGTTGGCAGTGCGGACAGGTGTAATCAAACATCTCAACAAAAACAGTCTCGGCGTCTGGGTTGCCGATCAAAGGCCAATCCTTCGTCGACAGCTTCACACCGCCTAGCACCTGAATGGTTCGGAAATTTGGTTCGCTCGCTGCCCCCACGTCTCCCAACATCGCCATCGAGGGATCCACGAGAGCTAACGCAAAGCGTGCCAGATTGACGGATTGATACGCCGCCAAGCGATCAAATCCGCTGCTCTCTAAATTCGCCGAAGAAGGGGGAGCGAACAGCATCTCATCAGACGCATCTACAGCCTCGTCATCATCCCCACTCACCGCCGGCGTGGTCGGATACTCGATTGTTTCAAAGGTTGGAGGAGCATCCGCACCTACCTGCATCGCAATCAAAATCGCCAACATCCCGATCCCACATCCGACGATTCGCGTCATCGAACGAGGGCTGACAGGACGAACCAACAGGTAGGTCGTCGCCAGCAACAGTCCGGCGACATGAGCCACCAAGCAATACGGACACAAATGCCCGAGCGCGAAGATCTGCAAACCAATGAACCATACCGCCGCACCACCAGCCGCGATGCTAGCGATGCCAATCCCCGTCCAACGTAGATCATCAATGCGGCGATTCTCAACGCGGGCTATCAGCAGTCCGATCACCGTCATGTGCGTCAAAATAGCGGGGACACTGATGGGAATGGACAGCACCTTGGACCACCGACTGTGCAGCACATGATCGCAGCTAAACAAACTTCCGCCACCACAACCGGCCACGGGAGACATCGTCACGGCGGACCAAACCAGATATCCGCTTGTAAGCAACGCGACCGAACTGCAAACCAACATCACCCACCGCGCGACCGCGGGAACCCGCTGCCCCTCCTCACGACCAGTGCACGGATGCACCGTGAATCTACCCCAGTGCTTTTTGGAAAGCGAATAGGATCCAGGGCGATGTAAATCAACGGTCGACATAACAAACTCCGATAGCAGGCAGGAAATTCATGTTGCGAATCAACGGGCAGAGTGGCACACCGAACGCGGTTTCCGTGCCAAACTCGAAACCCAAAACGCAGTTTTTGTGCCAACCACAAACCGATCCCGAGGTTTTGCAACGATGCCCCGAACGTCGCCTCCAATACGACACGGCGTCTCGCGTTTTCCCGGACGAGCAGACTGATCGTTTACCGACCAATCCGCATGGGCTGCTCGCTCGTTGATCGCGGTAACCTTGGTCCCCCCGACATACCCAACGGCATCCCTCGATCCACAAACGCAACCCCGCTTCCGCCCGCAATCCCCAGGTGCAGAACATTCCACGGCGGGTCCTGATGCAATCTTCATCATTGCCCACGCGGCTGCCTCCAAGCGGTGTGTTACCCTAGGCCCTACAACTACCGAGCCACACCAACGTGCACTTCCGTGAATACACAATCGCTTCGAAACCGCTTCTTTGTTCTCCGGCACGGTCAAAGCGAGGCCAACGAACTGTCACTCATCGCCAGCTGCCCGACGATCGCTGTTGAGCGGTATGGGTTGACGACGAAAGGTCGCGAGCAAGTTCGCGAATCGGTATCTCAACAGCACGAAGAGCTGAAGAAGGTCAAGCGAATCTATACCTCTGACTTTCTACGCACGCGTCAAACGGCGGAGATCGCAGCCGAGCAATTGGGAGTTCCGATCGAGAACGAACTCCGTCTGCGAGAGCGTTACTTTGGCCAATGGGACGGACAATCCGACCAAAACTATCAAACCGTTTGGGCGGCTGATCACGAAGACGCATCGCACCAGAAATGGGGCGTTGAAAGCGTCCGTTCTGTCTCCCAACGAACGCTCGAATTCCTGCTCTCAATCGACAATGAAAACGAGGGAGAAAACTACCTCCTGGTGTCACACGGCGACCCGCTGCAGATTCTGATCACGACGGTAGCGGGTACTGACCTGAGGCTTCACCGCCAGATCCGGCCGCTGCAAACGGCGGCACTCCGGTGCCTCGCCGACCAGGAATATCTTCTTTCATAGCAGACAAACCGACCTCGTTGGCTCGGTCCGACGCCTGCCCGAAAAAACGAACGTCAGCGTCGGAGAGCACGATTCTCTTGTAGATTTTGAGCCTCCGGAGCGATGGCACATAGCGATAGACCGTCACGGCAGGGAAGTCGGCGACGACACACGTAGGGAATTTGCGATTGATGTGCCCCGAGTTGCCAACCAATTGTGTGAAGCGACGCGATCCATCTTGCGTCCGAACGCGTTTTCGCTTGGCGAGCGGTTCGTGTGTATGCCCAAACAAACTAGCCCATCCGCCGCACGCAACGCCGAGCATTGCGGCTACCTCCACATTGTCGTGGGTACCGACCAAACCGGCGATCATCTTCCAAGTCACCTCATCGGACTGATTCGACCCTCTCGAGAATTTAAGTATCTGCTCTGCCAGCATGGCTCGGTACTGATAAACACCTTCCCAAGCCGTACTGAGTCCGTGCATCCCTCGGTCAGCCAAACCGGTCTCGATCATGTTCGCGATATCGTAGGCGATGACAGACGGTTTCAGCTCTTCATCCAACGCATCTTCGCGTAGTCTCTCGAGCAACCTTGCTCTGCTTTCATGATCATTGCGAATGGTGTCGTGAATGGCCGTTTGTGTTTTCAGCAAGCCGAAGATGTGACCATGGCAGATCGTGACGCGTGCCATTCGGTCGTAGTACACCAACGAGTCATGGACGCGGCACCCGCCGGTTAACTCGTTGAGACGTTCATCCGTGAACCCGTAGTCGTGATTACCACGGATGAACAGAGGTTTGCCCTCGACTCCCAATCGCTCTCTTACATTCCGAAACGCTTGGAAGTCAGCTTCCAATCGCGATACGCGGGCACCGTGGTCACCGAAATCGCCACCGAAAACAATCTCGTGTCCCTTTTCGAGAGCCAACGACAACATCGCCTCGACGGCGGCTTGCTTCTGTTCCCGCTCCGACGGCTTTCCGAACCGTTTGCCTGCGTGAAAATCGCTTAGCAGCAAGATCGACTTTTGCGGAATTCGGTCTTGCAGAGAATTCACGAGGCTTAGATTGACGTTTGCTTTTCGTGACGATTTCTTCTTCTGCCGCTTTTCAGCGATTGCCTGAGCATGGAGATCCCAATAACTCCGCAGGGAATGCTCGAAAGTGAATTGTTCCGCGACGTGGGTACGTGCGTTCGTTCCCAGTTCGGCTACCGACGCATCCGCCCCATTGGCGAGAGCCAGTATTTTCTCGCTCCAATCGTTCGGGTTGTCGGTCGACAAAACGAAACCTGTTCGACCGTCGTCGACATACATCTGCGGCCCGCCTTGGTCAGAGACGATCACCGGAACGCCCGACGCACATGCTTCCAACCCGACCTGTCCCAAGGTCTCTGTCGTGGATGGGAATACCATCAAATCCGAGGACGCGTAAATACGCGAGAGTTCTTCGCCTCGCTTCGGCCCCAGCCAATGAACGCCGTCCACATTCCGAAGCTGTTCAATCGAATTGTCATCTCCATTTCCGACAACGACGAGACAAACTCGTCGCCGCGATTGTCGAGACTGCACCTCCTCCCAGGTGCGTTGCAGAAAAGGGATGTTCTTTTCCGGTGTGATGCGTCCCACATAGAGAACCACAAACGCATCATCCGGAACCCCGAGCGATTTCCAAAGGGTTCGGTCTTTATATCGTGGGTGAAATTTCTCAACGTTGGTTCCCGGACGCAAACACTGCACCTTCGCAGGATCGAGTTGCAGTTGCTCGGCGAGTTCATGCTGTTGGGCGTTCGATCGCGCGATCACGAGATCAAAGTTCGAGTAGAACTTTTTCAACACACTCGTCGCGAGTTTCTCAGCAACGGCCGACACGCCGTTATCGGTTCTCGGGTCGTTCGACAACGCGTCAAAGTTACGCGATAGAATCTCGCCAATCGTCGTAACATCTTGGAAGATATTTGGGTTCACCGCGCTCATGTGTGCCAACGCCTGCAGACCATAAGGCAGCAACTGCGAGGCACGGACATTGAGAAAACCGGCGGGGTTGTTTCGCAAGTTCACCAACTGCGCCGACACGATCTCGCGAGCATAACTCGCGAAATCCGTATGGAAAATCCCCACCATCGGAATCCGATATCGCTTCGCCAACGCGATACCGAAACAGCCAAACGGTCCGGGAGTGGAGATATGGATACAGTCAGGTTGAGTTGTTTTAATGTGCCGTTCGATTTGTTTGCGATGGTGCCGAAGAGGCATCGATATCTGCAACTCGGGATACCCCGGAACAGCAAAAGCGGGGGCTCGTATCGGGATGAGACCGGGGCCGGATTCCTCTTTCGCCGGCACAACTAATTCCAACGGCAACTCGTGAAAATCGGCCATCGAGCGAATGTCGTGCAGAAAACGAGCAACCCCGTTTCCCGCGTTCGCACCATAAGTATCGGAGAAACCTAAGATTCGATAACGGCAACGATCGTTTGATTCAAAAACATTCACACTGGCCTCGTCGTGGAAAACTTGTCAACGGATTTCCAATCACTATGAATAGGCTAATTTCGCACCGGCGTCGAACACTACCCGCATATGAGAAGTTCGGCCAACAAATCAGGAACTTCATATTGGTTTCACAATGCAATCGCATTCATCGATGCAACTCATTTCAACAAAGTCTCGATCCCCATGGCCTGCTTGCTCGCAAACTTGGGTCCGATTCGATGACGAAACTTTCTCGCTAACGGGTGCAGCAACCAAAGCAGGCGGATGGTGATTACTTGATCTACCATTCGGTAGCGGCTTCGATCCCGTAACATGAGTTTCAATATCCACCGTAGCGGAACACGGTGGACTCGAGACTCACCTAACTTGATGATCACCGAATAGTTCCTGCGAAACCGTCGCTTGTACTCTTCTTTCATTTGCGACAACTTCTGAGGTGCCTCTTTATCGCCGTCGAAGTAGTACTCCCTCGCCATCGCAATGATCTCGAACGTTGCGAGCTGAAACGACAATCCTCGGGTGGGAATGCCGTTCTCTTTAGCAACGGCAATCATCTCTCTGAGGTTCTCTAATGCCTCACGCCCCTCGTTGAGTGCGCGTTCACGGTCGTGGACAAAGACGGCCAAAACTTTCTTAATGATGGGATCGATCATGATTCGATCCCAATAGACGAACAACTGCGGTGGCAAACGTAGACGACGAAAATACAGTCGCTGATCTGCCATCTCTGCGACATACAACAACCGCTTAATCACCACTTCGCTGCGTGTCAGAAAGTCAAGAAACGCTTCCCGTGGAACGTCAGGCAAATATCGATCGCGAAATTCCTCGATCACCTCATGAACGTCCCGTCCCTGCCAAATCCTAGCCAACGCCAGCGTATTGAACTCCACCCATAACGATGAATTGCGAAGGTAGGTCAACTGCCGGCGTTTTCCCCATCCGCCCGTCTGACACCAAACACTCATCCCGACAACGTTCTCTGCCGGTTCGAGGTCCTTCATAATCTTCGCAGAGTCCCAACCGATGAATGACGGATACGCGCCAAACCCTTCATACTCACGACGGGCCTGAAACTCGATAATCTTTTGATGTCGGGACTGAAAAAACAACGGATTGACGGGGAGGTATCGAAAGAAGTCAGACTCTCCGTACTTCAACGAGATGATCAATGCCTCGCTATTGATATCGCCGAACGCTTGGTCGAATCGAGTCGGATTCCAATTCAAGTCTCCGATCGGATGCGCCCCAACGGACCAAGTTCGAAAGATGAGCTTGCGTTGGTGTGTCTCGAAAACGGGAAGCAGTCGGATCAACAACTGCTTCGCATCCATTGGCCTTCGCAACCATAGTTCACTGCGAAAGTCGCCTTTGACGTCCACGCCATCGGACTCGCCGAACCGCATGATCACGCCCGCAATCAACGGAAAGTCACGGAACAACTGATCGAGGTTGTCTTTTAACCATCCGTTGGCGAGGTCTCGGTTTCCTTTGATCAACGGACGGACCGACTCGTGAAAGAACATCACGTCCATCGTCAAGAACACTTGCATCCTGTGTTCGTCGGCGACCTGCATCAGGCGACGAAACAACTCCCGGTAGGCAGAGATCTTTCGTTGCAAGTTTTTGGGATATTGATCGCATGGAACGAGGTGGGCAACGTCGTCGAGCGTGATCGCGTTGTATCCGAGCGCACTGGTTCTCTGCACAAACGTGAGAAAGTCATCTGGAATTGATTTCAACACCTCCGCTTTGAGACCATCATCGGTTTCGATGTCAGCAAAGGGGATCTTCGACCAATTGATGCGTTTCTTGTCATAGTGTCGAAAGAATGGCCCGATGCCATCAATCATCTGAAGTTTTCGCATCACGCGTGCTTCTTCATGTAACGTTCAATCGAGTATTTCCCCAGATGCTCTAGGGGACGAAACTTTTCAAACAGCTCGGTAGAAATTCCCAGCATGCGTTTGGTGTTTCGGATCGTCACGTCGATCGAAACCGTTCCATGGTAGGGAGTGTTCAGATGCGTCTGCTCGCGGTTGTATCTGACCAAGAGCTTGTAGAGGCGGTAGCGTTTCCTGTCTGTCGAGATCTCATTCCAGAAACGTTGAAACTCCTCCGGTGTGAAGAACCACTCGTAGTTGATAAACGCGCCGGATATTGACGACGTTAGAAAGGACATCGCGGCATTCTTCTGCAGCACGTTCCATTTCCGACCAATCGAATCCGCTTTGATGCGAAGCATCGACGCAGCCGAATCGCCCGATTCATCAGGCGAAAATTGTCGATACGACTGTAAGTACGCGTTTCGAGAGTCGGGAGAGTTGATGCGTACTTCGTAGTGCTGTGTTTTCGTTGAGCGGTCCGCAATGTTTTCAAACCGCAGTTTCTCGACAGGCTGCGAGACGGTCGTTAGCTCATAGTACTGACGCGGGCACAACTGCAACTCTGCCGATAACACGATATGTTTTTGAGGACAAACGCGATTAAAGATCAACTCGCCAAATCCTGAATCGTCTCGCTGAAGCGTAACAATGCCGCCGTGATCACGGTCATAGAAGCGAATGGAATTCACCAAATCCGCTAGAAACGGCTTGTCCAAATTGGAACCGTGAACAGCCGTCGCGATGCAGGCTCCCACCGAAATGAAGTGGTAATTGGGATAATTTTCCAACCATAACCCACGTGACTCGAGTTGCGGGAGAAGGTGACCGAAATTGGCCCCCGCCTGAACGTGAGCGACCTGTTTTTCGACATCGATATCGAGCGTTTTGCAAAACCGTTTCAAACAAACCGTCGTATGCCTTGGACTCGTAGGCCGCTGAAAATACAGCCGAGCGTTGTCATACCCACGGACATGAATGTTTTCGTTGACACGATTGCAAAGGGCGACCACGTCTCGCTCGCTCGACGGCTCGAATCGTCGCTCCACGAACCCGGCAAAGTAATCCGAAAGCCCCCCCAAAAGCTTCGGCAGCAACATCCACAACACGCCGCCGACCACGAACAACAAAACGACCGTCGCCCAATACCACGCCGGACTCACTGCCGCGCCGGTGATAACCAACAGTGATGCAACTCCGGCGACAATCGCCAACCAACCGGGCCACGCTCCGAATTTCCCTTGATGTTCCGCTGCTTTTTCGGCGAGCGGTTGTCGTCGTCCCAAGACGGTAATCACCGGCGACTGCTGCTTTCCTGCGATGACGTCTCCGATGACCTCACTCACTTCATCGATCGTCACGAACGAACGCGAAAAAGCGTGCGGGATCATCGGGCTCCATGGAGCCAATCTCTTCAGGATCTTCGTCCACGATAGATTGTCACCGATGACGACACTCGGGCGAACGATCTGAACCTGCTGCAGCCCCGATGCGAGCAATCGTTCTTCGCACCGTCGCTTCATTTCAATGTAGGACGCCGAGATGGGACGGTGTGGGAAATGCACCACCCACGAACTGACGTATAGAAAGTGGTCGACGTGATGTTCTTTCGCGAACGCAATCAAGTTGTCGAGCATCGCCAGGTCATCGGCAACCTTGTACGTCGTCGCGAGATGAACAATGCAATCGATCTTTGGAGCATCCTCACCTTCGCGTTGCTCGGCGAGTTGAGGAACTTGTTTAACGAGGTCACAGGACGCGAACCCTCCATCAACCGAACTTCTCCGCGATAGTGGATGCACAACATGTTCGTTTGCCAAGTCGGAAGCGACATGCTTACCGATTCCACCGGTTGCCCCGGTCAATAGTATTCTCGCCATGAACTTCGCCGTGGATGAGTCGCGGACGTTTGTCATTGAAAACGGGTCCGTCGGAAGACCCTCCGGTGCAACGTCAGGTCGTCTGACTTCGACAATGCGGGCAAGCGTAGCCGAATCTCTCGGTGACCGGGAGTTTACGAAACCTCGTCTTCATCAAACGATCCATATCGAACGTGTTAGGCTTGCCTCCGGGCATGTCGGCAACCTGCAAGCAGGGCGTTCATGCGGGACTCGTTCACCGCTACACCGAACGGTTCAAGAACACTCGAGACACAGCATTTCGACGAAATGCATGGTTTCACCCAGCAGATTCCACCAACGCGAAAACCCGTGATTTCCCGACGCAAACACCTCGGCGGAACAGCAAACGCGTGTCTTGATCACCGGACCAATTTCATGCGACGCATCCATCGCCTTTCCCTCTGCCTCATTCGAATGCGAGAGCGTGTGTCGATCAAAACGGCAATCTTGCTCACGAACTATTCATCTAAACTTCTCGAGCGACAGGAGCCATTCCAATCCGCTTTTCGTACGTTCCTAGAGGAAGCCGTTCGACCGCAATGGTATCCAAACTGTAACTAAGGACCTTAAAAGTGCGTTCTTGTCGACGCGCGCGTTACACCTACCATTGCAACGTACAACCGATCGATTGTTTTTCGTCGCCTCTGGCGGATGGCGATCTGCCTACGACGGGCAGGTCATTCCAAGCGATCGAGTCAGCCTTTCCCGGTGCATCGCCGTGAATCAACCGCTGCCGAACCGCCTTGCACACAGGAACACGAGATGAGTTACGACAACTACGAAACGTTTCATACTTCACTGCAAAGCGGCGTTTTGACAGTCACGTTTGACTGCCCTCCGGTAAACGTGCAGGGAATCCCAATGCTCGACGACCTGGACAGGCTCGCTGAAAGCCTCGAAGAAGACCGAACGGTCAAGGTCGTTGTTTTTGCATCGGCCCATCCGGAAATCTGGGTCGCTCACGCGGACACTAATTTCCTCAAAGACATGTCGACCGAAGCGGTTTCACGCGATGAAGTGAAACTGCTCTATCTTCAGAAGGTGCTGCAACGAATCAGCGACCTCCCACAGGCTACCATTGCCAAGATCGAAGGATGTGCCCGAGGCGGTGGACACGAGTTTGCCCTTGCGTGCGACATGAGATTCGCTGCACGCGGCAAAGCGATGTTCATGCAGATGGAGGTCGCCATGGGAATCCTTCCGTGCGGAGGTGGAGCGTCACGAATGGCGAGACAGGTCGGACTCGGGAGGGCACTCGAGATCATTCTCAGCGCCCGGGACTTCGATGCCGACGAAGCACAAGCATACGGAACGATCAACAAAGCACTCGAACCTGACGAGATTGGTCCTTACGTCGATGAACTGGCTAACCGGATTGCAAAGTTCCCGGCCGAGTCAATCCGCGCGTGCAAACGAGCTGCGATTGCATCGATCGATTTACCGATCCAAGACGCTCTGAAAGAAGAAGCCTACTGGCTGTATCAGGCAACCAGCCAAACTCCCGCGATCAAACGTTTTGCCAACGCAGACAGGGACGGGCTTCAGAACGACATCGAGAATCAACGTCGCTGGAACGACATTGTCATCCTGACACAGGCGATCGAGTAACGTACCAACTACCACTTCCTAAACTGCCCCACTTCTAAACCGAAACTTCTCTACGAGGACATTACGATGCGAGCCATGCTAATCAAGAACTACGGCAAAGATTCCGAATTCGAACTCAGTGACGTTGCGACACCCGACGTCAAACCGGGACATGTCCTCGTGCAGGTCGCTGCGTCGAGCGTCAACACCGTCGACACGATGATCCGCAACATGGGCAAAGATCTGCCGCTGTCACCCGATACGCCAGCGATCCTCGGGATGGATTTCGCAGGCACCGTCGAAGCCGTCGGTGAAGGAGTCGATGCCTACTCAGTCGGTGACGAAGTCTACGGATGTGCGGGCGGTTTAGCAGACCTCCCCGGTGCTCTCGCAGACCACATGGTCGCCGATGCCAATTTGATTGCACACAAACCCAAAAACCTTTCGATGAAGGAGGCCGCCGCCCTGCCGTTGGTGGCAATCACGGCATACGAGGGGCTGATGCGTGCGGGCATCACCCAAGGTCAAAAGGTGCTCGTCCATGGCGGATCCGGCGGTGTCGGGCACGTCGCCATCCAGCTCGCGAAACACTTCGGCGCGGACGTATACTCGACCGGCGGAGGTGACCAGCAAATCGCGTTGATTGAGAAACTCGGTGCAACAGGGATCAATTACAAAACCGAAACGGTTCAAGACTATGTCGTCAAACACACCGGCGGGGCAGGTTTCGATCTGGTGTTCGACTCGGTCGGGGGAGCCAACCTCACGAATTCCTTCGAAGCGGCAGCGTTGAACGCAAACATCGCCACAACGGTTTCGCTTTGCGAACTCGATTTGACCCCGGCTCACTTCAAAGGGCTCTCTCTGCATGTCGTATTTATGCTGATCCCGATGCTGCACAATCACAAACGCGAAGAACATGCAGAGATCCTCCGGCAGTTGGCACAGATCTCGGAGGCTGGTGCGCTCACACCGGTACTCGATGAAGAGCAATTCCAACTCGAAGACGCTGGGAAGGCGTACGCACGCCTCGAGAGCGGCAAAGGGATGGGCAAAGTTGTGATCGAAAACTGAGCGATCACCTTCGCAACTTCATAAGTTTTTCCGGACGCAATCATGATTTCAACGACGAGCCGTTTCCAAGACAGCGAATTCCGACCGATCAATCGCGGGTATAACTCGGCACTACGTGTCAATCGCTTGAGCGTCGGTTTGGTTGTCCCGATCGAGAATTATGATCTTCGTCCGGTGCCAACGATGCAAAGGCACATCGAACGAGTGCAACTCGCCGAGAAACTCGGTTTCTCGGCGGTCTGGCTGCGTGACGTGCCATTCAACGTCCCTTCCTTTGGCGATGCCGGACAAACCTACGATCCGTTCGTTTACCTCGGGATGCTAGCCGGACTGACTCAGCAAATCGCGTTGGGGGTTGCCAGCATTGTCCTGCCGCTGCGTCACCCGGCACACGTTGCCAAAGCGGCCGCGACAGCGGATGTCTTGTCCGGAGGCCGCCTCATACTCGGCGTGGCCTCAGGCGATCGGCCCGAAGAGTACCCCGCATTGAAAATCCCTTTCGCGGATCGAGGTGCGGCGTTCCGAGAAAGCTTTCAGTACATCCGCGAGATGAGTCAACACTCGCCGTCGCTGGACAATAGGTTCGGCAAACTGCGTGGCGATTTGGATATGCTTCCGAAACCATCGTCAGGTAGCTTTCCGATGCTGATTACCGGTGGCAGCCAACAAACTCCGCAGTGGATCGCCGAAAATGGCGACGGCTGGATGACCTATCCTCGCTCGACCATGGCCCAAACGGAAGCGATCAACGCCTGGAGAGAAAGCCTCCAACGACTCGGGCGTCCCAATCAACCGGTAATGCAGCCGCTCTATGTCGATCTGACAACGACCCCCGATACTCCTCCACAGCCGATTCACCTCGGTTTTCGGATGGGCAGCAAGTATCTCCGCGATTACCTCTCCGAGCGACAGGAAATAGGCGTCAACCACATTGCGCTCAACCTCCGTTTCAATCGCGAGGACGTCGAAGCAACAATGGTTCGCATCGCCGAGGACATCCTTCCTCACTTTCATCAGTAGCACGCTACGCGCCCCAGATGCCCTCGAACGGAACAGTCGATTCGTCTAAGAGATTGACGCCAGAATACCGTGATGCAACGAAGGCCATCTCAATCCATCGCTAGCAACCGGAATTCCCGCCGCCTTTTGGTTGACTTTGTCAACCAATTTCATATGGTTGACTAAATCAACCGAAAGGCACGCACGATGAACAACATGTCTCTCAGCGAAGTGGTGCATCAATTGATGCACTCCTACAAGAAACAGCTACATGACGGCATTGAGAACGAGGGAATTTTGCTGCCGGTCAATCACATCCGCACTTTGAAATGTATCGAACGGGTTCCCGAGTGCACTGCTCGCACCGTTGCCCAGCGGATGAATCAGGACAAAGCCCAAACGACGCGGGTTCTGAACGACTTAACGCAATCCGGCTTTATCCAAAAAACGGAAAATCCGAACGACGGACGCAGCCAATTTCTCGTTCTTACCAAAACAGGGAAGCAGCTCCTTACGAAAATCAATCGCGTGGAGAAACAGGCCGCAGCGCAACTGACGAAAGACCTATCGCCCAAAGAAGTGGAGGCGTTCGTACGCATCGCCACCGTCATGATCGAGAGCGTTCGCGTCCCAGCGGCATCTTAAACGCACATCAAACAAGGAGAAAGTCAATGTCAAAACGTCCGACCATGGCGCTCAAAGTCGTTCGCAACCTGCAACTTACCGAACACATGCGCCGAGTCACTCTCGCCGGCGACGCACTCGCACAGCTTCCCGCCGACCAGGAAAGTGCTTACGTCAAACTGCTGTTGCACGATGAGCGACGACCGCGACCATTGATTCGGACCTACACGATTCGCAATCAACGACCGACCGAAATTGACATTGACTTCGTGATCCACTCGCCTCTCGGGCCGCATCGCGTTGGGCGTCAACGCC
>NZ_ANOH01000365.1 GCF_000346505.1 Aporhodopirellula sallentina SM41
ATGTAGATGACGGGTTGGAGGCGTTGCTATGGGCTTTTCCATTTTTGCCAGCAATCTTGCCCAACAATTGCTAGGCACGCCAAAACGAGTGATCTGGTTTGACTTGCCGTAGTGGATTTCGCCAGCAATCCTTTTGGGAACGGAAATTCCGGCGAACTCCTACTGCGCAGGCTATTGTGCGTACTCTATGGCTATTCCTGCTGAACCGCTTGGGTAAGTGTCCAGGCGAGAACCGGGTGAAATCTGGCTAGGTCGGCATCTCTGCTTTTGTTGTTTTCCGAACACGAAGCGGACGTGATTCGGGCATCAGAATCCCTTGCTGGAAAACAACGGTGAGCCTCGCGTGGTGAGGACAGCGCTACCTGCTTTGTCTTCATTTAGGTGATTTTTTATGTAGGCGAGTCTCCGAGACGCGCACCAACCGCGACTCGATCATGCTATCAGTCTCCAAAAGACGGACCTAAATGAGCGATGTGCTGAGGCACCAGGGGACCAGTCTCGCCCGGTCGCTTACGCGTCTCGGCTCACTAATCGGCAAGCCGCTACGCCGGATTCTCGCAAATTAACAGCTCGGTAGCGTTTTTGGTTGTCCACGAGATTGCGACAGCCGAAAGTCTCAGACGTTCGACCGGGGAACGCGGATGGGGTAGCCAACGCCAAAGCGTGAATAATTTCCACGGAATTCTGCGTATTGGTTGACCAAGGCTCTTTTATCAGATCGTGTTTGATAGCAGGACCGCAACTGGGTTCTGGGCGTTCCTCAAAACTTTTGCGTTGGGCGGTTTGACGCACCATTTCCGAATAATCGGATTTTTCTCACGTATTCACTTGCTGTCCCCCCGGTCGGCTGTTAGTATTCACCCCATGGCTCCCATTCGCTTTCTCGCCGTCATTACCATTCTGATTGGTGCAACCTGCGCCAATGCGGGTGTGATTGTGCAGCATGAAGGGGGAGTTGCCGTTTCACCAAGCTCCAATTCAAAGAGTGAGTTGTCAGATTGGGTTGTCTCATCGAACGACGATTCAACGAACCATTATTTTGTGAACAGCGACGGAGACGACGATCTAGGCGGTGTTGCCGCAACTGTCGTTCAATCGGGAGGACATGCTTTGTCGTGCTCCTGCCTCGTTGATTTAGCGATGCCAAAGTTGTCGGGAACGCTTGCGTTTGCTAATTCAGTCCTACCTGACTGTCCGCTCTCGGACGGGATTTTGAAACCTTCTTAGTGTGATGAAACTCAACAGTTTCTTTTCACATTACAGTTTTTGGTTTTAAAATAAGGTAGAAGAATGTTACGTAAACTTTTATGCGTTGCTGCGTTGGCAGTGTTTGCGGTGCCGGCGCAGGCTGGTCTCCTTGGTTCACTGATAGACTCCGACGGTTTTCCCGACACTTGGGTTGATGAAAGTGTCTCATTCGTGCTGGATGAAGATGGCAGTGGATCGATCTCAGATGGGGATATTATCGCCGGTTTCTTGCGTCTCGGCGAAATTCCCTCTGGCAATGTTCTAGGGGCCAATCAGCATGTCATTGCGCACTTTGGATTTGAAGTCACCGGTACGTCGACTCTGTTTCCTGGTAGCGGAATCATCGACTATGAGCTTGGAGCTATCGTTAACGCGGCGGTTACCGAAGCCGGCGTTGGCGAGAAAGGGGCGACGCTCAATGGAACGGGCTTGCTAGACGGTGTGACAATGATTGAGATCTACTCGGGGGTTGATTCTACTAATCCGTTGTCGAAAAACTACGCGGACGCATTGGCTGAATTGGCCGGTGCGAACTATACGTTGGAAGGTACCCTTGGTTTTGGCAGTTCGGATGACTTCCTGTTTGCGAGAACCGATTTTGGTACAGACGCTGACTCGAGTGGCGAGGTTGACTTTTCCGAGCTGCCTACGGGTGCAAATAGAAGGTTTGCTGTTGAAGATGGCGGCTTCAGTGTCCTAACGCAACCAGGACTAGCAGGTGTCATTTTCTTGCCAACCCAAGAAGGTGTACGTGGCAACTTTCACCAGGTAACTCTGGAAGGAACATTGAAGTCAGCACAGAGCACGACGCCGAGTGATTACTTAATCACGGACGCGACTAGCTTAAATGTCAACCCTGTTCCTGAGCCAGCTTCATTGGCAGTTTGGGGCGTGTTGCTCGGTGCTGCTGGTGCCGCTCGGCGTCGCCGCAATAAGAAGGCATAGCTTTCTGGCTACTCTGTAAGAACAATTTTGGAACCGTCGCAGCACTAAGTTGCGGCGGTTCTTTTATTGCACTGGGCAAGAAGATGCTCGGCTGGCTGGCATGATTCGCTTCTTTGTTCCGAGATGAATCCCCATGCTGGCTAGGCGATACTCCGAAATATCTTCGAGTCGGACGGGTGGCGTTTTCCAAGGACTTCCTGCCCGTTGGAACACGTCATTCTGGCCCACAGGCAAGCCAAACAAGAATTGAGCAAACGGAAGACCTCGAGGGACGATTTGTATCCAGTTGCGGTGACTATCGGCCGGAACGGTTGAGGCGAGCTCATCCGGCGTCCAGGCCGCGTGCATTGAGTCCTGGAACTGATCATAGAAATCTTTCAGCCCAAGATCGGCGTATTCGCTACCAACTAATTTCACGTATCTTTCTGTGAGTTCACGCGTGCGAAGACGAACGAGGTCCATTACCACGATGTGGCCGTCGGGTTTGGTTACACGCTCCATTTCGTTCAATGATTTTGAGACCACGTCCAGCGACGGTAGGTGATGGATCGCGTCCATCATCGTGCACAGGTCAAAGGTGGAGTCTTGGAACTTCAGCTGTGTGGCATCGCCTTGTTGGAATCGAACGCTTCCGATCTCCTGACTGCGTGCATTTGCTGAGGCCGTTTCGATCATCGTTTTTGAGAGATCGATTCCGGTCAGTTCGTCAATCTCCAGGTCACGCGCCATATTGATGGACAGATGACCGGGCCCACATGCAATATCGAGTGCGCTGCTGATGGAACGCAGACGTGTGCGGTAGATCGCCTCTGTCGCAACTGCGTATGAAATCGCAAGCTTGGTTTTCATCACTTGGTCATACTCGGACACGCTGTTTTGCTTGTCCGTGACGACTTGATGGTCTGGTTCTGGTGTTCGATTGAGGATCTGCGGGCCGAGACTCTGGTTGATCACCAAGGGAATGAGCTGAAGTGCGGAAGGCATGTCTCGGATTCTTTGTTGAAAGTAATTACTCAGGGGCCAATTTTCAATTGGCGGGGAATGCGGGGGAGTAGGTACCGCACGGGCAGTTTGTTGGGGTATCAGATGATGCCGTTGCGGGCGCACACCGTTTTGAGGAATCGACGTTTAAGCTTTTGGATGGGACCTCGATTGCCAAACCTTAGTTTTCCTTGCACGAATTTCATTTGGTGAGTGTCAAATTGCTGGTAGTGCGGCGCAGCGAGGATTTTTCCCTTGCCCGTGACGATCTTGGTCAGTTCAGCTGTGGCAACTCCGCTAGCTAGCTGACACGCCAATCCGAGCGACGGCGCCGCACCGGATTTAAGGTCGACTTTGGAGATGTCCATGTACGATGTCTGTGTCGCCTTAGGGGTGAGGCCAACAGCGAAGGCAAGCAGCTGATCTACTTTGCTCATGTCATCGTTCAGGTCAAAGTATTCGTCGAAGCTCATTCCGTCGGGATCGAAAACGAGCCAAGCGGTGCTGAATCCAACTGGGCCGGCTGTGATCGCCCAAATCCCGCGTCGACGCGCTTCACGAAAAATCATGCGTCTCGCTTCGATCGAGAAGAAGTCCACGCCGTCGATCAAGACGTCGGCTTCGGACAGAAATTGATCGACATTGTCTTGCGTCACACGATCGGATATCACGCTGAGGTCAAGATCTGGATTGATCGCCCTCGCGTTCGCCGCCATCGTTTGTGCCTTGCGCGCGCCCACGGACTGGAGTTTGGCTCCGTACTGGCGATTGAAGTTGGCGACGCTGAATTCATCGCGATCGGCGATACTGAAAGCTCCGACACCGAGTCTAGCGAGCGTCACCAAGTGCACGCCTCCCACGCCGCCCATCCCGGGAATCGCCACGCGACACTCTCGCAGTTTTTGTTGGTCCTCTTTGGAGATCAAGCCAGTGTTGCGGCCGAAGGCTTCTTCGTACGTCCAGCCGGTAGGGTGACCGTTTGTCGGAACCACAACTGGCACGGGTGACGCGTGCGGTGACGCGAAAACGTCTAGGGAATGCGTTGACATGGATGGATCACTTGGTTGGATTTGCCAGGAAAGTCACTTCTTCTGCAGTCCGTCGCAGGGAACGCGTGTTGGTGCTGTGTTTGGTGTTGCCAATTCGAAATGCCATCTGCAGGAATCCTTCCGTGGAGGGAAGTAAAGCATCCGCCTTCGCGCGGACACGGTCCACAGTTGGCTGCAGTTCGCGTGGCATGGATTCGTTGGCGAGAAAGATTGGCAAGCTACCTAGCGGCTGAAACGCCAGATTCATTTTTGTCGCTTGCAGCCAAATTCGCTGCAGGGCACGTCCGCCGGCAATCATGGATTCGGGCGTTCGATCTTTCACGAAGACAAACCCGATCGCACCGCTGCAACGCACCAGACGGATAGATGGAAGTGACAGGAGGCTCGCCATTCCGAGTTGGTTCAGGAAGGCCATCGTTCTCCAAGGGCGCAGTAGTCGCAGTACACATTTGGCTCCAGGTGGTAAGCCGAGCGTGCGATAGTCCAACCCATCGCGTGTTTGTTCGGCATGGTTTCGGGTCAAACGCAACTGGCGATGCAACTCTTCGTGGAAGTCGCGATACCGAAATCGGAGGCTGTCGGACAACGCGATCATCGAAGCGACCTTTCGGATTCGGGCAGGTTCGTTTTCCCAATGTAGATGGATCTGCGGGTCACAAATCGCAGCCGAAGAAATTTGGGCGAGCTGGTCAGACGGAATGATTGCTGACGAGAAAGGCGTTCGCGTTGTGCAGCGGCTTGCGATGAAGTCGGCTAGGCCATGTTCGCTGTTTTCCGCTGTTTGGTCGGTGAATTCGATTGTCGCGACGTGTCGAATAGGCTCATCTGCTTGCGAGAACGAGTCATTGTTTGCATCAGCGAGACGAACACGTGCCCCTTGAGAAATGCGGGCAAGGCTCAGGCAGATGTTCTCGATGACCGCTCCGAGTGAAAGCAGATCAAACATGCCGTCGACATCGGACGGCAGTCGCCTCCTCAAATCGCAGTAAACATCAATTCCGCTGTTGGACGTACTAAACTTCCATGGTTGATTGTTGTCGGCAGAAGGAGCGGAGCAGGCAGCTTCGATCAGGGATTTGAATACGTCTGAATCGATTTCCTTGCAGAAACTTCCGCACTCGAATTCGGACGAGATCAGTGGGAATGTGTCGCAATGTATCGAGTTCGTGCTTATTGAAGATGAAAACATGAGAAAAACATCGCAATTTCGGTAAGGTGGGTTCCGAACCCGAAACGCTACAACACAATGCAGCATGTTGCTTTAATATCGGCCTGATAACCTAATCCGATTGAGTAGACTCAACGCAACAGGTCCAAATTTTGCGATTGTCGCGATTCGGACGATTCTGAGTGGCCCAAAAGGTCGTCTGATGTTGACCATTCAAGTCTTAGCTACGTTAGCGGCCATACTTCACGAGATCGAACCTCCTTCTCAATGTTTCATTTTGCGTGCCATTACACCAAGAGATGAGTGACACTTGATTGTGATGAAATCGAATTCTGCGTCGATTGAGGATGCACCCCTGGTGATGCACGTGCGAGTCGTCAGCGGCACGGGCGGCGGGCCGGATAAAACGATATTAAACTCTCCTCGGTTTTTGAACGAATTGGGATATCGGTCCGTCTGTGTTTATTTGCGTGATCCACGTGACAATGGGTTTTCGGTGATCAGCAAACGTGCGGCGGTCCGCAGCGCGCCGCTGGAAGCGGTCGATGATTTTGGCATCACGGATTTCAAGATCGTTACGCGACTTCGCGAGTTAATCGAGCGTTATCAACCTGCGATCTGGCACGGACACGACTACAAAAGCAATCTGCTTGGACTGATGCTCGGCCGCAAACATCCGATGCAGATGGTCACGACCGTTCACGGCTGGGTTCAAAAGACGTGGAAGACGCCACTTTACTACTTTATCGG
>NZ_ANOH01000366.1 GCF_000346505.1 Aporhodopirellula sallentina SM41
CCGCGGTCAGTCCATCCGTCACGAGATTCATCCAAAGGATCTGCACCGGCAGAAACAACAAAGGGCCACCCATCACGATGTTGAGAAAGATCGCGACCACCTCGCCCGTGTTCGACGAGAGTAGATAACGTACAAATTTCTGGATGTTGTCGTACTGCCGCCGCCCCTCTTCGACCGCTCCAATGATGGAGCTGAAATTGTCATCCGTCAAAACGATATCGGCCGCTCCTTTGGCAACATCAGTCCCACGTTCTCCCATCGCGATTCCGATGTCGGCCTTCTTCAACGCGGGAGCATCGTTCACGCCGTCACCGGTCATTCCGACGATGTGTCCCTGAGCCTGAAAAGCGTTGACGATTCGCAGCTTCTGTTCGGGCGTTGTCCGCGCGAAAAGCACGTCACCTCGGATTCTTTCAGACAATTCCGCATCACTGATCCCATCCAACTGGCTGCCCACGAGAGCCGTCTCGCTCGGTAACCCGATCTTGCGTGCGATCGCGAGTGCCGTCGCGGCGGAGTCTCCGGTAATCATCACGACGCGTATTCCCGCCGTGCCCGCCAACGCAACCGCATCGGCCACCTCCGGACGTGGCGGGTCCATCATTCCCACGACGCCCAACAACGTCAGCGATTGCTCCACCTCGTCCGCGTCGCACGCATGATCGTGGCCGAGGTTTCGTCTAGCAATCGCCAATGTTCGCAATCCCGACGAAGCAATTGATTCGACTGCCTCTGCGACTTGGTTCCGATCGGAATCCGACATCTCGCGAATGCGGGCCGGCGCCCCGCCGCCTCCCTCGAGGAGATGCGAACACCGTGGCAGGATTACCTCCGGAGCCCCCTTCACGTGCGCGATCCAATTATCCCCGACCTGCTCGATGACGGACATGCGTTTGCGAGTCGAGTCAAACGCGAACTCGTTCACCAACCGGGACACGCCGTCGATATCCATCCAAGCTTTCAATGCCGCAACGATCAACGCACATTCGGTGGGCTCACCGTAGTGTTTCCAAACACCGTCCTCCCGCCGAACCGTCCCGTGGTTGCAAAGTACCGCCGAACGCAGCAGCTCCTGCAACGGCAGATCATGACGGTAATCGATCCGCTCTCCGCTAACCTCAAAATGTCCCAGCGGATCATAACCAACACCGGTGACGTCGACTTCCCGGCCGAATTGCCAGATCCGCTGCACGGTCATTTGATTCTGTGTCAACGTTCCGGTCTTATCGGTGCAGACCACCGTCGCGGCACCGAGGCCCTCCGCCGCGCGAAGCCTTCGCAGCAACGCCTTCCGCCGAACCATCGATCGCACGCCGAGCGCCAGCGTCAACGTTACCACGGCCGGCAAACCCTCAGGAACGACCGCCACCGCAAGCGAAACGCCCGTGAGAAACATCTCCAACAGAGGTTTCCCCAACATCCATCCGGTCAAGGCAACCACAAAGGAAATGCCAACCGCCACAAACCCGAGATACCGTCCCAACACCGCGAGCTTCTGTTGCAGCGGGGTCGTGTCGCTCGCGATTCCTTCGGTCAGTGACGCGATTCTGCCGAATTCGCTGTTGCCGCCTGTTCCGACAACGATCCCGATGCCACGACCGTGCGTCACCGCCGTCCCCATCCATGCCATGTTGGATCGCTCCGCCAGAGCAACGTCATGGTCAATCGTTGCCGAGCTTTTGGACACGGAAACAGATTCGCCGGTCAACGCCGATTCATCGACACGCAGATGACTGCTCTCGGCGATTCGCAAATCTGCCGCAATTCGATCGCCGGATTCGAACAGAACGATATCTCCTGGAACCAACGTGTTCGCGTCTACGGTCTGCTCGTTTCCATCGCGAATCACTCGGCACGTCGGCGTCAACATCTCCCGAAGGGCGACCAAAGACCGTTCGGCTTTCCATTCCTGAACGAACCCGAGTGCCCCGTTAAGGATCACGATGGCAAAGATGGTGACCGCATCAGCGAACTCACCAACAGCGAGAGACACAACCGCAGCAACCAACAGGATCGCAATCAGCACGTCCACGAACTGACGCCGCAGAACCTCGTACCAGCGTACATCCTTGCCGCCCTGCAAACGGTTCGGACCATAGTGTTGCAGACGCTGTTCGACATCGGCGGTCGACAGTCCTCGTTCGAGCGAGGTTTGCCACTCGTTCGCTACCTCCGATGCTGAACACCGGTGATAGTTACGAATCGAATCGATGTTTCCGTCTTCCAAAGAGCTCGACTGAACCGATCGAGTCAAACTTTGCATTTCCACGCTCACACCTCAATTCAGCGAGAGGCACAACTCCACGGAATCTTCCTGAGATGCCGCATTGCAATCCTCGCGCCGATCGTGCTCAGCAGAGAATGTTCTATCGGGGCGCAGGATCACTCAACCGGACACGTTCGCTCCCACCACCGCACGTTGATCCAGCGTCACGTTTGAGTCCCGCGCCCTGTCTTCTTTGTTGCGAACGATCAAGACACTGCACTGAGCATGACGAAGAACGTACCGCGACGTGCTGCCGATGAAAACGCGGGTCAAGATTCCACTGTCACTGTCACCGGTCACGATCAAGTCGCACCCGTGCGTTTCCGCATAGTCGATCAGTGCGTCGCCCACATGTTCGGCTTCGACGAGATGCGTTTCCGTGGTCAGCCCGATCGATTGAAGCTGCGTTTCCAACGCCAGAATCTGGGCTTGCGCGTGATCGACGTAACCCTGCCAGAACTTCGACGCCCTGCGACGAATGTCCTGACGGTAGAACGTGTCCAACCTCAACACACGCACCAAATGCACCTCGATGCTCGAGTGCAACTGAAACTGCTTCAGGCAATCTATCATCCGCTGGTCTTCTTCACTTCCCGATAACGCGATCACGATCCGCTCGAGCTTGGGAGGGATCTCCGAATCGCGACGTGGTCGCACGACCAACGTGGTCGTCTCGCCATGCGTCGCCACGTAGTCCGAAACACTACCGAGCAGAACACGATCGAGCGCCGAATGCCCGACTGCACCGAGCACCACGAGGTCGACATCACAGTGCTCCGCCGCCGCGAGGACTTCATTGGCGGGTTGCCCGATCGGCACATGTGTGCGAATGCTGTGGACAGGTCCGCACAACTTCGCCGCCGTCTTCTCAACGCGTGCCTTGGCGATTTCGCTTTCTTCATTGAGAAAGTCAGATAGGTCTTCCGCAATTCCCTCCGCACCCGGATCGATACTCGAAGGAGGAGTCACGGCCGAAACGATCTCCAGATCGATCGGTCTGCGAAACGGCATGGCAAGCAAGTACTCTGCCGCTGCCTGAGAGTGTTTAGAAGCGTCGTTGGCCAGAAGGACACGCATGATCGACTCCGAATTCCATGGGGGTGAACATACGGATCGATTGCAAACGAGATACCAATGAAGAATCACGTCCGCAGGAGGCCATTTCGTGCGATACCGCTCGTGTCTCTACCGAATTGTCGCGCTCGCACATGTCCGCCGCGTCGTCTCAAATCGTGGGAACACGCAAGTGATTGCGAATCGCCTTCACGGCCGGTACCCGTCGCACGATCTCCTGGGCGAGTTGTTTGAGATAGAACGATTCGACGGTTCCGTGGAGAGTCGCGACACCGGCATCGAACCGACACCGTGCTCCCCGTAATCCACACCGCTTCGACTCCGCGAGCGCCCGATGCAATTGCTCAACGACCGCGTCGGTCGGTCGCGGCTTTGCGAGCGGAGGTGCAGATAACTGCGGTGGCGACTCAAGCATTGTGAACATGAACGATCCCCGTGTTTGTTAAAAGATGCGTTGCGATGTGCGTTGGACCTAAGTCTTCCGCGCAACGACTCATGAGAAAAGTGCTCCCGTGGCAAACAACGCTAGAAGATCGCGGCAATATGCGCCGTATGCGATCCCTACCAAACAAGTTCGGCAACTATCCGAGCAATAAGTTCCAGGCGAAGTCGACGCCCGATGTGTCTGACAAGGCACCACATTCTTCTAGGGGAACTCATCTTGCCGCGAACGACGCAACCAATGTGCCAAGGTCAGATCGCACGCCACTCATAGCGAACATGTGACTAGGCGAATCATCCGTTCACAACTGTCAATGGCGCACCAATCAAGTTACCTATATCACAAAACAAAACCTGCTCTTTGGTCGACACTTCCAAACCTGCGACCCAAAAACGCAGTGCCAAATACTAAACCGTCGCCAGACTCATCGTTGCTCTTTGTCGCTTTTTGCGTTTCAGTTCGGATATCCCACCGATCTCTTCTGACCAGACCTCGCGACTTTATGCCGCATGAATGAAGTAGTGCGAAGTTCGCTCGCTCACGTTGAACTCGGACACGCCGCATACCTTACGTGTGCAATTGCGTTCACTCGTCACAACATAAGTGCGATGTGTCACGCGCGAGTCACCGCGTCGGTGGTTATTGATTGCGTGGCTCGAATATTCGGAACGTATGCTTTTTGCGATGTGCGGGGCATATGTTTTGCATCCTCATTGACCTGATCATCTGCACCCGGGGTGCATGAGGTCGTCCGTCAATCTTAAACGAGGAAAGACCATGAACACTCTGCAATCTGACCAGCAGGTCCCTCTCCACAGTTTCATGAGACGTGCTCCGATTTCGGTTGCCGAAACCGACACCATCGAAGAGGCCGTCGAAAAGATGAGTGAAAACCATCTCTCGGCGCTCCCGGTGATCGACGAAGAAAACTGCCTCACGGGCATTCTCACCGTCAGCGACATGTTGCGTATGATTCGCGATGCCGAACAGACGCTCCAAGCCGACATGGCGATCTACGATGAAAGCTATCTCATCGTCGACCTGATTCGCGAATGCCTCGGCGACGACGCGGTCTCAAGCGTGATGTCCGACGCAACGGTCGTGGCAACGCAAAATGACTCCGTCCGCGAAGTCGCACAGATGATGATCAAACATCAACTGCATCACGTGCCTGTCGTCAGTCATGACAAACAGCTCGTCGGAATCGTATCGGCAACCGATTACGTACGGTTCGTTGCTGAAATGACCTAACACGTCCGCAAAACGCCGGATCGAGACAATCGGCCGATGGTCGTTTTGCGAGTCGGCGTGCGACCGACCATGCAACATACGCCACCCCGGGTTCAGGCGGAGGCTCGAGGTGGTTGTGATGGTGATTTCGTGTGTGGGTTGGGCTCGGCCTTGCGCTCGGTCTTAAAAACCGAGCTACGTGGGAGTCACTTCCGTTAAATCAGTTTGCTCATCAGCGTTGTCGCGATCTTGTCGGCGGGCAACTGCGTGGCAACGGCTACTGTCCCAGTTGCAACCATTCCGGTCGGAACAACATGCAAAGCCCCAGGGCCAAAATAACAACGCCGCTAAGCAGTTTGAGCCAACGTCCTTCGCGTTCCTGTAGCTTTCGATGCGAAAGCGTAATGACCACGATCGATAGTAGGACGAGGTCGTCGAGCATGTACGCGAGAATGTAGATCAACAAATACAGGTGGTTCTGCCAGGCTGGCAACTCCTGCAACGTCAAGACTTGTGTGTACAACGCGGGCAGCCCGGCCGTGCATAACAATTCGACCATGTTGACGATCACCGCGAGCGCTACCGCACCGCTGACCGCAGCGGTTAAATACTTGGCCTCCACGATCTTTCGCACCCGGCGATACAAACCCGGCTTTTGACTTTCCGGGATGGAGAGCGAAATACCCTTCTTAAACGCGAAGAAGTCTTTCACGTTGATCACGCCGATGAAAATCGCCAATGCCCCCAAGGCGATTTGCACCGGCCGTGCGATTCCGATGAACAGAAACAAACTCAACCATGCCGCCATGAATGCGTAGTAGGCTATCCCGCTGACCAAAACAAACGTCCCGGCGATCAAGATAATCTTGCGACGGTCCTTGATATTGACGAGCACGGACAACAGAAAGACCAGCACCCACATCGCACACGGATTGAACCCGTCGACGAGGCCAACGAGAAAAGAAAACAGGGGCATTCCGAGATCTCGTACCCGTAGCTCGCCAAAGACCGGAACCTCAATCGATTCGATTTCGGCGGCATTCTCAACCGGTTCCTCGAGCCCCGCCTCCCCCGTTTCCGATGCGCTCGCCTCCTCGGGAAGAGCTAAATCGTCGAGATCAAAATCGAACTCTTCTTCGGAAAGAACCTCTCCGCCGATTACCTGCTCGTCTCTAGTCTGCTGTTCGCTTACTTGCTCCGGGACCTTCGTCGCCCCCGCATCTTGTAGGAATCCCACGCCGAACAACGTCGGACAGACACCGAGCAAGGGCAACCCTCCGAGGTCTTCCTTGGCCGGCGCGGGGATGCGGCGCAAGTTTTCAATCCGGGCCTTCTTGCGAATGAGATCTTCGATCTGGCGCCCGGTGACCTGATCACCCTGGTACCCGATGATCACGCTCCGTCCGAAATCAATCAGCGGCAGCCCCGGTGCAGAACCGCTGCCTCGGCACAACGCCTCCCATCGCAATCGAGCCGATTCGTCGCCCGTGATTTCATGGATGCGAAAACGAACCGCCGGCCAACGCTTCTGCAACGACTTGAGAAAGATCTTTGCCTCGCCGCATCGTGGACAGGTCGATCGAGTGTAGACATCGGCAGTGAACAACGCCTCGACCGCGGGACCACTGACGGACTTCCCCTCGAAACCAAAGTACATACGATCGCAGCAGTGAAACGCGGGCACGACGGGCTTGTCGCGGCCTGCCCGTTTCGTCAATTGGTACAATCGAACGAGAGAGCTGCGGTCTTTGACCACGTCATGCACGATTACTTCCAAACCGGTTGTCCGGTCGCGAAGATCGGCAACATACGCTCGCACGTCCGTCGCCGAGGCTACGTCGCCCCGCAGGAACACTTCCATCTGGACTGTATTGGTGCCTGACGTTGCGTTCGTCTGTTCATTGCGGAACGTAGAGTCGGTTTGCGGTGAAACCTCCGCCTGAACGTCATGCGAGAAGAGCATGCCCGCGCAGCACAAACACGCGAGCCCCACTAGGTGGACAATTTCACGACTGAGAAACGAACCATCACGATGTGGGGAGTCAAGGCGAAACATGGGAGGCAGCGGGGATAGGCGGGGATGAGAGACCAAAGACTCTGTGATCTCGCTGGAAACGCAAAGCACATACCGCAGCACGCCCGTTCATTCCGCAGCGACCGCGTACCGCCCGGCTCCATCAATCTGCTCAACTGAATACGAAGAATCCTTCGCGTTATGCCTTCACGACCGCCGCGCGTTGACGCAAGACTCATGCGGCCTTGGCATCGATGTCGTGCGTTTTCGACACATCCCATCCGCACGCATGTGACGACATGACGTGACCGATTTGCCTCGCGACGATCGGTCTTTCCTTCCCTTTGACGTTTTGCACATCGCTATCACAAACGGGCACACATGGCGGGAAGCTCCGCGATGACCTAAATTCCATTTATGACGCAATCACTCATTCATGACCTATTGATTATCCTGACCGCGGGGCTGCTGGCCGCTCTCGCGTGTCGATGGTTGCGCTGTTCGGTGCTGATTGGATATCTGGTCGTGGGTGCCCTCTTGGGGCACGGTGGATTGGGATGGATCGCCGACCACGATCATCAACTCGAGCATTTTGCTGAAGCCGGTGTGTTCTTGCTGCTGTTTTCGATCGGTGTTGAGTTCTCGCTCGACGATCTCTCCCGAATGGGCGGCAAGTTTGTGCTCGGTGGCATCACCCAAATGACGCTGGTTGGCGTTCCGATTTCACTGCTGCTGTGCGGAATTGGCATGGCGTGGGAACCTGCCGTCCTGATCGCATCGGCGTTGACGTTCAGCAGTACCGTCTTGGTCTTCAAAGCCTTATCGGAATCGGGGCAATCCCGAACAACGCACGGCCGGCGTGCGTTCGCAATCCTGCTGTTTCAAGACGCAGCTCTCGTGCCGTTGCTACTCCTCGTGCCGCTTCTCACCGGAGTCGACGGCGCACCGGGACTTCGTGACTATGTGACGTTGACCGCGACCTCGATCGCATTCATCTGTGTCATCACACTGCTAAGGACGGCGTTGTCGCAGTGGATTATTCCCTTTTTCGCAGGTTATCGCAGCCCTGAACTGATCATTCTCTTTACGATCGTTTCACTCGCCGGCGTTACCTTCTCCGCGCACTCGGTCGGACTGCCGCCGGCAGTCGGAGCCTTTGCCGCCGGTCTGATTTTCAACGGCAACCGATGGACTCACCAAATCGATGCGTTGGTGTTGCCGTTTCGTGAAACGTTCGCCGCGGTATTTTTCATCGGCCTCGGGTTGATCTTTGATCCACGGTTGTATGGCGTCGAGCCTCTTACAATCTTCGGGTCACTGTTCGGCGTCCTCTTGCTAAAAGCAGCCGCCGCGGCCGTCGCGCTGCGGCTGACCGGACTCGAATTTTGGCACGCCGTCGGCATGGGCCTCGGATTGGCACAGGTTGGTGAGTTCGCGTTCGTGCTCGTCTTACTCGGCCTGAAATCCGAGGTGCTTGACGAGATCGAATACCAACGCGTCGTCGCGGTCGCCGTCGGCTCTTTGCTTCTAACCCCCCCGCTCATGCAAGCCGGGTTGAGATTGTGCAGCTTGTCCAAGAGCACGGAGGAACTCGTCATTGACGCGAGCCCCTCTCCCACGGCCAACGAGCGTGCGACGATCATCGGCGCCGGCCCGATCGGCGGACGGTTGACCTCACAACTTGAGACGATGGGCAAAGAGGTCTGCTTGATCGACCTCAGCCCAATTAACCTGCAACCGTACGCACAAGCCGGCTTTCATACTGTTGTGGGCGACGCCAGCGACGGACAAATCCTGCGACTCGCCGGAGTCAGCGATTGTCCCCTGTGCATCGTCTGCGTCCCGCAAGATGGTACCGCGGTCAAGATCGTCAGGGAGATACGACGCATCAACCAGACCACGAAGTTGATCGTTCGATGCCGGTATCAAGCCAGCGTCACGAAATTGCAACGTCTCGGCGCCGATCACATCGTCATCGAAGAAACCGAAGCAACGTTGGCTCTCCTGCGTGCCCTCAGCCGATTTGACCTTGCGGACTGAACCAGCCAATAAAATACCACGGTTGCGAAACTAGGCTTCGCAACCGTGGCAATTGGTTTTAGGTTAGCTCTCCTGTCCGGCCGTGGATCTTGTTAAATATCCTCATGCCGCGGGATCCTATACAAGATCCACTACCGCAACCTCGAACAATAAATCGTCTTACCGATTGATTTTCGAGCTCGCCGGCATTGCTGCGGTTCCGCTGTTGCCTTCCGCGGGCATTCCCGAATCAGGTTTCATGGAAACATCAAAACCGGTCGTCGTCTTCATCGTCGCAACACTCCACGGCGGCGTGTAAGACGGCGCGGTCGAGGATTCTGGAATCGAGCGAGCGGCCGGCGAACTACGTTGAATCGTCGTCGTTGTCAAACCACTATTGGGTTTCGAATTGCCAGCGGCGGCGACCTTCCATTCGCGATACTCAGGAGCGTATCGTTGTGCCAGAGTCGCCTCCGCACTCTCCTTCTTCCCAGGCAACAACACTTTCGTTGGCGTGCCCTGAACGACTTTGCCCTCTTTCGTTTTGAACGAAGCGACCAAAGAGACTCGCGTCTGTTTGCCACCAACCGCGTCCCAAGGAATCCAAACGCTGTAGGACGCCCCGAGATCCGATTGGCTGAAGTGCCGCGTGAACTGTTCCGGCGTGAACTCGTAACGTTTGACGACGGGCGTTCCGTCTTCACGCGTTTCAGTTTCGTCAAACCCAACCACCGTGAGCGTTCCTTCGACCGGCACGGCGCGGGATTTCTCATCGTAGAAAAACACCCGTGCGCCGAAGCCACGTGTCGGGATACGCCCGGTCTGCGTGAGGGTGTCGGGCACCCAAGTGGACGCGAGTTTCACCGGATTCGGATACGGCTCTGGCATCGCGTCGTCATCTTTGGACCACGGCATCCGCTCGAGCAGGCTCTTTTTCGGAGTCGAGGATAGCAGCGACTCGTCCTTCTTTTGGAAGGTCGAACAACCACCGGCCATGGCACCAACGGTGCTAGCCAAAAACGCAATGGCGAGAGTTTGATTCTTCATGGTGGTTACTTCTTCCCTGAGATGAACGAGCCCAGCTTACCATTGAAACTCGACCAACGACCTGGCTGGCTCTTAGAAGTCTCGGACGAAGGTTGGCCGGTTGAGATTGTTTTCATGACGCCCTGTTTGGGCGGCACGTTTGCCGATGCACCGGTCGCGGGGATCGACGGCAAGGCTTGCTGAACCGGTGCCGGCAACGCCTCCGCTCCAGGGATTCCGCTGCCCTGAATACCGGACGCAGGAGCCTGCAACTCGGGCATCGGTGCGGGCAGTTCACTACCGGACACGGATGGTTGTCCCATACCGCTGTCCGACGCCGGTGCGTAGTAGTCTGATCCCAACATCCCGTCGTCCGAGATGATCGATTCACCGGGAGCGAGTTCGATGCCGCTGGCTGCCGGCGGTACGATTTGACCGTCGTAACTGCTTTCATGGTAAGCCGGCACACCACCGCGAACGGCTGAGTGTTTCGGCATGTCAGCGGCTGGGAACACGTCAACGGTTGGATGCACGTCAGGATAAATCGTTGGGCCAATTGCAGGTCCCCACAAACCGTATCCACCGGACAGACCCACGTCACCGTGAGCTTCCACCACGTCGGCCAAGCACCAACTCATGCGGCTTGACTCGATTTGTTTGACGTACTCGAGGTCTTCGTTACCGGTGACCAAAACAGGCGTCATCACGACGAGCAGTTCCGTACGACGCTCTTGCTCGCGGTCATATTTGAAGAATGTCCCTAACAACGGCACGTCGGCGAGATACGGCACGCGGCGAGTGAAGTTTTCGCGGCGTTTGGTAATCAGTCCGCCAAAGACAACCGTCTGTCCGTCGAACGCGGTCACGGTCGCTTGAGCCGTGGTCGTGTCGATCGCAGGAACAAAGATCGGGTTGTTGTTGTTGTCGAAACCAATGTTCTGACCGACGGTGTTGTTGATCGCCGAACGGGTCGCATCGATGTCCATCATGATCAGACCGTCCGCACCCACTCGCGGGGTGACACGGAGGATGATCCCGATGTCGACGTCTTCAATACCGATCAGGGTTTGGCCTTGAGCGGACTGCGAAATCTCGGTCGGACGCGGGAAGTTCTGCCCCACCTGGACGAAACCTTCGGTGTTGTCGGCGGTCATGACTTCCGGACGGCTAAGGATCTGCAAACGATCTGCGGTTTGCAGCGTTCGAAGGAACAGGCTGATCGATTCGCTCGCCGCGGAGAACACGAAACCACCATTGTTAGTCGAGTCCAGCACACTCTGGGCAACGCCGAACGTGGTCACACCACGAGAAGCGAGTGTTTCCTGAGCGTACGTGTTTTGGTTAGGCGTTCCCGCATCATTGAAATCAAAACCTGGGTCAGACGCTGTGCCAGGCACGCCACGATCAAACAAGATCGAGTCCTGCAAACCAAACTCACCACCGAGCTCGAAACCATCGGAAAGGACGACTTCCGCAATCAACGTCTTGATGAGCACCATCGGTGGACGGCGGTCGAGCCGATCGATCAACTGACGCACTTCCTCATACATCCGAGGCGAAACGCTCAGCAAGAGACTGTTGGTTTGACCTTCGGCGACAACGACCAAATCACGATCGGGCAAGTCATACGGTCCGAGACCTTGTTGCAACTGAGGAATGATGTTCTGCGATTGCTGACGCGATGCGACGTACTCTTGGATGGCGGTTGCAATGTTGATAGCAAGTTGATGCTTCAACCAGATCACTTCCGTAATCCGTTCAGCGAACCCGGCACTGTCCAGACGCAACAGGATACTCTCGACAACCTCGAGGTCTTCCGCTGATCCGCTCGCGATGATGCTGTTCGTTCGAGCATCGGTCGAGAACCGCAGAGGCACGAGAGCACTGTCGGCGGCCGACAATGACGGCAGCCCTGCTTGGTTGCCGGCACCGATACTCGTACCGGTCGAACTCGCGTCGTCTCCGAAGAGGTTCTGCAATGCAGTCGTCAACTGAGCCGCGTCGCTGTTCTCGATCGTAAAGACCTTCACCAACGAGTCGATTCCGGGGGCTTGGTCGAGCTGCCGGATCAATTCAGCAATCAACGGCATCCCTTCACTAGGAGCACGTACCACGATCGCGTTCGCGTTGTTGTCCGCGGTCACGACGGCACCGGAGAGAATTCCTGAATCCAGAACCGGGTTGCCTGGGTTACCGAGCGAAACGATCGATAGCGACGACGACTTGGGTGTGGTGTCATCGGGAACGTTTTCCGGCTCAGCACTGATCGCGTCTTGCAAAACAGGTGCGAGGTCTTCCGCACGTGCGTTACGCAGTGGGAAGATTCGGATTTGGCTTGCGGATTCTGTTTGACGAACGTCGAGCTGCTCGATCAGTCGCGTTACTTCGCTCATATCACGTGGCGATGCGGCAACAACGAGAGAGTTTGTTCGGAAGTCCGCGGTGATGCGAACACGATTCCCCAGCCCTGGACGCGGATCGGAATCTTCGCCCGGGATCGAGGTAAAGAATTCCCGAATGGTCGCTTCGGCATCGTTGGCCGATGCGTGCTTCAGGCGGAACACTCGCAGACGATCGGTGTCGGGGATCGGCTGGTCGATTTTGTCTACCAGGTCAAGCACCGCTTTGATCGCTTCGGCGCGACCGATCAGCAACAACGCGTTGGGTGCGTCGAGCGATGTGATGCTGACGTCGCCTTGCCGAGCAGACAGCACGTCCTCGTAGAGCTGTGCGAGCAGCGTCGCGACAGCATTCGAATCGGCGTGCTTCAGTTGACGCACTTCGACTTCAGGCTGGGTAATTTTCGCCTGCTCTTCGATCTCGGCGATCACTTCTTTGATACGCTCAACATCGCGTTTGGCACCTTTAATGATGATCAAACCCGAATCAGGCACGATTTGAATTTCGGTATCGCCAATCACGCCACCGTCGGTCACATCGAGCGAATCCGATGCCGCGACGTCGGCTGATTCCGTTCCCTCTACTTCGGCTCCGTTTTGGTTCTGCGGGAAGGCAGCGGTACGGAACTGCGGCGAAGTCCTGCCGGGCTTATTGCCGGTACTCGCCGGACGTCCGATTCGACGGTCACGCGACGAACTCGCAGACTGTTCGAGTCCGCGAAGCAACCGGATCGCACGCTGCACCGGAGCGACCTCGGCGTTAACCAATCGCATCACTTCGGTTTGTTGGTTCGCATAGCGTACCGGAGCATCAATCGCACTCAGAACGCTCTGCCACATCGCATGCGTATGAGGCAACGCCGTGAGAGTAACTTGATTGGTACGACGATCGACTTCGACGTGCGTGATCGACCCGCCACTGCCCAAGCTGATTTGGAACGAGGCCCGTTCACCGTTGCGGCTGGTAGTCACCGGAACCTGTCCGCCCGCGATAGCCTTCAACGTGTCTTCGGCCTCCCGCCAACTGACGTGAATCAGGTGCACGGTCATATCAGCCGGCTCGCCCGTGTTCATCATCTTGGGAGCGAGCCGTTTGACCATCGCCGCGGCGTCTTGGGCGATCTTCTTTTGCATCGACGGCGGAGCCATGACGAGGATGCCACCTTGGCCCCGATCGTCCGCGGTGATCGTGACACCTGCCTCCCCGTGGTAGTGCAGATTCAATCGAGTGGAGATCGGGTCGACGAGTTCGCGGGGAACCGGTACCTGACGCAGCTCGGGTGCATCGGGACGATCCGCAACCGCGATCGAACCGCCAAGGCACGTCAGAACGAATGCCAACGTTCCGGCCGCGAACCACCTGTGTTTTCTGGTCGAGCGAGTTCTTGCGTGAAACACCATACGATTCCTGCTGCCGATTGAATACCGCTCGGCCCCTCCGTTGGAACCAAGTCAATACGAAAATCAGAAAATTCCCGTACAACCGGATTCATCGTCACATGCCGACCGACTTCTTGAGCATGCAAGTACACGATTGGACGGTTTCATGACGGATTTCGCGAATCACAACAGTGACGCAGACGCACACCCTGGCTAATCGTCCAACACGCTTTCGCGTGCGACCACAGGCCGCAATCGCCGTGGAAAACGCGGTGTTTTTGTACACGCCGCGAATCAATTGATCTTGGAAATCGAAAGCAACGGCCACGATCGGCCGCGAAAAAGAGGCTGCCGCCGCGCCGCTGTTCCACGGCGAGAGGTGAGATCAAAGCAGCCAAAAAAAATTTTTCACGCAAAAGATTCCACCCCTCGAGCGGACGTCGCCCGAGGGTTTCACGCTGATGGCACCAATAACTGAGCCACGGACACCTTCTCGGTAGAGGGCAGTGAAGATGAAATTGACAGGAACGCGTTACATCAAAACAGCGGCGTTGCTTCGCCATCTTCAGTCATCTGCCACGGCGTCCAGACGATGACCGGGTCGTTGATTTTCAGATCACCTTTTCGTGGTGGAATCACCAACGTTTCGAGTTCGAGGTTCTCGACATCGAGTTCACGAGTCAAATCGGCGAGTTCAGCTTCGAGGCGATCATTCATGTCTTGCATGTCGATTCGATATCGCTCCAACGCCTCCTCTGCCCGCTTCACGTCACCACGTTGTTTCGCCGCGTTGGTGGCGCCACGCGCCGCCGTTGACATTTTGGACACGTTCCGACTGCTCGCGAGTTTGCGTCCCATGAACGCGCCGAGCACCGAGGCACCGAATGACATCAACGAAGACATCTTCGCCGCGTCGTACTGGTCGGTTTCTCTCGCCACGCGATCTTCCGCAGTGCGGATCTTTCCTTCGATCGTTTTCATCTTCTTCAGATACTTCATCCGCAGCTTTTCTGTTTCCAAGTCGCGATGTTCCCGTGCGGCTTGTTCGAAATGCAACCTCGCGTCCGTTTCGCTCAGCCCCGGCGGTGCGTATTCATCGAGCGTCGGACTCTTGAACAACTCCATCGGATGATGCCGGTACAGATATTCCTT